>JBIOES010000058.1:0-12150 GCA_044446265.1 Solirubrobacterales bacterium
CCCGGCAAGGCGCCCCCCGCGCTCTGCACATACCCCAGCCTCCGCCCCGGGGCGGCCTGAGCGAAGGCCCATGCCACGGGGGCCAGCTGGCCGTGCAGGGCGAGCACTCCCACCGGGCGCCGCAGCGGCAGCTGCACGCGCTCGTCCTCCACCGGCAGCACCGCGTGCTGGAGGCTCGTGTAGTTGAGCTTCATCACGTGCGGGCGGGCGGGACTCTGATCTTCCTCCCCCGAGAGACCACGTGTGAGGTTGACGTGGACGATGTCGAACCCGCCCGAGCCCAAGCCGAGGTCGCGCGCCTGCACGTTCACCACCAGCTCGTCGCCCACCTCCGCGGTGCCCACCAGGCGCACGTCGGCGACGGCGGCCCGCGCGCCTGTTCCGGAGTTCGCCCCAGGGGCGTCCACGAGCGTGACCGCGAGCTCCTGCTCGGGGCCCTCCACCGGGTGGGCTTTCACGACGGTTGCGCGGCGCAGCTTCAGCATCGGCGCGGGAAGCTATCGCGTGGCGCTGTCAAATTGAGCTGCCACCGCGGCGGGCAACGCGAGCGCGACTTCGAGCATGCCCTCCAGCGCAGCCACGCTCACCCGCTCGCCGGGCTCGTGCGGGCGCTCGGTGCCGTTGGCCAGGTTCACTACCGTCAGGCCCTTGGCGATCAGCGCGTTGGCGTCGGAGGCTCCCCCGCTGCTGATCCCGACCGGCGTGTAGCCGCAGCCCCGTAGCGCACGCTCGGCGGCGTCCACCGCGGGAGCGCTCGCGGGAGTGCTGTACGCGGAGAAGCTCCGCTGCACGCTCACATCCACGTCGCAATCGCAGTCGGGCAGGTTCGCCGCCTCGTGCACGCAATCCACGATTTCCGCGACCGCCGCCTCGGCCGCCTCCTCACGCAGGCTGCGCACCTCCGCGGTGAACGAGCAGCGCTCGGGCACCACGTTGATGGCGCTCCCTCCGTGGATCGTCCCCACGTTCGCGGTCGTCTCCCCGTCCAGGCGCCCCAGCGGCATGTCCGCCACCGCCCGCGCCGCCGCCAGGATCGCGCTGCTGCCCTCCTCGGGACGTACCCCCGCGTGCGCCGCGACGCCGCGGAAGGTCGCCTCCAGGCGAAAGTGGCAGGGCGAGGCCAGCACCACCTCGCCGATCGGCGAAGCGTGGTCGAAGACGTATCCGAAGTCGCTGCGCAGGCGTCCCTCCTCCAGCGTGCGAGCCCCCGCCAGCGAGCGCTCCTCGCAGACGGTGAACAGCAGCTCGATGTCCACCGGCGCGCCCTCCGAGACCACGCGGCGAGCCAGCGCCAGCAGCACGGCCACGGCCGCCTTGTTGTCGGCGCCCAGGATGCCCTCGTTGGCGTTCTCCCAGCCGCCGTCCACCAGCACCGGCTCCACCGGCGCCTGCGGGGGGACGGTGTCCAGATGGGCGCACAGGAGCAGGCACGGCCTCCGACGGCCCTCGGCGCCCAAACTCGTGCCCTCACCGCCTGCGCGCTCGTGGATTCTCTCCCGAGCGGGGATGCGAGCCAGCAGGTTGCCGCACTCAGAGCCGGCCTCGGCGCCCGCGCCGTCCTCCTGGACCTCGAGCCCGAGCTCGCGCAGCTCCGCCCTCACCCGCGCCGCGCACGCTCGCTCGCGCCCGGAGGGGCTCTCGATTCGGCACAGCTCCACGAACAGCTCGCCCAGACCGCGTCGCTCGCGATCGCCAAGCCGGGGGCGGGCGAGAGCGCTAACCGTGACTGGTTGCTGCACGAGTGTCATGGGCCTCGGGCGCCACGTCGCCATCCATGCCCTCGCCTTCAGATGCGCCGGCTCTCGCGATCGCCGAGCCCTCGCTCTCGTCCTCGTCCTCGCCGCCCGCGCGCTCTAGGGCGGCCGCGACGAACCCCCTGAACAGCGGCGCTGGGCGCTCGGGGCGGGACTTGAACTCGGGGTGAAACTGCGAGGCGACGAAGAACGGGTGGTCGTCCAGCTCGATGACCTCCACGAGGCGCTCGTCGGGAGATGTGCCGGAGACGCGCAGCCCGGGCCCCGCACCCGCCGGCAGGTCGGTGAGACGCTTGCGCAGCAGGTTGTTGACCTCGTAGCGGTGGCGGTGGCGCTCGTAGATGACCGCCTCCCCGTAGATCTCGCGCGCCCTGGAACCTGCGTGCAGCTTGATCGGGTCGGCCCCCAGGCGCATCGTGCCGCCGAGGTCGGCCACCTCCTTCTGCTCGGGCAGCAGATCGATCACGGGGTAGGGCGTCTCGAGGTCGAACTCGGTCGAGTTGGCTCCCTCCATGCCCGCCATGTGGCGGGCGAACTCGGCCACCGCGATCTGCATCCCCAGGCAGATGCCCAGATAGGGGATGCGCTCCTCGCGAGCGATCCGGGCCGCGACGATCTTGCCCTCGATCCCGCGCCCGCCGAAGCCGCCGGGGATCAGGATGCCATCGGCGCGATGCAGCAGTTCCCGCGCGCGCGCGCCGGCCTCGGGGTCCTCCGCGCTCGCTCCCTCCTCGAGCCGTTCGGAGTCCACCCAGTCGATCTGCACCCCGCTGTCCCGCAGAGCGGCGGCGTGGCGCAGCGCCTCGGAGACCGAAAGGTAGGCGTCCTCCAGCTCGACGTACTTTCCCACGAGGGCGATCCGCACCGTGCGCCCGCTCGAAGATCGGCCGGCGTGCTCGGCCCGCTCGATCGGCTCCTGCCAGCTCGACAGATCCGGTTCGCCGGCCTCCATGCCGAAGTGGTCGAGGATGAAGTCGTCGACGCCCTGTTCGCGAAAGACGAGCGGAACCTTGTAGATGTTGTCCACGTCGCAGGCGGAGACGATCGCCGTCGTGGGCAGGCTGGCGAATAGTGCGATCTTCTTGCGGATCTCCTGGGAGAGCGAGCCCTCCGAGCGGCACATCAGCATGTCCGGGGCGATGCCGATGCGGCGCAGCTCGTTGACGGAGTGCTGGGTGGGCTTGGTCTTCAGCTCACCGGCGTGGCCGATGTAGGGGACGAGGGTCAAATGGATGAACATGCAGCGCCGCCGGCCCACGTCCACCGGGAACTGGCGGATCGCCTCCAGGAAGGGCAGCGACTCGATGTCGCCCACCGTGCCGCCGATCTCGGTGATCACGAAGTCCACGTCGGTGGACTGCGCGATCAGCACGATCCGCTGCTTGATCTCGTCGGTGATGTGGGGCACCACCTGGACGGTCCCCCCCAGGTAGTCCCCGCGCCGCTCGCGCCGGATTACCGTGTTGTAGATCCCGCCCGCGGTCACGTTGGAGGCGCGGCTGGTGTTCACATCGGTGAAGCGCTCATAGTGGCCGAGGTCGAGATCGGTCTCCGCGCCATCCTCGGTCACGAACACCTCACCGTGCTGGTAAGGCGACATGGTGCCCGGGTCGACGTTGATGTAGGGGTCGAACTTCTGCAGCCCCACGCTCAGACCCCGCGCGACGAGCAGGCGCCCGATCGAGGCCGCCGCGATCCCCTTGCCGAGCGATGACACCACGCCGCCGGTCACGAAGATGAACCGGGTCTTGGGGTTGGTCTCGATGTGACGCTCGGGCGAGTGCGGGATCATGAGGGCCTGCCCACGGAGTCTAGCCAGCGCACCCCCGGAGTCTTTTCCACGAGCGCGGAGATCGAGCGGAACTCCCCATACACCGTGATGACGAGCAGCAGCGCCAGCGCGATCGCCTGGCCCGTGGCCGAGAGCGTGAGCACGATCCACAGACCCGCGAGCCCGCCGATCAGGTTCGCGCCGGTGTCCCCGAGCATCGCGCGCTCGCGCAGGTCATACGCGCCCGCGACGAGCGCCGGGCCGGCGAACAGACCGAGCGCCCACAGCGGTCGCAATTCGCCCGAGCCGGCGATGAGACCCGCGCCGAGCAGCACGAACGCCTTGATCGCGCGCCCCGGACGCAGATCGAGGAGGTTGAAGAGATTCGTTGCGAGCACGAGCACCGCGCTGGCCAGCAGCCACCTTCCAGAGGAGCGCTCGGCGAAACTCATCACCAACAGCGCCAGCCCCAGCGAGCCGCCCGCCTTCAGCGCGCCGGTGGAGAGCTCGCCGCGACGCACCGCGCGCGCGTGCCCGCGCCAGCCGCGGGGGGCGGGTTCACCGTTGTCCCTCGCGCCGTAGGCATCATCGACCAAGCCCAGACAGGCCACGCCGGATGCGTAGGCCAGGACCACGAGAACCTCCGGCTGGAGTACCTCGACGCTCGCGATACGTTCGATCGTCACCAGCGGGATCAGCGCGCTCAGCGCCGCCGCGAGGATCAGCACGCCAAGCGGGAGCGGGAGCGCCCGGCCGCGGTAGTTGAGCCGCGTGTGCCCACCCTCGCGGAGCGTGCGCAGGACGATCGGCGCCATCGGCACGGCCGTCGCTGACGCGAGCAGAAGGGGCAGCGCGTGCACGCCTGCGAACCTAGCGGCGCAGGCGGACAGGGCACAGCGCCCATGACACCTGAGAGGACAGGTCGCGGCGCCACGCCGGACGCAGGAGGCTCACGGCAGCGAGGTGCCACCGGCCACCCGCGGCAGGAGCCCGGATTCGGCGGTCGACTTTTCTCCGTAGGCGCCGTGGGCGCCCGCCAGCGTGAACGCCAGCGCGACGCGCCCCGCGAGCAGGTCGAGGTCGTCGACGCTCGAGATGTCCCGGCTCTTGTACCAGGTGATCTGCGAGGGGTTGGTGGAGCTCAGCTCGACTCCCACCGTCGGTACCCTTGCGGTGGTCGTGCCTTCGATCAGCGCCGCCTCGAATTCGCCGGTCACCCTGGCCTCTTCGGGTGTCATGCCTTCGGGCTCGCCGCGCACGACGACGAGCCCTTCGAGTCCTTCGAGCTGGCCGTCGAAGGAGCTCAGGAGCTTCCCCTGGACGCGGGCCAGGAGCCTGTGGTCGCCGCCCACCAGCTGCCTGGCGATCCTCACTCCGAAGTGGCGGACGAGGCCCGGCTGCGCTCCGAGCGCGGCATAGGGTGTGCCGAGGGCCTCGTGCGCGAGGCCGCCCAGGTCCAGCGGCTCGTGCACCGCCGCGACCGTCACGAGGTTTCCCCCGGCCTGGGTTACGGCGTCGCGCACCAGGCCGTCGATCTGATCGGATGAGCCGCCCAGGAACACGAGGCCGATGCGGCGGCCGTTCAAGAGGCCGTGCACCGCGATCTCCGAGAGGTCGTTCCCCACGGCTTCCTCGCTGGAGAGCTGGGCGCGCAGCTGGGCGGCCTGCCGGTTGGCTCCATTGACTTCCGAGCTGAGGTCGCGCACGACGCCGTTCTTGGCGGAGGAGACGAGGTTGGAGTCGCCGATCGCGACCCCGATCAGCACCCCCACCGCCAGGGCGAGCAGGACGGCCGCCAGTGAGAGCGCGTGGTAGCGGTAGTCGAACATCGTTATGAGGTTCAGCCGGCCAGCAGCTGCAGTTTCAGCCACAGCAGATCGACCACGTCGCGCAGCGCCGGGGTCAACCACACCACCGCCACCATCGCCACCAGCCCCGCGAGGAGCACCAGCAGGAGGGGCGTGAGCCCCGGCTGCGGGCGGTACAGCCTGCTCACGCCCTTGGCGTCGACCAGGATCTCGCCGATGCGCAGGCGCGTGAGGAAGGTGGAGGACATGCCCCTGCGGTTGCGATCCAGGAACTCCACGAGGTTGAACTGAGAGCCCACCGAGACGATCAGGCGGGCGCCCTTCTCGGCCGCGATCAGCATCGCCACGTCCTGGCTCGTGCCCGGCGCCGGAACGAGCTTGAAGGGGAGATCCAGGCTCTCCAGGCGGTGGCGCCCGGGGGCGCGCCCATCGGGGTAGGAGTGCACCACGAGCTCCGCGCCGGCGACCACGGCGGCGAGCAGCGTGGGCTCGCTCGCGGAGTCCATGTCGCCGACGATCATGTCGGGGCTCAGACCCACTTCGAGCAGCGCATCGGCGGCCCCATCGACGGCGACCAGCACCGGATGCACGTCGCGGATGAACGGCCGCAGCGCCCGCAGGTCGCGCTGGTGATCTACCCCGCGTACCACCACCAGCGCGGGGCGATCGCGGAAGTCGGTGGCGAAGCGCGGCATCTCGATCTTGCCGGCCAAGAGCTCGCGCTCCTCGCGCATGTGCTCGATCGTGTTGTGCGCGAAGCGCTCGAGCGCCTCCCCGATCTCGCGCCGGCGCGCCTCCGTCTCGGCGCGCACGGTGGCCGCGTCGAGCACTCTGCCGCGCGCGAGCGCCCTGCCCTTGTGGAGCACTTCGCCACCCTCGACACCGGCCCGCACGGTCACGGCGTCACCCTCGGAGAGCGCGGCGAAGAGCGCGTCGTCGGGCAGATCGACGAGCAGCACACCGGCCTCCACCAGCAGCTGCGGGCCCAGGTTCGGGTAGGAGCCGCTGGTGGACGCCCTGCAGTTCAGCACCGCCGCCGCGCCCGCGGAGATGAGCTCCTCGGCCGAGACCCTGTCGATGTCCAGGTGGTCGATGACCGCGATCTCGCCATGGAGGAGACGCTTGACCATCACCTTCGTCTTGCGCCCCAGACGCACCGATCCGCTCACGGTGCGCATCGCCGGTGGTGCCGCTGCAAGCGCGCTCGGCGACTGCTGGGTGACGGCCATTACAGCGAGGGTAACCGCTCGGACGTTCTCAGGCCGCCCTTCTCAGCCCTCGGGCGTGCTTACGGGCCGAGGCGTCGTCCTCGGGGGCGCCCAGCATCCGCACCAGCTCCGCCACCGTCTGGCTCTCCCCGAGCTGGAGTACCGAGGCGCGCGTGGGGTCCGCGGCGGTGTCCTTGACGATCGCGAAGTGCCGCTGCGCCAGCGAGGCGATCTGAGGCAGGTGGGTGATGCAGATCACCTGGCGCGCCTCGGCCAGCTCGCGCAGGCGCTCGCCCACGGTGCGCGCGGTGTGCCCCCCGATGCCCGCATCGACCTCGTCGAACACCAGCGCAGCCTCGGAGCCCGCGTTGGCGACGCTCATCAATGCCAGCATCACGCGCGAGAGCTCGCCCCCCGAGGCGATATCGCGCAGCGGGCCGGCGGCCACGCCGGGGTTGGGGGCGATCGACAGCTCGACGGCGTCGGCGCCGCCCGGGCCGCCCTCGCGCGGGGAGAGCTCGACCGCGAAGGTGGCCTCCCCCATTGCCAGCGCCGCGAGCTGCTCGGTGACGGCCTCGGTGAGGCGTGGCGCCGCCTCCAGGCGGGCGGCGCGCAGCGCCTGGACGTGCTCCTCGAACACCCCCCGCGCCGCGCTCAGGCGCTCTGTGCAGCGCGCGAACGCAACCTCCGCCCCCAGCAGCTCCTCGCGGCGCGCACGGGCCCCGGCGGCGTGCTTCAGGACGGCCGCAATGGTGCCCCCGTGCTTGCGTTGCAGGCGCTCGAGCAGCTGCAGGCGCTCTTCGATCTGCCCCAACGAGCCCTCCTCCCCATCCAGCGACCGGCCATAGTCGCGCAGTCCGCCCGCGAGGTCCCCCGCTTCGATCGCCAGCGAGCGGCAGCGCTCGGCGAGGGCGTCGAGCTTCGGGTCCACTCCAGCCACCCCGTCCAGGCGCGCGCAGACCTCGGCCAGCAGCGCGAGCGCACCGGGAGCTTCGGCGGACTCAGGGTTCAGGGCCTCGGCGCCCACACCGGCTGCCAGGCGCAGCGCGTCGAGCCGGCGCAGGCGCTCACGGACGCCGAGCAGGCGCTCGTCCTCGCCCTCCTCGGGCGCGGCGGAGTCGATCTCGGCGAGCTCGTGCTCGAGCAGGTCGAGCTCGCGCTCGCGGGCGTCGGCCAGCGCGCGCAGACCCTCGAGCTCCTCCTCCAAGCGCCGCAGCTCGTGGTGGGCCTGCGCGCACTGCGCCAAGCGCGCAGCCTGCGCAGGGCCGCAGAAGTCATCGAGGATCTGCAGCTGCGCGGCGCCCACAATGAGCTTGCGGTGCTCGTGCTGGCCGTAGAACGCCACCAGACGCTCGCCCAGCGCGCGCAGGTCGCCCACGGCGGCCACCCGGCCGTTGAGGTATGCGCGCGTGCGCCCATCGGCCCCCACGCGCCGCGCCAGCACAACTTCCTCGGCATCTACTGGCAGTCGCTCGCCGCGCTCGTCCTGGAGCTCGGGGGGCAGCGTGAAGACGCCCTCCACATACGCCTCGGCGGCGCCGGGGCGCACGATCCCCGCACGCGGACGCCCTCCCAGCAGGAGATCCAGCGCGTGCGCAAGCACCGTCTTGCCTGCTCCGGTCTCGCCGGTGAGCACATTCAGGCCGGGAGCGAGCGTGAGCTGCGCGCGCTCGATCAGCAGCAGGTTCTCGACTGAGAGCTCCTTCAACACACGTGCAGGTGTATCAGCGAGCGGCGACGGATGGCTTGGCGGCTCGAACAATGCAGCCCCAATCGATATCCTGTGAGGTGGCGCAAGGATCAACGCGCTTTACCTCCTGTGTCCAAAGGCATGGCTGCCGCCGACAACCAGCACCCCGACCGGCCCTCCCGCGGCGCCGGCGAGTGCCTGGCCACAGACGCGCTCACAGACCGCGTGGAGGAGGAGATCGGCCGCGCCGAGCGCTATCACACCCCCCTCAGCTGCCTGCTGGTGGGGCTCGAGGATCTGCGCACGATCGAGCGCGCCCACGGACGCGAGCTGACCGAGCAGGCGCTCGCCTACGTGGGCGTGGCCCTGCGCCGCGAGTATCGCCGTTTCGACCGCGTTGGGCACCCGCGCGAGCGGGAGTTCGCGGTGGTGCTCCCCGGCGCCGACGGCACCCGCGGCGAGGTGGTCGCCAGGCGCACCCTTGCGCGCCTGCGCGCGATCAAGATCGAGGTCCAGGGCGAGCGCAGGGCATTGCGCGTGGCGGTGGGCATCGCCACCTGGCGCGAGGGCCTCACCGCCAAGCAGCTGCTCGCCGCGGCGCGCGCGGCGGCAAGTCAGGAGCCGGCGGGGAACACGTCGCTGCCGAGCGGTCCACTAGGTTTCAAGGATGCTCCAGAGACCTGATGGTCCGCGCCTGACACCCTCGTCCCCCCCCTCAGGGGGCGACATCCCAAGAGGCCCCGCCAATGCTCTCCGGCTCTGAGCTGTGGCTGCTGCGCCTGATGGCCGATCGCGGCCTGGCGCTGCTCGACGCGGGCACGCTGCTGATGGTGATCGAGGAGCGCGGCGAGCTGCGCGTGGCGGCCGCCAGCGGCCGGAGCTCCCCGCGGGTGCGCATCCTGCCCGTGGAGGGCAGCGCGCTGGGCGCCCTGTACAGCGCCGGCGAGGCGCTCGCGCTGGAGCGCCCCCGCGGGCACGAAGCCGGCTGGCTGCACGAGCTCGGCTTCGAAGCGCGCAGCGTGCTCGTGGAGCCGCTGAAGATGGAGGGCCACGGCGGCGGGCTGGTGATCGCGCTGCGCGAGGACGGCACCTTCCGCGAGCCCGACCGCCGCGCCCTGCACGCCTTCGCGGCGAGCGTCACCCAGCGCCTGGCGGCAGAGCGCTCGGTGGAGATCGAACGGCTGCGCTACGGCATGGAGGCGCGCGAGCGCGAGCGCACCCGCTGGGCGCGCGAGATCCACGACGAGACCGTCCAGGGCCTCGGCGCGCTGCGCCTGAAGCTCGCCAACGCGCGCGACCTGCGCGACGACTCGGCTCTGCACGACGCGGTGGGCGACGTGCTGGAGGGCCTGGGCAACGAGATCGAGGGCCTGCGCCACCTGATCACCGAGCTGCGGCCCGCGGCGCTCGACGACCTCGGCTTGGTGCCCGCCCTGGAGGCGCTCGCTCGCCGCGCCCAGGCGATCGACGGCCTGGACGTGCAAACCGAGATCGACCTCGACCTCGGTCCCGAGGAGCGGCTGGACGCAGAGCTCGAGAGCACCGTTTACCGCGTCGTGCAGGAGGCACTCACCAACGTCTCGCGCCACGCCAAGGCCACGCAGGCGGTGGTCAGCGTGAGGAGCGACGAGGGCGCGATCCGCGTCGCGGTGACCGACGACGGGCAGGGGCTGCCAGCCAATGGTGCTCCTCTGGGACCGCGCGGCGACGGGTTGCAGGGCGGATTTGGGCTCTCCGGGATGCGCGAGCGCGCGGAGCTGGTGGGGGGCGAGCTGGAGCTGTCGCCCGCGCCGGGCCAGGGCACCACCGTGCGGCTGACCGTTCCCTTGGCAGGGCGCCCGACGGCGGATGCGCCCGCCAGCGCACACCTTCACTAACGGCTGCGCGCGCTCAGCGAAGGGCACGACCGCTTCATGCATGATCTGGCTAGCGAAAAGAGACCCGCAGAGACTTGACGAGCTTCTTGCGATCCTTACCTGTGCTGGGAGTGAATGTCAGGCTCACCTCAGTGGCGAACTTCCCGAGCTGTGTGGCGTGGAGCGTGACCCTCACTTCTTCACGCCCATTGCTCGCTTCAGAGGCTATGGAAAGATCTTCCCCACGAGCGGTTAGCCTGCCCGCGGTCGGAACCAAGACCCCAAGTGTCAGCGTATGGTCCTTTACATGCCTGGAAACAACAGAAATGGTATCAGAACAACCTTCTACTTCTATATGGGTATTCTGGTTTATGGTCGCGCCGTTCTGCCCGGTGATAATGGTGGGCATCGTGAGCCTGGAGGCACAGAGGTTGCCGTGGGCCTTGGCGGATAGGTTAGTCGTGAGCGCGGAATGGGAGCCCTCGGGGAGCTTCAGCTCGAAGCTCGAGATCGGCGCGTCGGGCACTGACGCGAACGTGCTGGTCGTGATCGGACCTTTGATGTTGGTGTTACCGACCAGGTCCAGTCTGACGCCCTGGGCCTGGAGGATCGCAACAAGGTCTGGGAACGCTGCGCCTCCGTGGGAGACCAGGTAGGCGGGGCCCACCACCGGTTCGTTCAGAACGGGCGTCACCCCTCTCGCTGTCCCAACCACCGACGCCGCGGGGCACACGGCGGGGTTCTGCACAAAGGTCGCTTCCGGGCACGCCTTCTGCAACGTCGTCAGTCGCGCCGGGAGCTGCCTGGGCAACTGAGCGACGACCCGGCCGCTGTTGGCCTGGCCCGTGCCGGAGGTCACCTTAACATCGAGACTGGCGCCGCGAGCCTTGCTCGTGGCACCCAGCGTAGACACTGTGAACGTCGGATGGAAAGGCAACGACCCGCAGTTAACGACCTGGAAATGGCTGGACACCGCTGCGCCGGCCCCCCGGGCACCAGTGATCATCCCAGTCACCGCCAGCGGTGCGCACGAGGTCGGGTTGAACACGAATTCTCGGCGATCCACCGTGACGTTGACCGACCTAACCTGTAACGGAATGCCTTGTATGATCGTGGGCAGCGGATCGCTGACGATCGTGATCTGTGCCGTATGAGGATCCACAAAGATTGCCGCACGGACCCGCACGAACCCAAGATTAAACGGCCCCGCCACCGCCGGCACCACAATCGACAGCCCAAACGGTGCCCCTCGGTAGGGGCCTGTCAGGAAAACTTCACCACCACCAACGGTCACCGGGTAGAGCCCTGGCCCTGCCACAGCCGTGGCGTGCCCGATCAGACTCGACGGCGGACACGCGCCCTGCGCAGCCAGGAACTCGGGACAGAGTGCCACCCGCGAAAGCATCCCCAACAGTCCTGGCGGCATGGTCACAGAAACTCCGCCGAGCGTCTGATCCCCATCTGGCCGCGAAAGCATGACCGAGAACGGGCTGAATGCGCCCGCCTGCGTGTCTGTGGAGCCAGCTGTAAAAGAGGGCGAAAACCCATGCGCACACCCATTGGCGATCGGGAACGCTTCGACTGGGGGCGTCACCACAGCTCGGCTCCAGCCTGTGAAGTACGCGCTGGACGCGTAGCTGCCGCACGCACTGGGTGTCACCAGCGCAGCCCGGGGACCACCAAAGAAGCTCATCCTCAGCTCGCTGAACGGAAGCTGTGGGTTATCGTCGAACCGTGTCGTGAGCTGCCCTGTGGTCGGATTGGCTTCAATGTGCCCGGCGAGCTTGACGAGAGCCCCGTTTGCCTCGGCAGTCAGATAGATCGCGAGCAGTGCTCCGAAAGGATTGTTATCCTGCTGCGCGACGTACACCGACCCGCGCAGTGGATGTTCGAGTAGGGGTGTCGTTATCTCCACTTCGCCGATCTTCGACGCATCAGGGCACGCTGGCTCGTCGCCGTTGCTCAACCCGATCTGCGGGGGCGTGCAGGCCTGCAGCCCATTGGCGACGGAGGGAGAGACGACCATACCCGCCGGAAGCGTCACGGCCGCGTCCTCGAGATGC
>JBIOES010000059.1:0-12148 GCA_044446265.1 Solirubrobacterales bacterium
CTCGGCAACCGCTTGGGCCTCGGGCTTCATGAGCTCAGCATGGCAGCCCGTGACGCCGATCGCGGAGTCGGGTCAATCCGCGCCGACCAGCAGCTCCAAAAGCGCCATCTTCGCGTGGCGGCGATTCTCGGCCTGATCCCAGATGCGCTGGCGCGGGCCGTAGAGGAGCTCCTCGGAGATCTCCTCACCCGGGTGCGCCGGGAGGCAGTGCAGGACGATCGCATCGGGGTCCGCGCCGGCGAGCAGCGCCCCATCCACGCGGTAGGGCTCGAGCGCCCGGCGGCGCTCCGCGGCTGTCTCCTCGTCGCCCATCGAGACCCACACATCTGTGTAGAGAACGTGCGCGCCCGCCACCGCCTCGCGCGGGTCCTCGTGCACCGTGAGCCCCCCGCGCGCCGCGGGGGACAGGGGTACCGTCGCCGGGTCGAGCGCATAGCCCGCGGGGGAGGCCACGGCTACGTGCACCCCCGCGAGCGCGCCGAGCAGCGCGAGCGAGCGCGCGACGTTGTTGCCATCGCCCACGTACGCCAAGCGCAGGCCCTCCAGCGAGCCGAAGCGCTCGCGCACCGTCAGCAGATCGGCCAGCGGCTGGCAGGGGTGGTGCTGCGCGGTGAGCATGTTGAAGATGGGGATCGAGGCGTGTTCGGCCAGTTCCTCCAGCAGCTCGTGGGACCCCGTGCGCACGCCCACCGCCGCCACGTGGCGGGAGAGCACGAGCGCGGTATCGCGCGGTGACTCGCCGCGCGCGAGTTGGAGCTCCTCGGGGCGCAGCACCAGCGGGTGCCCGCCCAGCTCGTGGACCCCCACCTCGAAGGACACGCGCGTGCGCGTGGAGGGGCGCTGGAAGATCAGCGCCACGCTGCGCCCCGCCAGCGCCCGGGAGGCGAGCGGCGCGGCCTTCAGCTCCGCCGCGCGCGCGAGCAGCGCGTCGAGCTCGCCGGCCGTCAGCTCGTTGCCGGTGAGGAAGTGGCGCGTCATCGAGGCGTCAGTCTAGGTTAGGGTTATCCACGATGAGGCGAGGGATCCGCGTGAGGCGAGGAATCTGCGCCGGTGCCGCAGCCGCGCTCCTGCTCGCGCTCGCCGCCGGCTGCGGCTCGGGCGGGAGCAGCACGGCCGAAACCACCACCGTCACGATCGGCGGCAAGACCAGCACCGCTGTGATCTCCTCCAAGAGCACCACCGCCAGCAAGAGCTCGAGCGGCGGCCTGCAGCCCGCCTCCACCACCCCCAAGTACGCCGCGCCGCCGGCCTCCGCGCCGGTGCAGAGCGGGGTCGTGCAGATCGAATACCGCAACATCGCGATCAACCCCGACGCGCTCAAGGTCAAGGTCGGGAGCACGATCAAGTGGACCAACTACGACCCCGTGCAGCACAACGTTACGAGCAAGGGGGGGGGTGGTGGGGCTGGCTCCCAATCATTCGCCTCGAAGAACTTCGGCGAAGGCGGGACGTTCGAATTCAAGGCCACCAAGGCCGGGGTTATCCACTACCTCTGCACGAACCACCCCGTCTCGATGAACGGCACCATCGAAGTCGTCAGCTGAACTCCGCACGGCCCATGTCGGGCGTGGAGGCCGTGGCGTAGGTGCGCCGCGGGATGCGTCCCGCGGTGGCCGCCGCGCGCCCAGCCTCGACGGCCAGGCGCATCGCGTGGGCCATGCGCACGGGATCCTGCGCGCGCGCGACGGCTGAGGCGGCCATCACGGCGTCGCAGCCCAGCTCCATCGCGAGCGCCGCGTCGGATGCCGTGCCGATGCCCGCATCGAGCACCACCGGAACGCTCACCGCCTCGCGCAGCAGTGCCAGGTTGTAGGGGTTGCGGATACCCATGCCGCTGCCGATCGGCGCGCCGAGGGGCATCACCGCGGCGCACCCCAGATCCTGAAGGCGGCGCGCCAGCACGGGGTCGTCGGTGGTGTAGGGGAGTACCACGAAGCCGGCATCCACCAGCCGCTCTGCCGCCAGCAGCAGCTCGGGGGCGTCGGGCAGCAGCGTGTCCTCGTCGCCGATCACCTCCAGCTTGATCCAATCGGTATGGAACGCCTCGCGCGCGAGCTCCGCGGTGAGGACCGCGTCGCGCGCGGTGTGGCAGCCGGCGGTGTTGGGCAGCAGCTGCACCCCCGCGGCCGCGAGCACATCCACGAGCGAGCCGCGCGCGGACGGATCGACGCGCCGCAGCGCCACCGTCACGAGTTCGCTGCCGCTCGCCCGGACCGCCTCGTCCAGCAGCTCCAGCGAGGGGAAGCCTCCCGTGCCGAGCAGCAGGCGCGAGCGCAGCGTGCGCCCGGCGATGAGGAGGTCCTTGCTCATCCGCCCTGCATGGCCGTCAGCACCTCCACCCGCGAGTCCTCGGGCAGCGCGAAGTCCCGCCACTCGCCGCGCGGCACGACGCCGTCATCGACGGCCACTGCGATGCCTTTCGCATCGGGCGCCAGGCCCATGCCGACCAGCACGTCCGCCACCGTGTCGCCCGCGCGCAGCTCCGACTCGGCGCCGTTGAGGAAGATCACGAGACGACCACCGCCCCAATCAGCTCCCGCGCCACCAGCTCTGCCGTGAGCGGCGCCAGCAGGATGCCGTTGCGGTGGTGACCCGTCGCCCACACGAGCCCATCGAGCGCGCCCGGCCCGATCACGGGGGCGTTGTCGGGCGTGCCGGGGCGCAGGCCCACGTTCAACTCCTCGATGTGGAGCTCGCTGACGCCCGGCACCAGCTCGGATGCGTCGCGCAGCAGCTCATACACGCCGCCCGCGGTGGGCGCGAGCTCGAAGCCGCGCTCCTCCATCGTCGCGCCGAGAACATAACGGCCGTCGCCGCGCGGAACGAGGTAGCCGCCGTGGAAGCGCACCACGCGCCCGAGCAGGCCCGGCCCGGCGGGATCGCGCAGGCGCAGGATCTGGCCCTTCACGGGGCGCACGGGGACGCCCGCGTGCGCCGGCAGGCCCTCGAGCTGAGAGGTCCAGGCGCCGGCCGCGAGCACCACGGTGGCAGCGGGGACGCGCTCGCCGTCCTCGAGCCTCACGCCCATTACGCGCTCGCCGGCGCCATCGAGCTCGACCCCCGCCACGGGCGCGTGCTCGCGCAACTCCACGCCCTCGACCTCGCAGGCGCGGCGCAGCGCCGCGAGCACCAGACGGGGATCGACCGAGTGGTCCTCAGGAGCCGCGAAGGCCAGGCGCACGGTGGGCGCGAGCGCCGGCTCCAAGGTACGCGCGGCGCTTGGCAGCAGACGCTCGGTGCGCAGCTCCAGCGAGTCGCGGAAGGCGATCTGGCGCTCCAGCTCGTGCGCCTCGTCCTCGTCGCGCGCCACCACCAGCGTGCCGGTCTGGCGCAGGCCCACGTCGATCCCGGCGGCCTCCTCCAGTTCGGCCGCGAAGCTAGGCCAGAGCGCCGCCGAGCGCAGTCCCAGGTCGAGCACGCGCCGGCCGGCCTCGCCGAACTCGACCTCGGCGACGGGGGCGAGCATCCCGGCCGCCACACGCGACGTCGCCTCGCCGGTACCGTGGCGCTCCAGCAGCGTCACCGACAGCCCGGACCGCCGCGCACGCCAAGCCGTCGCGAGGCCGATAATGCCGCCGCCCACGACTAACGTATCTACCGGTGAGGACATGGATGTCATGCTAGTCAGTGCCAGGTTTCGAGCCAGCCGAAGGTAGTCCCGATCAGCCGCCGCAAAAACTCGTCGCGAAGATATTGTCGCTTATTAACAAGACAACCGATGGCCGCCGCATGCGCCTTTCGAAGGCCCGCCTGTATCTGGTGTGCGACACCCGACCCGGCGGCCGCGAGCTGACGGACGTGCTGAGCGCGGCCATCAGGGGCGGCGTCGACGTGGTGCAGCTGCGCGAGAAGCGGATGGATGACGCCACGCTCACCCCTGTGGTGCGGGGGGCCGTGGAGCTGTGCGCGCGGCTGCAGGCGGGAGTACTGCTGCTCGTCAACGACCGTCCGGCCGTGGCACTTGCGGCGGGAGCGGACGGAGTGCACGTCGGGCAGGACGACATGCCGGTCGCCGAGGTGCGCGCGCTCGTGGGCGAGGATCTGCTGATCGGCCTCTCCACGCACGCCCCGGCCGAGATCGACGCGGCGATGGCCGGCGGCGGACCGTCAGGCGGGGGTCCTCTGGTCGACTACATCGGCGTGGGCCCCATACACGCCACGCCCACCAAGCCGGGACGCGCGGCCGTCGGGCTGGAGCTGGTGCGCTACGCCGCCGAGCACGCCACCCGGCCGTTCTTCGCGATCGGCGGGATCGACGCCGGCAACGTGGAGGCGGTGCTCGCCGCCGGCGCCACGCGCGTGGCCGTGGTGCGCGCGATCGCCGAGGCGCCCCACCCCGAGCTGGAGGCGCGCGCATTGCGCGAGACACTGGATGGCGCCGTTGCCAACGCCTGACGAGAAAGACAGAGGGGCCCGGCTCGCCGCTGCGCCACCCTCTGGGCGAGGAGACCGCGCCGAGCGCGGCCTGCGCGAGGAGCAGGCCCGCGCGGCGCTGCAGCCGCTCGCGCCCGGGGAGTGGCCGGCGCCGCTGGTGGTGGCGATCGCCGTCGCGGCGCTGCTGGCGCTGGCCGTCGCTGTGAGCACCGCGAGCGTGCACGAACTCAGCCGCCACGGCGGCTCGCTCTACGGCGCGGCCTTCCTGACGCTAGTACTGGTGGCGCTCGCCGGTGGCATGTGCCAGAAGCGCTACTGGGCGGTGCTGGGCTTCGAGGCGCTGCTCGCCTTCCAGGTGATCGTCACCTCGCTGGCGCTGGTGGTCGCCTCGACGCTGCTCGCGGCGGGGCTGTGCGTGCTCAGCATCGGGCTTGGCGGTTGGCTCTTCTGGAAGCTCGTCCGAGTCATGGGGCGCATCCAGGCCGGCGAACGATAGGCTCAGGCCGGATGGCGGAGTCTTCGTATGACTGCATCGTGATCGGCGCGGGGCCGGGGGGGTACGTGGCGGCGATCCGCGCCGCCCAGCTCGGCATGAAGACCGCCGTGGTGGAGAGCGACAAGGTCGGCGGACGGTGCTTGAACTACGCGTGCATCCCCGCCAAGGCGGTGCTGCGCTCGGCCGATCTGCTCAGCGAGGTGCGCGACGCGCACCAGTTCGGCCTGAAGGTGGGCGGCGTGGAGGTCGACTACCCCGCGGTGCAGGCGCGCCGCGAGAAGGTCGTCGCGACGCTCGTGGGCGGCGTGAATGGGCTCTTCAAGAAGCACGGGATCGACCTGATCGAGGCGCGCGGCACCGTCACCGACGCTCACAACGTGCGTCTGGGGAGCGAGTTCGACGGCACCGAGATCCAGGCTGGGACGGTGATCCTGGCGACGGGCTCGGTGCGGCGGGCGATCCCCGGCGTGCGGTTCGGCGGGCGCGTGATCGGCACCGAAGAGGCGTGGGCGCTCAGCGAGCTGCCGGCGCGCCTCGCCGTGGTGGGAGCGGGCGCCTCCGGTGCGGAGATCGCCTCGGGCTATGCGCGCCTGGGCAGCGAGGTGATCCTGCTGGAGATGCTCGACCGGGTGCTGCCGAGCGAGGACGCCGACATCTCGCGGCTAGTGGAACGGGGCCTCAAGCGCCAGGGCATCCAGGTCGCGATGGGAACGCCGGTGGAGGATGTGAACACCGCTGGCTCCTCGATTACCTTCACCCACGGCGGCGAGAGCGCCGAGGTCGACTACCTCGTGATCGCCGCCGGACGCGGCGCCGACGTGGAGGCCCTGGGGCTCGCCGAGGCGGGGGTGGAGCTGGATCCGAACGGGCTCGTGAAGGTGGACGGCGCGCTGCGCACCACCGCGCGGGGGGTGTATGCGATCGGCGACCTCGTGCCCGGGCCCGCGCTCGC
This sequence comes from Solirubrobacterales bacterium, assembly GCA_044446265.1. Taxonomy (GTDB): domain Bacteria; phylum Actinomycetota; class Thermoleophilia; order Solirubrobacterales; family Solirubrobacteraceae; genus Palsa-744. Next base: position 5,823 of record JBIOES010000059.1, read on the forward strand.
GCACAAGGCATCCGAGGAGGGCATCATCGCCGTCGAGGACGCCGCCGGGCTCGCCACGCACCCACTCAGCTACGTGGACATACCGCGCGCGACGTTCTGCACGCCCAACGTGGGCTCCTTCGGGCTCACCGAGGAGCAGGCGCGCGAGCAGGGGTATGACGTCGTCGTCGGCAAGGTGCCCTACGGCGCCGTGGGCGGGGGGACCGTGTATGGGGACCGCACAGGGCTCGTGAAGATCGTCGGCGAGCGCAAGTACGGCGAGATGCTCGGCGGACACATCGTCGGCAGCCGCGCCACGGAGCTGATCCAGGAGCTGGTCAACGTGCGCGCGCTGGAGGGCGGCTACGCCGAGGTGGCGCGCATCGTCCACGGCCACCCCACCCTCTCGGAGGCCGTGATGGAGGCGGGGCGTGCGACCGACGGCTGGCTCATCCACGGTTGAGGGGACGTTCTATTTCGACCTGGGCAGCCCGCTTGCCTACCTCGCCGCCGAGCGCATCCTGCACACGCTGCCCCAGCCGGCCGAGTGGCAGCCCGTGCTTGCCCGCGAGTTGCCGGCGGCGGAGTCCTTCCAGGCGTTCCGCTGCGGGACCGAGGCGGAGGTCTTCCGCGCGGAGATCGAGCGGCGCGCCGAGGAGCTGGGCCTGCAGCCGCTGCGCTGGCCTACCGACTTCCCCTTCGACAGCGAACCCGCGATGCTGGTCGCAACGTATGCCAAGTCGATCGGGCGCACCGTGCCGTTCGCTCAGGCCGCCTTCCGTCAGGCGTTCGCCGGCGGTCACAGCCTCGCGCGGATCGACAACGTGCTGATCGCGGCAGCGGCGTGCGAGATGCACCCGGCAGCGGTCCTGAAGGGAGCCCAGCTGCTGTCCGTGCGCGAGCAGCTGAGCGCAGCCACCACCGCCGCCACCCGGGCCGGGGTGAGCGATGTTCCCGCGGTGCGGGTGGGTGAGGAGGTGTTCGTCGGCGAGCGCGCTCTGGAGCCTGCGGCGGCGCGCATGGCGCAGGGGGCGCCCGCGCGATGAAGGCCAACCGCGCCTACCGCCTGATCGTGCGCCGCGGCGGCTGGATGCCGGCCGCGCTGGCGGACACCGACCGCGTGGACCACATCGAGGTCGTGGAGGTGGACAGCGGCGAGGTGGTGCTGTTCTGGGACTGCCAGCCGCAGATCGCAGCGCGGCGCGCGCGGGCGGTGCGAGCAGACCTCTCCCAGCTCGAAGACCGGGAGTTCCTCGCGCGCTGGAGCACGGTGGAGAGCCGATGAGGCGGGCCGCCCACATCCGGCGGAGCCACAGCCGGCGGAGTACCGTTGAGCATTGATGGAGCGCACGCTGCCCGACCCCGAGAGCGCCCGCGAGTGGCTGCAGACGATGACGCTGATCCGCCGCTTCGAGGAGCGCGCGGGCGAGATGTATGCGCGCGCGAAGATCGGCGGCTTCCTGCACCTCTCGATCGGCGAGGAGGCGACGATCGTCGGCAGCGCGCGGGCGCTGCGGGAGGAGGATTACCTGATCTCCACCTACCGCTCGCACGGGCACGCGCTGGTGCGCGGCACACAGCCAGAGCGGGTGATGGCCGAGCTGTTCGGGCGCGTCGACGGCTGCTGCGGCGGGCGCGGGGGCTCGATGCACATGTTCGACCTCGACCGCCGCTTCATGGGCGGCTACGGGATCGTCGGCGGCAACCTGCCGATAGCAGCCGGCATCGCGCTCTCCAGCGACTACCGCGAGACGGAGGAGGTCACGCTGTGCGTGTTCGGCGACGGCGCCTCCAACCAGGGCACCTTCGGCGAGACGCTCAACCTGGCCGCGCTGTGGCGCCTGCCGGTGGTGTTCCTCGTGACCAACAACCAGTTCGGGATGGGCACCTCGCTGAAGCGCCACTCCGCCGTCACCGACCTGCAGCGCAAGGGCGAGAGCCTGGGGGTGCCCGGCACGCGCTGCGACGGGATGGACGTGGCCGACACCTTCGCGGTCGTCAGCGAGGCCGTGGAGCGGGTGCGCTCCGAGCGCTGCCCGATGCTCGTGGAGGCGATCACCTACCGCTTCCGCGGGCACTCGATGGCCGACCCAGAGGAGTACCGCACCAAGGAGGAGGTCACCCTCTGGCGCGAGCGCGATCCGCTGCCCGTGTTCGGAGCGCGCCTGGAGGCGGAGGGCGTCGTGGACGCAGCCGCGCGCGCGCAGATCGAGGAGCAGGCGATCGCGCGCGTGGACGCCGCGGTGCAGTTTGCCGAGAGCTCGCCCTTCCCCGAGCCCGAGTCGCTGTACGACAACGTGTACGTGCTCGACGAGCAGGTGAAGGGGCGCTATCACTGATGGTGGGGCGCTGTCACTGATGGCCGAGCTGCGCTACCGCGAGGCGCTGGGCCAGGCGCTGCGCGAGGAGCTCCAGCGCGACGAGCGCGTGATCCTGATGGGCGAGGACATCGGCGTGTTCGGCGGCGCCTTCAAGGTCACCGCCGGCCTCCTGGAGGAGTTCGGCGAGCGGCGCGTGCGCGACACCCCGATCTCCGAGAACACGTTCGTGGGGATCGGCGTGGGCGCCGCGATGACCGGGCTGCGTCCCGTGGTCGAGCTGATGACCGTCAACTTCGCGCTGCTCGCGTTCGATCAGATCGTCAACCACGCCGCGCACATCCACTACATGTTCGGCGGCCAGGCGCGCGTGCCGCTGGTCGTGCGGATGCCCCAGGGCGCGGGTCACCAGCTGGGCCCCACCCACTCCCACTGCCTGGAGGCGATGTTCCTGCACGTGCCGGGCCTGCTCGTCGCCACGCCCTCCACCCCCGCCGACGCGAAGGGCCTCTTGAAGAGCGCGATCCGAGACGAGAACCCGGTGATCTTCATCGAGCACGAGTCGCTCTACGGCGTGCGCGGCGAGGTGCCCGACCCCCCATCGCGGGAGGCGGGCGGAGACGGGGAGGAGCACCTGGTGCCCTTCGGCCATGCCGCCGTGCGCCGCGAGGGCGGCGACGTGACCATCGTGGGCGTCTCGCGGATGGCGCTCACGGCGCAGCGCGCCGCGGAGCGCCTGGCCAGCGAGCACGGCGTGCAGGCCGAGGTGATCGACCCGCGCACGCTGCGTCCGCTCGACCTCGACACGATCCTCGCCTCGGTCGCCAAGACCAACCGCTGCGTGGTCGTCGAGGAGGGCTGGCCCCATGGGGGGGTCGGCGCCAATCTGTCGGCGCTGATCTCAGAACAGGCCTTCGACGACCTCGACGCGCCCGTCCGACGAGTGTCGGGGGCCGACACGCCGATGCCCTACTCCAAGCCGCTGGAGGACGTCGCCTACCCGCACGAGCCGCAGGTGGTCGCGGCAGCGCTGCGGACCCTCGGTGTGCCCGCATGACCGAGATGGTGATGCCCCGCCTCTCCGACACGATGGAGGAGGGCACGATCCTGCGCTGGCTGAAGGCCGACGGCGAGCAGGTCAAGCGTGGCGAGGAGCTGGTGGAGATCGAGACCGACAAGGCCAACATGACCTACGAGTCCGACCAGGAAGGCGTCCTTTCAATCGTGGCAGGCGAGGGGGACACGCTGGCGGTTGGCGAGCTGATCGCGCACATCGGCGCCGATGGTCCATCGCTCGTCGTCGAGAAACCGGCCGCGGAAACGCCAAAGGCCCCTGCCGATGTCGAGGAGCCGACTCCTCAGGCGCCGGCGCCGGCGCCTGACGGTGAGCGTGTCAAGGCGTCGCCGGTTGCCAGGCGCATCGCTCGAGAGAACCACGTCGATCTGCAGAAGCTGAGTGGCAGCGGTCCCGGCGGGCGCATCGTCAAAGCCGACGTCGAAGCGGCCGGCGAGGCGACGCCGACCCCAACGCCGCTCGAGAATGTGACCGGCGCCAAGGGCGAGAGCACAACTCGGGAGCTCACGCGCACCCAGCGCACGATCGCGCGGCGCATGGCCGAGTCCAAGGCCACGATCCCCGACTTCACGCTGAGCGTGGACGTGGACATGGAGGAGTGCGTTGCGCTGCGCACCCAGCTGAAGGGGCTCGCGAAGGACGGTGACACCACCCACCCCTCGCCCACCTACAACGACATGGTCGTCAAGGCCAGCGCATTGGCATTGCGCGAGCATCCCCGCGCGAACGCGAGCTACCGCGATGGGGCCTTCGAGCTGCACTCGCGCGTGAACGTGGGCGTCGCGGTCGCGAGCGAGGATGCGCTCGTGGTCCCCACGGTCTTCGACGCCGACACCAGGTCCCTCGGCGAGATCGCACGCGAGACGCGCGCGCTGGCCGAGCGCGTGCGCGATGGCACCGTTACCCCGCCCGAGCTGGGGGGCGGCACGTTCACGGTCTCCAACCTCGGCATGTTCGGCGTGAAGAGCTTCACCGCGATCATCAACCCCCCGCAGGCCGCGATCCTGTCCGTGGGTGCGCTGGAGCGCCGAGCGGTGGTGCGCGACCGCGCCTCGGGAGGGAGCGGCCCGGGCGAGGGCGAGGACATCGGCGAGATCGTCGCGCGCCACATGATGATCGTCACCCTCGCCTGCGACCACCGCATCCTGTACGGCGCCGATGCCGCGCGGTTCCTGGCCCGCATCCGAGAGCTGCTGGAAGCACCGGCTTCGCTGACGCTGTAATGCTCGGCGCTAGGCTGGAAGAGCAGATGAACGCCGCCGGCCGATCCTTCTCCGATGAGCTGTGGGTGTGCCAGCTGGGCACGATCCCCTGGCGCGAGGCGCTTGTCATGCAGGAGCAGATCAGAGCGCGCAGGCAGGCGGGCGAGCTGCCGGACGTGCTGCTGCTGCTCGAGCACCCGCCGGTGTATACGCGCGGGCGCCGCTCTCACCCCGGGGAGTTGGCGATGGGCGAAGACTTCTACCGCGCGCGTGGGATCGAGGTGGTGGAGACGAATCGCGGCGGGCGCGTCACCTACCACGGGCCCGGGCAGCTCGTGGGGTATCCGATCATGGCTGTCTCAGACGTGCTGGAGCACCTGCGCACGATCGAGCGGGCGCTCGTGGGCGCGCTCGCGCAGGAGGGCATCGTGGCCCGCTCGCGCGTGGACGACGGCGCGGGCTACACCGGTGTGTGGGTCGGAGAGCGCAAGATCGCCTCGCTCGGGGTGCACGTCTCGCGCGGGGTGAGCACGCACGGCTTCGCGCTGAACGTGGACAACGACCTGGAGCCTTTCTCATGGGTCGTGGCGTGCGGCCTGCAGGACGTCGAGATGACCTCGATCGCACGGGAGCTTGCGCCCGAGCGAGGGACTGGAGTTGGTTGTTTTCGTAAGCGTGTCGCGTTTCAGTTCTGTCAGGCACACGGACGCCGCCAGCGGTTGGTCTCGCCGCGGCGACTGAGACTCGACCGTCAGCTCGTGCCCGCATGACCGGGGTGGGCGGGACTCGATCTCGCGCGAACCCCGGCGGAATGGATGTGCTGAAGGTGCTCGGCTCGGAGGTGCGCCCCCTGCGCGAGCGCAAGCCGCCGTGGTTCAAGGTGCCGCCGCCGGGGGGAGAGCGCTACCGCGAGCTGAGCGAGCTGATCCGCTCGGAGAACCTGCACACCGTCTGCCAGGAGGCGGCGTGCCCCAACGTGGGCGAGTGCTGGGAGCGGGGCACCGCGACGTTCATGATCCTCGGCGACACCTGCACGCGGCGCTGCGGGTTCTGCAACGTGAAGAGCGGCAAGCCCACGTGGAACGATCCGCTGGAGCCCGCGCGCGTGGCGCGCTCGATCGCGCGCATGGAGCTGCGCCACGCGGTGATCACCTCGGTCGATCGCGACGACCTGCCCGACAAGGGCGCCTCTGCGTTCGTGGGCGTGATCCGCCAGGTGCGCCGCCAGGCGCCGGCGTGCAAGGTCGAGGTGCTCACACCCGACTTCCAGGGCCAGGAGATGCCGCTCGCGAAGGTGATCGCCGAGCGCCCCGACGTGTTCAACCACAACGTCGAGGTCGTGCCGCGGCTCTATTCGATCGCGCGGCGCGGCTCCACCTTCAAGCGCTCCTGCCGGGTGTTGAAGCTCGCGAAGGAGATGGGCGGAGCCGAAGTGCTCACCAAGTCCGGCCTGATGGTCGGACTGGGCGAGACCCACGAGGAGCTGGTCGAGACCTTCGGCGCGCTGCGCGAGCACGGCGTGCAGGTGCTCACCGTCGGGCAGTACCTGCGCCCCTCAGAGCGCCACCTGCCGATCGTGCGCTACTGGCACCCGGACGAGTTCGCCGCGCTGGAGCAGGCCGCCTACGCACTCGGCTTCGAGCACGTCGCGGCGGGTCCGCTGGTGCGCTCCTCCTACCACGCCGACCGGCACGTGAAGCAGAGCCAGCCGGGCGTGGGAGGGCTGGCCGAGCGCGCGTAGCCCTACCCTCC
>JBIOES010000060.1:0-12024 GCA_044446265.1 Solirubrobacterales bacterium
GGCCGCCTGCGCCACCCTCTGAGTCCTATTCAGTTCTGCCGTGAGGGATGATTCCCGCCCCGATATCCTCGAACCAGGAGACTGCATGAGTACGGACACGATGACCGTCGAGACCGACCAGGCCGCGCGCGAGGCGAGCGGTGCCCACCCCTATGGCCGCTACCTGGAGGAGTTCGAGGTCGGCGCCGTCTACAAGCACTGGCCCGCCAAGACCGTCACCGAGGCCGACGACCACCTGTTCTGCCTGATCACGATGAACCACCATCCGCTGCACATCAACGACGTCTACGCCGCCCGCTCACAGCAGGGGCGCAACGTCGTGGTGGGGCCGCTGGTGTACTCGCTCGCGCTGGGCATGTCCGTGAGCGACGTCTCGGGCAAGGCGATCGCCAACCTCGCCACCGAAGAGCTCAAGCACCCGGCCCCCGTGTTCCACGGTGACACGCTCTTCTGCGAGTCCGAGGTGCTGGAGAAGCGCGAGTCGCAGTCCAAGCCCGACCGGGGCACCGTAAGGGTGCATACGCGCGTGCTCAACCAGGATGGCGTGCTCGTGGCGGAGTTCAAGCGCCTCGTGCTCGTGCCCCGCAAGAACCCCGCAGAGGGTTAGGTCCGGTACCCTCTCTGGATCGTATTTCGCGCGACGCGTGCCTCGCGTCGTGCATCCAGCGGGCCATGGATGTGCCCGCGCGCCTTGCAGGCGCTACCCAAGCGACATCTGAGGAGACCCGTTCACGTCATGGAGACCACCGCCACAGCCACCCCCCAAACCAATAACGAGCGCCTGCTGAGCTGGGTCGAGGAGATCGCGGCCCTCACCGAACCGCAGGAGATCCACTGGTGCGATGGCTCGGCGGAGGAGTACGAGTCTCTGTGCCGGACGCTCATGGCGGCCGGCACCTTCCGCAAGCTCTCCGACGCCAAGCGCCCGAACTCCTACCTGGCGCTCTCGGACCCCGGGGACGTGGCGCGCGTGGAGGATCGCACCTTCATCTGCTCGGCCACCGAGGATGAGGCCGGTCCCACCAACAACTGGCGCGACCCGATGGAGATGAAGCAGTTCCTGGGCGAGCTCTTCCAGGGCGCGATGCGCGGGCGCACGATGTACGTGGTGCCCTTCTCGATGGGCCCGCTCGGCTCGGACAAGAGCCAGATCGGCGTGCAGCTGACCGACTCCGCCTACGTGGCGGTGAGCATGCGCATCATGACGCGCATGGGCCAGCGCGCGCTGGAGGCGCTCGGCGGGGAAGGGGAGTTCGTGCCCTGCCTGCACTCCGTGGGCATGCCGCTGGAGGACAGCTCTCAGGACGTGCCGTGGCCGTGCAACGCGGAGAACAAGTACATCGTGCACTTCCCCGAGACCCGCGAGATCACCTCCTACGGCTCGGGCTACGGCGGCAACGCGCTCTTGGGCAAGAAGTGCCTGGCGCTGCGCATCGCCTCGGTGATGGCCCGCGATGAGGGCTGGATGGCCGAGCACATGCTGATCCTCAAGCTGACCTCGCCCGAGGGCGTGGTCAAGTACATCACCGGCGCCTTCCCCTCGGCGTGCGGCAAGACCAACCTCGCGATGCTGATCCCCACGCTCGAGGGCTGGACCGTCGAGACGATCGGCGACGACATCGCCTGGATGAAGTTCGGCGAGGACGGCCGCCTGTACGCGATCAACCCCGAGGCCGGCTTCTTCGGTGTGGCGCCGGGCACGGGCGTGGACACCAACCCCAACGCGATCCGCACGATCGAGCGCAATTCGGTGTTCACCAACTGCGGGCGCACCGACGACGGCGACGTGTGGTGGGAGGGACTGACGAAGGAGCCGCCCGCGCACCTGATCGACTGGCACGGCAACGACTGGACGCCCCAGTCGGAGACACCCGCGGCGCACCCCAACGCGCGCTTCACCGCACCCGCCTCCCAGGACCCCGCCATCGCGAAGGAGTGGGAGAGCCCGACAGGGGTGCCGATCGACGCGATGCTGTTCGGCGGGCGGCGCTCCACCGTGGTGCCGCTCGTGACCGAGGCGCTCGACTGGGAGCACGGCGTGTTCCTCGGCTCGATCATGAGCTCCGAGAAGACCGCGGCGGCGGCGGGCACCGTCGGCGAGCTGCGCTTCGACCCCTTCGCGATGCTGCCCTTCTGCGGCTACAACATGGCCGACTACTTTGCCCACTGGCTGCGCATGGGGCGCACGCCCGGCGCGAAGCTGCCGAAGATCTTCTACGTGAACTGGTTCCGCAAGGACACGAGCGGACGTTTCCTATGGCCGGGATTTGGCGAGAACTCGCGCGTGCTCTCGTGGGTGTTCGCGCGCTGCGCCGGCCACGGCGCCGCCGAGGAGACCCCGATCGGGCTGATGCCGCCCGTCGGCCCCAAGGGCCTGGACACGCGCGGCGTCGACGTCACCGCCGAGGACATGGCCGAGCTCCTGCGCGTGGACAGCGGCGAATGGCGCGCGATGCTGCCGCAGATCCACGCGCACTTCGCGAAGTTCGACCGGCTCCCGCCGGAGCTGCACGCGCAGCTGGAAGCGCTTGAGAAGCGTCTGGCCTGAGGCTATTCGTGGCCGTGGGATTCGGCTGCGGCTGCCGGCGGGCGCGACTCCTCGGCCAGTGAAGTGATCTCCAGGTCGCCGCGGGCGGCCACCTCGAGCACTTCGGTGGCCTCCTCCAACGAGCGCGCGTACAGCTCGACGAGCAGATGCACGATGATGCGCGCGTCGTCTTCGTGCTTGTGGAAGCGCACGTGCGTGAAGAACTCGCGCACCCCGTGGTCGCCGAAGGCGGCGTAGGAGAGGGCGTCGCCGGCATCGGGCCCCGAGCAGCTCTCGACGTCGTCGGCGTCCACCGCAACGGTGCACGACGCGACCCACGGAGTGCCCGCGATCATCCGTTCCCAGCGGTCCTCGATCGGCTCCACGCGGCCGTTGGAGAAGCCCAGGTGGGGCTGATCGTGCATGCAGTCCAGGCACTGCACCACGGCCTCCTGCAGCTCATCCACGACTTCCGAGCGCTCGCCCGTGGCGGGGTCGATCTTGTGGATGCCCTCGTAGTGCACCTGAACCTCCAGGTCCTGTGACCAGCAGCGGTAGCAGCGCAGCCAGCTGTGCGCGATCACTTGGGGTGCGGAGCCCTCCATGCGCTCATTGTATTCGCGCCTGCGGGGAAAGTCCGGCCGAGGGGTCACGGCCGGCTGTCCGGCGGGCGGAGCCAGGGTCCGCAAACGCGGACGGGGCGCCTGGGCGCCCCGTCCGGATGCTGCCGATCGGTCGAGGGCCGCTCGCGTCAGCGCCTCCTGTGGGAGTGTCCGTGCCTCTTGAGCTTGAGCTTCACGAACACGCTCTGCAGGTGCGTCACAGGCGCGCCGCCGGCGCGGTTCTGGAACGTGGTCGAGATGACGACGTTCAGCTTCTTGCCGGCCTTCAGCGCCTTGAGCACCTTGCCCGACGGGTTGATGACTATCGAGTAGGTGCCGGGCGCCGGGATCGTCTGGACCGTCGTGCCGAACACCACCGGGGCGTTGTTCAGGCACTTCTTGCCCTTCTTGACGAACCCGCGCTTGCACTTCTTGGACCTGTGCCTGGCCGCTTCGGCGAGGGCCTCCCGGATAAGGGCAGCCTCACCGGCGCGGGCCAGCGTGGCGCCCTGCTGCACGACTCCCGTGGAGGTCGCCGTGCCGGGCGCCGGGAACTGTGCGAGCACCACGATCTGCCCCGTCCTGGCATTGAACTGCGGGTTGCCCACCGGGAAGAACAGGCCGTTCGGCGGGGGCGGGGGCACCGGATTTGCCACCGTGAGCACCTCCCCGCCGCAGGTGCTCTGCGCCGGAGCGTGGGTTTCATCGCCCGAGTAGGTTGCCCGGAAGTAGTACGTACCGAGCGGCAGGCTCACAGATCCGGAGGCCCCGGCCGATCCGCCGGCGACCGAACGGATGTCCGTGCCGACTGGGAACGACTGGAGCTGCTGCGTGCAGCCGGCATCGGCGAACACGGTGTAGGTCACCACGCCGGTCGCCGTGCCCGCTTCGGTGCCGGTGATCGCCGCCGTGTCGGTCACCTGCGTGTTGGGCAGCACCGTGATGCTAGGTCCGCTCTGCCCGCCACCCGAGAGCGTCGTGCTGACGCCGATCTGGGGACGAACTGGCGGTGTGCCGAACGCCATCGTCTCAGCGCCGCACGCGGTCACGGCGTTCGAATTGCCGGTCGGATCGCTGAGGTTGGTGTCGTTGCTCTTGAATGTCGCCTGCCAGTAGTAGATGGCATTGGTGGCGAGGGCCGCGCCCACCGCCTTCGATGCTGGGATAACGCCGGCGGCCACGGCGTTCGGGGCTGGTGTTGCATTGCCGCCGGTCACTTCCTTCGTGCAGGCCGGGTCAGAGTAGACCTTGTATTCGATCGTCCCTTCAGCGCCTTCCTTGTGTGGACCAACGAGCGTCGCCTGATCGGTAATGTTGGTCGGCGCAGGTGCGGTGACCTGCGGTTCGTCTTCCGGCGTGCCGCCGGTGAGGGCCGTCGTGAGGTAGTCGTTGCCGCCGGCCGGGATCACGACGCTGAAAAATGGAGAATCCAGGCCGAAGTACGCGTACTGCCCTCTCTGCAGGGCTGGTGTGAATTCGACCGTGCCCTGATCGGATGTGTAGCCCGGAGCGAAGGCCATCCCGGGTCCGTAGTAGTCATAGGGGTCTTCGTTGTTGCCACCCGGGCCGAAGGGACAGCCGCTGGGGACAGCTCCCACGCCGGGTGAGCACAGTCCGTCGCCCTCGAACCCGAAGAGGTTGTCGCCGGATCCTTCCACTCCGAGGTGGATCGAGGAGAGCGGCGTCGAGGAGTCGTTCTGCACAGCGACCATCTCGTCGTCGCCGCCGAGGTCGTAGAACTCCTGGCTGCTGTCCTGGTAGACGACGTTCCCGCTGTCGGTCACGTCGACCAGGAATGCGCAGCTGGTGCTCTTCCCCACGGCCGGGCACTGCCAGAACGGCGGGGACGTGGGTCCACTGGGTGGGCCGAACGCCGCACCCGCCAATGACGGGCTGAAGCCGGCTGTCAGCAGAGCCAGCCCTCCCGCGACCAGCGTCTTGGTCAAAAGACCTCTGAACTTGCTCATCTGCGAATGCCTCCTTGGGCCCAGCTTTGGCTACCCGAACGTGAAGGAGTAGCCCGTGATTCCGGATGCTAGCCGCAAGCTCAGACGATGGCGCTGGTTGCTGGACAGGGAGACGAGCGAGTACAGCCGTTCATCGGTGACGGTCACCACGCCGTTGTGCACGTCCGCGCCCGCGAGCGCCGCGGGGATCGGGCGGCCGTCGAGCAGCACCTGCATCTGCCGCGGGCGCCGGCCTGTCGAGGACAGCACCAGATAGACGTCCTTGGCCTGCACCTCGGCGTCGATCCCCGCGCCCGCCACGGCGAGGGCGGGCTGGCCGGCGATGTTCCAGGTGCCGCTGTAGGCGAACTCGTTGAGCGCCAGTTCGCCCGATGGGGGAGAGCCGTAGTCGTGCACGCCGGCCTTGGGCCCATTTACCCATCCCTGCGCGCGGGCGGTGCCGAGGTATGTCTCGGGGGTCGCTTCCTGGCTCGGGGTTATCGCGCCCGTGGGGTGGCTCATCCCGCCGACGTTGGCGCCCGCTTCGGCGAGCAGCGCGCGGATCGCGGACTCGGTCTTGTCGTAGTCGCCCTCGCCGATCGCCGCGTAGCGCACCTGGCCGGAGGCGTCCACGAGGTAGTCCGCGGGCCAGGACTGGTTGCCGTAGGCGTTCCAGGTGCCGTATTCGTTGTCCTGCACCACCGGGTAGCGGATGCCGAGCCGTGCGATCGCTTCGGCGACGTTGGATGCCTCGTGCTCGAACGCGAACTCGGGCGTGTGCACGCCCACGATCGTGAGGCCGCGGGGGCCGTAGGTGGAGTTCCATGCCTCCAGGTAGGGGAGCGTGCGCAGGCAGTTGATGCAGGTGTACGTCCAGAAGTCGATCAGCACCACGTGCCCGCGCAGCCCGGCCATCGTCAACGGCCGGTTCGAGTGCCCGCCCGCGCCCGTGTTGAACCAGTCCTCGGTTTCGCTGAATTCGGGCGCCGGGCCAAGGACGGGCAGCGCTTCGGCCGCCGCCAGCAGCGTCGCCTGGCTGGCGTCGTGCGCCACGGTGGGGGAGCTGGCGGCGGCGAGGAACTTCTGCCGGCGCCCATCGATCTGGCTGAGGCGGCTCTGCACCGCGTGCGAGCTCTCCAGCGACGCGGTGAGGTTGACGTTGGGGATGTGCTGGGCGATGTACTGGTCGAAGCGCACATCCACGTTGGTGAGGATCGCCACGGCGGTGAGCACCATCACCGCGCCGAGCGCGCGCTGCAGCGCCGGTCCCCGCCCAGCGGCGCGGACGCGATCGAACACGCTGCGCCCCCCGAGCGCGAGCGCGAGTAGCACCAGCGCGGAGCCCGCGGAGTAGGCGATCGCGACGGCCACGCTGCGCCCGGAGGCGGCGCTCACCGAGATCACCGCGGCGAGGATCGGCCCAGCGCAGGGGGTGTAGACGAAGCCGAGCGCCGCCCCCACCACGAGTCCCGAGGCGAAGCCATCGCCCCCATTACGCGGGCCAAGCGCCGCCAGGCGCGAGAGGCGGGCCTCCAGGCGGTCGCCCACGGCGGGCACCATCAGCGCGAGGCCCCCGCCCAGCAGCACGAGCACCGCCAGCAGGCGTAGGGGGTCCGAGCCAAGGCCCACGCCGCCCACGACCTTGGCGATCCCCACGATCGTGACGGTGAAGGTGACGCTCAGCCCGAGTACCACGCCGAGCGGCCGGCGCCGCCCGCCCGCGCCGGCGGTGGCGAGCAGCGCGGGGAGCACGGGCAGCACGCACGGGGACAGCGCGGTGCCGGCGCCGGCGAGCAGGGCGAAGGCGAGCAGGATCAGCATCTTCTCCCTTCAGACTACGCTGGCGGGTAATCGTTACACGCAGTTGCAGCGACACTAGGCGGCGTGGCGGGAGACCAGGCCGAAACGGCTTGTCTTCAGATCCAGTGACGCAGACTCGTCGCCAGATCCTGAGGATGCTCGCCGAGCAACTGGTCGAGCGCGGTGACCATGCGACCGATCGTGCGCGGATCGCCGCGCTGATACTTGCCGGGATCGACCAGGATCAGCCCGTGATGTGGATGGCCGCGGCGGTCGTGCTCGCTCGCGAGCCGGGCGAAGTCGGCGATGTTCTCGGTGACCACGGCGCGCAGCTCCTGTTGCGCAGCCGCAAAGATCTCGTGGTCGGGGAGTGTGCGGAGTTCCCCTCGCTCGACCACCGCGTACACGTCGTGATCGCCTGCGCGGAGTTGCTCCGCGATGGCTTGCGGGTACATCTCGTCGAGCAGGAACCTCAAGCGAGCGCTTCCCGCGCCCGCTCCCAAGTATTGCGTTCACGCTCGGCTTCCCGGCGGTTGAGCGCGATCCGTTCGTCCACCTCGGTACGGAAGTCGGCGTAGTAGCGCACGGCCGCTCGCACCTGGGCGTGTGTCAGGCTGCCCCAGTCGGCTGTTGCCGCGATCGCCTGCTCGTCACTGAGCCCGGTGCCTCTGAGGGTCTCGATGACCTCCCATACGTCTGGTCCCGCGACCAATGCCGCGCGCCGTCCGGCGGGGCCGTCTCGGAAGACGATGCCCGGATGGTCCTCCATGCGCAGACCCTCGTCGATGAGTCGCTCGGCGATCCGCGCCTTCGCCTCTCCGCGGCGATGCGCGCCAAGGTCGAGTCGAGCCATCGTCTGCTCGCTCATCCGGATCGAAAACGGCTTCGGGGATGCTGCCTGGCGCATGTAGTGTCGTGTAATCTAGCAGACTACACACTACGAGATGCCTACGCGCAGCGTCGCCTCGAAGTCCGTCTTCGGGATCGGACCGATGCAGGGGGAGGTGGCGCCGGCGGCGCGGTAGCGCTCCACGCCGGCGCGCACCGCTGACTCGTCGCCCACCGCGGTGAGCTGCTCCAGGAAGTCCTCGGAGACGGCGGCCTGCATGCCCTCGACGTCCCCCGCGGCCGCGTCGTATGCCTGGATGTCCGCGCCGAAGCCCGAGCGCTCGATCATCGCGCGGTAGAAGGGCAGCCCGAAGTAGGGCAGCAGGTCGCGGCGCATCGTCGCGTAGGCGCCTGCGCGATCCTCGGTGAGCGCGGCGGGGACGGCGGGCACGATGTCGAAGCCCTCCAGCGTCTTCCCCGCGCGCTCGCGCCCAGCGGTGACCTCGGGGATCACCACGTCGTGGATGTACTGCGGAGAGCAGAGCCACAGCAGCACCCCGTCTCCCAGCTCGCCGGCGAGACGCAGCATCGCGGGGGAGAGCGCGGCGATGTAGAGCGGCAGCTGGGGCCGCGGATCGAGGCCAACGAGGTGAAAGGCGGTGCTCCACTTCTCGCCCGGGGGCGGATCCTCGCCGCGCAGGATCGCGCGCACGATCGAGGCGTATTCGCGCATCTCCCGCACGGGGCGGTCGATGCTCTGCCCGTGCCAGCTCTCCACCACGACGCGGTGCGAGACGCCCAGCCCGAGCGTGAGGCGCCCGTCGGAGAGCTCGTCGATCGTGGCCGCCGTCTGGGCCATCGTGGCGGGCGTGCGCGTGTAGATCGGCACGACGCCCGTGCCCACGCGGATGCGGCTAGTTGCGAGCGCGTACGCGGTGAGCACCGTGAGCGACTCGCGTCCGGCGATGTGCGTGACGTACACGCTCTCATAGCCCAGCGACTCGGCGAGTCGAACGCGCTCGACAGCCTCTTCGAGTGAGCGCCCGGTGGAGATGAAGCAGCCCGTGGCCATCGAGCGGCAGCATATGGGAGGAGGAGGGGCCGCGTGTGGCGAGTCGGGGGAGCCGCGCCATCGCACCGCCTCCAGGGAGGGATTGGACGCGCCCAGGTCTGTGAGTCAGCGCCGAACGAGCACGTACACGAGCGCCACCGCGAAGCCGATCTGCCCGAAGGCGAGCGCCGTGCCCAGGTTGACCGCCCCGAGCGCGCCGGCCAGCGCGCTCGCCAGTACGAAGGCACCGAGCATTATCAGCAGGTCGCCCGCGACGTGGGGGAGTGAGCGTCGGGGTCGGTTGCTCGGAGGACGTCTCGAACTCACCGGCCCATCCCCTCCTCCAAAGAAGCCACGAGCGTGGCCTCGTCGAGCGTGGGGTCCTGCTCGGCGAGCCAGCGCCGCGCCGCTGTGCGCCCGCCGAGTGCGCGCAGCCCCCGCTCGCCGTGCTCGTTCGCGAAGTCCTCCAGCGCCCCCGCGCGCCGCGCGTGCAGGCGCCGCTCGGGCAGATCGAGGCCGGCGCGGTGCTCCTCAAGCGCCGCCGCCAGCTCCTCGATGCCCTGGGCAGGAGGCAGCGAGGAGACCGCCACTACAGGCGTCGCGCGCGAGCCGAGCGAGCGCAGCGCGGCGCTCAGGTCGCGCCGGGCGCTGATGGCCACCTGCCCGAGGTCGGCCTTGGTGACGACGAGCACGTCGGGGATCTCCATGATGCCCGACTTCAGGAACTGCAGCACGTCGCCCGAGCCGGGCTGCACGATCACCGCGACGGTGTCCGCGACGTCGGCGATGTCGGTCTCGGCCTGCCCCACGCCCACGGTCTCGATCACGACCACGTCGAACGCGGCGGCCAGCGCCTGTGCCGCCGCGCGCGTGCCCCACGCAAGCCCCCCGAGCCGCTCGCCGGCGGCGGTCGAGCGGATGAACACGCCCGCGTCGGCGGGGGCGAAGTCGATCCGCGGGCGGTCGCCCAGCAGCGAGCCCCCCGAGCGCCGCGAGCTGGGATCGACGGCGAGCATCGCCACCGTCTCCTCCCGCTCCCGCCAGGTGTGCAAGAGGGCCGAGAGCAGCGTCGACTTGCCCGCGCCGGGCGGCCCCGTGACGCCCACGATGTGCCCGGGCGCCTCGTGCCCCAGCATCGCGGGGGAGACCTCGCTCAGCAGCGCCGCGGCCTGCGCGCGGTCGGCGGCGGTGGTGCTCTCCAGCAGGTTGAGCGCCGCGGGCGCCGCGCTGTGCTCGCCCGCGCGCAGGCGCGCGCCGAGCGCGGCTCCTTCGCTCACAACGAATCGCCCATCCCGAAGACGAATGCGAGTCTGTCCTCGATCTCGATGATCCGCTCCCGTGAGACGGCACCCAGGTGCTCGACGAGCCCGCCATCCTGCACCGTCATGAGGTCGTGACAGAGGATGTAGCTGTGTTCGGCCAGGCCCTCGATCTCGCCAGGCGCGAGTGCGACAGAGGTTGGAACCGTACGTGGACGCTCGACACTGGTGATGCGTGCGGCGATCGGCCGCAGCGCAAGCGTGACCGTCTGGTCGGAGAGAATGACGACGGGTTTGACCCCGACCTCCGGGATCCGTGCGGTCCACACCGCACCGCGCTCGTACATGTCACTCGTCGAAGCCGCCGCGCGCCCGGGCCAGCAGCGCGCCTCGGCGCCAGGCATCGCCCTCGGTGTCTTCGCGATCGAAGGCGCGCATCTGCTCCATCAGTTCGGGCTCGCGTTGCACGCGCTCGACTGTCGAAACGAACGCCTCCGCGATGGCGCGGGCGAACTCGGCCTGGCCGGGCGTGTCGGGGAGGCCGCGCATACGCCGCAGCACTGCGACCTCGAACTCGCGGGTGAAGTGATCGGTCTCCTTGCCGGAGGAGAAGATCGTGGGCAGCGCTGCACGCGCCTCGCGCATACGCTCAGCGAAGTCGCTGGGTGCACGGAAGCTGTAAGTCCTGTCTGCGACTGCCATAGACGTAGTGTAGACGAAAAGTGGACTGCTCGTCTACACGGTGAGTCGATCTTCAAAGGACGCTGCTAGCGGCGCCGGCGGACGTGGAGCCGGCTGCGGGCGCGGGGGCGCCATTGGCGAAGTCCCCCGCGCTCGCGCCCACCAGCGCCACGATGTCGCGCACGATGCGGGTGATGTCGAAGTCCTTGGGCGTATACACGGCGGCGACGCCCGCGGCCTTCAGGGGGGCGACGTCCTGCTCGGGGATGATCCCGCCGACGACCACCGGCGCCTGCACGCCCGACTCGCGCAGCGCGTCGAGCACCGCGGGGATCAGCTCGCGGTGGGAGCCCGAGAGGATCGAGAGCCCGATCACGTGCACGCCCTCCTGCAGCGCGGAGGCCGCGATCTGAGCGGGGGTCAGGCGGATCCCTTCGTATACGACGTCCATGCCCGAGTCGCGCGCGCGCACCGCGATCTGCTCGGCGCCGTTCGAGTGCCCATCCAGGCCGGGCTTGCCCACGAGGATCTTGGGGCGCCGCCCGAGGCGCTCCTGCAGGCGGGCGACCTCCTCGCGCAGCTCGCTCAGATCGGCGTCGGGGGGCGCGGCGGCGGCCTCGCCCACGCCGGTGGGGGCGCGGTAGCTGCCGAACACCTCGCGCAGCGCCCGCGCCCACTCGCCCGTGGTGGCTCCAGCGCGGGCGGCGGCGATCGTGGGCACCATCAGGTTCTCCTCGCGATCCTGTGAGCGGGCGACGCGCGTGAGCTCGCTCAGCGCCTCATCCACGGCCGGCTGGTCGCGCTCGGCGCGCCAACGGCACACGGCCTCGATCTGCTCGGCTTCGATCGCTGGATCGACCACAAGAATCCCGCCTTCGGCGTCGTCGGTGAGGGGAGAGGGCTCGGTCTCGGTGAAGCGGTTCTGCCCAACCACCACCTGCTCGCCGGACTCGATGCGGCGGATGCGCTCGCGGTGGGAGTCCACCAGCGCACCCTTCATGTAGGGGACCGCCTCGACCGCGCCGCCGTGCTCGGCGACCACCGCCATCTCCGCGCGCGCGCCCTGGAGGAGCTCCTCCACGAGGCCGTCCATCACGCGCGAGCCCTCGAAGATGTCGGGGTACTCGAGGATGTCGGTTTCAAACGCCATCACCTGCTGGATGCGCAGCGACCACTGCTGATCCCACGGGCGCGGCAGCCCCAGCGCCTCGTTCCAGGCAGGCAGCTGGATCGCGCGGGCGCGCGCGGCGCGGCCGAGCGTCACGGCGAGCGTCTCCAACACGATGCGCTGCACGTTGTTCTCCGGCTGGGCCTCGGTTAGCCCCAGCGA
>JBIOES010000061.1:0-11872 GCA_044446265.1 Solirubrobacterales bacterium
CCCTAACGGTGCTCGACCTGCTGCTCGAGCCGGTCACAGTAGCGCTGCCGGCGGGGATGCGCTCACCCGTGGGGGCCGACCTGCGCGCCGGTCTCGGCACGGTCTTCGGAGCCTCGGCGGCGAGCCGCTCGCAGCTGGAGCTGGATGTGGATCGGCCCGCGCGCATCGCCCGCCACGACTGGCGCCACGCCACGGTGGACCTGCCGGCGTACGCCGCCAGCGAGCTGCCGGCGCGGACGATGGGCCGGGGCCTGGCCGAAGATCCGCTGTTCTTCGGGGCCGCGCTGGCGGGGGGGACGGCGCTGGCCGACCTGTTGGCGCGCGAGGATCGCGGGGATACTCGAGCAGAGGAGGCCGCGCAGGCGCTCGCAAGCGGACGTTGAGCTGAACGTCCGCTTGCACGCTCAAGGAGGCAGCAGAGTCGGGGCGAAAGGTGTGGTGAGTGAGCACCCATGCCCCGCCTGCGACCGTCGCGCTTCCCGCCCCTCTCGCGCCCTCCGATCTCGCCGGCCCCCCTTTGGCTGGAGCGATCGCGGAGACCTCGCCGGCGCAGGCAGCCGCAGACATAGAGCATCTAACGCTCGACTTCCTCGCCTACCTGGAGCTGGAGCGGGGGCTCTCGCGCAACACGCTGGAGGCCTACCGATCGGATCTGCTCCAGTTCGGCGCGTTCCTGCGCCGTCGCGAGCTGGAGGCGATCGAGGCTGGACATGGTGATCTGGCGGCGTTCCTCGCGGAGCTGGCCGGGGGCACGGAGGATCGTCCCGCCGTGGCGGCGGCGACGCTGCAGCGCAAGGCGGCGTGCCTGCGCTCGTTCTACCGTCACCTGCGCAGGGAGGGGCTGATCGAGCACGACCCCACGGCCGAGCTGCGCGGACCTCCCAAGACCCGGCGCCTGCCGATGGTGCTCTCGCGCGAGGAGGTCGCCAAGCTGCTGAGCGAGCCCGCGGGGACCGAGCCTCGGGCGCTGCGCGACCGCGCCCTGCTGGAGGTGATGTATGCGTGCGGGCTGCGTGCCTCGGAGGTGGTGGGCCTGGAGCTGACCGACGTCGACCTCGAGGAGGGCCTGCTGCGCGCGCGCGGCAAGGGCTCCAAGGAGCGGATCGTTCCGATCGGCCGCCAGGCGGTCGCGGCGCTGCGCGCATACAGCCTGCGCGGGCGCCCCGCGCTCGTGAGCGCACGGGCGAGCCGAGCGGAGGCCGGCCGGCACGAGCACGTGTTCGTCAACTGCCGGGGTGTGGGGCTGACCCGTCAGGGTCTGTACAAGATCATCCAGGGGCACGCGCGGCGCGCGGGGCTTCAGGAGAAGATGAGTCCGCACACGCTGCGTCACACCTTCGCCACGCATCTGCTTGCGGGGGGCTGTGACCTGCGTTCCCTGCAGGAGATGCTCGGTCACGCCGATCTGGCCACCACGCAGGTCTACACCCACCTCTCCGCCGAGCGCTTGAAGGACGCCTACTTCAGCGCCCATCCACGCGCCTCGCGCTGATGCCTTCCGAGCGCTCCTGAGCGCCAATCTCCGAGCGCCGCAACGCTCTGGATGCAACAGCACTCGGCTGCTGGACCCCATCAGGCTAGGCTGGGGCAGCGATGCCGGAGCTGCCCGAGGTGGAGACGATCAGACGCCAGCTCGCTCCGCTGGTCGAGGGGCGAGTGCTGCACGCGATCGAGATCCTCGATCCGCGCTGGTCACGGCCGCTGGCGCCCGGGGAGTTGACCGACGCGCTGCTGGGTCGGCGCATCGAGAAGCTGGGACGGCGGGGCAAGTACTTGATCTGGAGCCTGGCGGGCGACGTGCATCTCGTGCAGCACCTGCGGATGACCGGCGCGGTGCTATGCGAGCCCAAGCCCGAACCGGCGCACGTGCGGGTTCGCCTGCAGCTGCGCCCGGAGCGCCGGCTCGTGATCGTCGATCCGCGGCGCTTTGGCACGGGCGAGCTGCTGCTCGGAGGACAAGCGCTCGAGGAGTTCTTCGCGCTGCGCCTGGGGCTCGAGCCGCTCGACGAGCGCTTCACCGTCGCGCACCTCGGGACCGTCGTGCGGAGGCGCACAGCGCCGATCAAGGCGCTGCTGCTCGACCAGCGCAGGATCGCGGGGGTGGGCAACATCTATGCCGACGAGGCCCTGCACAGGGCTGGCAT
The DNA here is from genome assembly GCA_044446265.1 of Solirubrobacterales bacterium. Taxonomy (GTDB): domain Bacteria; phylum Actinomycetota; class Thermoleophilia; order Solirubrobacterales; family Solirubrobacteraceae; genus Palsa-744. Next base: position 2,145 of record JBIOES010000061.1, read on the forward strand.
CCACCCACTGCGCCCAGCCGGACGCCTTTCCGCCGAGCAGCGCGCGCGCCTGCACGGGGCGGTGATCGATGCGCTGCGCGCCGGCATCGACGCGCGCGGGGCCACGATCGACGACTTCCGCCACGTGGACGGGGTGCGCGGCTCCTTCCAGGATCAGTTCCTGGTGCACCGCCGCGCTGGGGAGCCCTGCGGGAGATGCGGCACGCGGATCGTCAAGATGGTGGTCGCGGGGCGCGGGACGTACGTGTGCGAGCGCTGTCAGCCCCGTCCGCGGAGGGCTCGCCCAGTCGCCCGCTCTCAGCCGCGGTGAGGGTCTCGGCGAAGCCACCCACCAGCTCGCCGTCGATGAGCACCTGCGGGAAGCTCATCATGCCCGTGCGCCTGACGAGCTCCGCCCGGCCCTCGGGGTCCTTGGTGAGGTTGACCTCGGTGAATCGCAGCCCGTGGGACTCCAACAGGCCCTTGACGCGAGCGCAGAAGGAGCAGGGCTCCGCCGTATAGACGACTATCTCACTCATTACTTCATAAAGTATAGCGCCCGTCTGCCTCGGTTGCGGCTACGAGCTCGGTGAGTGAGATGTCGAGCGCGCGGGCGATCTTCTTGATGGTGGTCCAAGTCGGATTGGTCTTACCGCGCTCGATGTGGCCGTAGGTGCCCGAGGTGAGCTTGGCGGCGTAGGCGATGTCTTCTTGGGTGAACCCCCGCTCTTCGCGCAGGCGGCGGATCGTGTACGCGAGTGACTGATCAGCGGATTCGGAGGGAGGCATCTTCATAAACATCCCCTACCGCATATGGCAAAGTCCAGATGGCAAAGACCAGATGGTTTAGAGTAGGTAGACTTTTGTCTGCTGGGGCCATCATCCCCACCGATCGCCCCGCAGGCCGGCGCCGGCACGCTCCAACATGTTGGCGCCGGCCGCTCATCGGTTCTTTTCAGCAGGCTTTTAGGACGGTGGGAGAGTATCGGAGGGCGGGAACTTGGGCAGCGACCCGATAATTGCCAAGCGGAACAGCTGACGGCCGGTTGGTACAGCCAAGCGGCATGGGTCTGTCCATTGCGATCCATCGACCCCTCGCTCGCGCCCTCACGGACCCATCGGGATCGGCCCCTAGACTGCTCACGATGCCGGGACCGGTCAAGACCGAGGCGGTGGTGCTGCGCTCGATGCGCTACGGGGAGGCCGATCGGATTCTGCACGTGTACACGCCTCACCGCGGGCGAGTGAGCGCGATCGCAAAGGGCGTGCGGCGCGCGCGCAGCCGCTTCGGGGGGCGGTTGGAGCCGTTCTTTCGCCTGCGTCTGGAGTTGCACGAGGGGAGAGGCGAACTGCTGACGGTGACGGGCGCGCACACCGTCGACGGGTATGCGCGTCTGCGCGAGCACGCCGGCGCGCTGGATGCCGCGGCGCGTGCCTGCGATGCGGTGGGACGCCTGTTCGAGACCTCCGAGCCCCATCCGGGTGTGTTCAACCTGCTGTGCCGCAAGCTGTCGCTGCTCGATGGGGAGCCCGCGAGCGCCACACGTGCGGGCGCGTTGGCGTTTCGCCTGAAGCTGCTGGTGGCGGCAGGTCTGGCGCCACAGCTCGGTGCGTGCGCGGGCTGCGGGGAGCGGGAGCACCTGGTGGGTTTCTCGGGCGCGGCCGGGGGGGTGGTGTGCGAGGCATGCGAGGCGGCTTCGTTCCTGTTGAGCGAGCAGGCGTACGGCTTCATGACCCAGGCGCTCGGCAACCCCCTGGGGGAGGTTCCGGACGCCCCCGAAGCGGCGCTCGGACAGGTCGAGCGGGCGATCTCCGAGACGCTCGAGCACCACGCGCACCTTCGGCTTATGCCTGTATCGTGAATCCCGTGGATGAGGGTTTGCCGATCGCCTACGGGGTGCTCGAGAAGGGAGTACCGGTGGTGGCCTGCGATGGCACACAGGTGGGCACTATCCACCACGTCGTCGCGGCGCCCGAGAAGGACATCTTCCACGGGATCGTGTTCACCGGGTCGGGCGGCTCCCGCCACTTCGTGGCGGCGGAGGACGTGCAGTCGCTGCACGAGCACGGTGTCGACCTGCGGATCGGCTCGGCCGCGGCGGCCGTTCTGCCCCCGCCGGGCGGTGGAGCGCCCGTATATGACGAGGACCCGGCGATCGACAAGTGGAGCCACTGGGCGCACCGGCTGACGGGGCGCAAGGACTGGCACCGCGGGAATTGACGGGCACCTTCGCTGAGCAACGGCGCGCGCTCGAGGAGGAGATGCTCTCGCCGCTGGCCGCACGCTCATATCCGGCTCGCCGCGCGCGCGAGGAGGCCGATTGCGAGCTGCGCACGCCCTTTCAGCGCGATCGCGATCGGATCGTGCACTGCAAGGCGTTTCGCCGCCTCACGCACAAGACCCAGGTGTTCGTGGCGCCCGAGGGCGATCACTACCGCACGCGCCTCACGCACACGCTGGAGGTGACGCAGATCTCGCGCACCGTGGCCCGTGCGCTGCGCCTCAACGAGGATCTCACCGAGGCGATCGGGCTGGGGCACGACCTCGGGCATCCGCCGTTCGGTCACATCGGCGAGGAGGTTCTCGATACGTGTCTGCGCGAGCGCTTCGGCGGGGGTTTTCGCCACTACGAGCACTCGCTGCGGGTGGTGGAGCGCCTGGAGCGCGAGGGGATCGGGCTGAACCTCACCGAGCAGGTTCGCGAAGGGATCGCGCGCCACTCCAGTCGCGCCCCCGAGCCCCGCACCCTGGAGGGCCGGATCGTGCGAGTGATGGACCGTGTGGCCTACATCAACCACGACATCGACGACGCGCTGCGCGCCGGCGTGCTGCGTGAGGAGAACCTGCCCGCCGGCCCGATCGCGGTCCTTGGGGACACAGGGTCGCGGCGCATCGACACGCTGGTGCACGACATGGTCGAGCACTCCCAGCGCGCTGGGGACATCGTGCAGGGTCAGCGCGCGGGCGATGCGATGGGGGAGCTGCGGGAGTTCATGTTCGAGCACGTCTACCTCGGCCCGGCGGTGCGCGCCGAGCACGAGCGCATCGCGGGGGTGGTGCGCAGGCTGTTCGAGCACTACGTCGAGCACCCCGAGATGCTGCCGGTGAGCGTCCTGAGATCCCCGCGCGACTCGGCTCCACCGCGCCATCCGGCTCCCGATCGCAGCGCCTCGGGCCCGCGGGAGGGCGAACTGGCGCGGGCGGTGACCGACTACCTGGCTGGCATGACCGATCGGTATTGCATCAGGCAGTACACCGAGCTGCAGGTGCCGCGGGCGTTCGCCCGCTAGCGTTGGGGCGAAGATGGCTCTCTACACCCGCGAGTCCCGCGAACGCGTGCGCGAGACGGTCGACTTCGTCGAGCTGGTCTCGGCGCGCACCGAGCTGCGCCGCGCCGGCCCCAGCAGCTACGAGGGGCTGTGCCCGTTCCACGACGAGCGCACGCCGTCGTTTGGAATCGAGCCCGTGCAGAAGGTGTACTACTGCTTTGGCTGCGAAGCCAAGGGGGATCTGTTCACGTTCGTGCAGGAGACGGAGGGGGTGGACTTCAAGGAGGCGCTGGAGCTGCTCGCCGACCGCTGCGGGATCGAGCTGGAGCGCGAGGCCGAGGATCCCCGCGAGGCGGAGAAGCGCAAACGACGCGAGCGGCTGCTCGAGCTGCTGGGACGCACCGCCGCGTACTACGAGCGCCAGCTGTGGGAGTCCAGCGAGGCACGGCACGCGCGGGAGTACCTGGAGGGAAGGGGGCTGGGGGAGGAGACCCTGCGCAGCTTCCGCGTGGGGTACGCCCCCAGCGCGTGGGACCGCGTGCTCGGAGCCTCGCGCCGCGGGGGGTTCTCCGAGCAGGAGCTGTATGCGACGGGGCTGGTGCAGCGCAGCCAGCAGGACCGCAGGCTGTATGACCGCTTCCGCGGGAGGATAATGTTCCCGCTGGCCGACATCCGCGGCAGGGTGCTGGGCTTCGGCGCGCGCGCGATGCGCGACGAGCAGGGGCCGAAGTACCTGAACACCTCCGACAACGAGGTCTACCACAAGGGGCGCCACCTCTATGGCGCCGACCTGGCACGGGCTCACGCGACGCGCGCCGGTGAGGTGGTGCTCTGCGAGGGCTACACCGACGTGATCGCGCTGCACCAGGCGGGGATGCGCAATGCGGTGGGGTTGATGGGCACGGCGCTGACGGACGAGCAGGTGGGCGAGCTGGCGCGCATGGCCTCGCGGGTGCTGCTGGCGCTGGACGCCGACAGCGCCGGCCAGGAGGCGATGCTGCGCGCCTCGCGCTTGGCGGCGAAGCGCAGGCTCGAACTGCGTGTGGTGGCGCTGCCCGAGGGCGCCGATCCGGCTGAGGTGGTGCAGCGCGAGGGGGGCGTGCAGACCATGCGGGCGGCGATAGAGGCGTCTGTCCCCTTCATACGCTTCCGGATCGAGCGAGTGCTGGCCCAGGGTGACTACGGCAGCCCCGAGGGTCGCGACCGCACGATCGGGGAGCTGCGCCCGGTGTTCGCGACGCTGCCCCCGAGCGCGATGCGGATGGAGCTGACGCGGCTGGTGAGCGGGCGCCTGGAGCTGCCCGAGAGCGTCGCTGAGCGGCTGCTGTCGGCGAACGCGATAGAGCAGCGTCCGCAAGCACGCCCTGTGGCTGGGGTGCTCTCGCGCCGCGAGGAGACCGAGCGGACGTTCCTGGTGCTGTGCCTGGCCTCCCCAGAGGAGGGAGCAAGGGCGCTGGCGGAGGTGGACGTGGGCGGGCACTTCACCAGCGAGCTGCTGCGGCGCGTGGCCGAGCACCTGCGCGCGGGCGACCTGCGCGAGCCGATGAAGGACTCGCCAACGCGAGCACAGGGGCTGGCGGAGGATCCAGAGCTCGCCGGAGTGCTGGCGGAGCTCGTGGTGGAGGCCGGCCGCGAGAAGACCCAGCCGGCGATGCTCGACGTGCAGCGCCTGCAGCTGGAGCTGGCGCGCGTGGACCGCCAGATCCAGGCGGCGCGCGGGCAGGGCGCGGGCGATGTCAGCGACCTCGCGCATCGACGGGGACAGATCAAGCGCGAGTTCGACGGCGCGTATGAGCGCGCGCTGGAGCAGACGGGGGCCTGAGAGCCTGGACAACCGCCGGGGGCTCGCGCGGGAGCGGCTCCAGCCATTTTCAGCCCACCCGCGACCGCCCCCGCGGGCAGCCCAACTATGCTCTAATGCGACCGCGACCGCGCGATCTGGGGTAGCTCAATTGGCAGAGCATTCGGCTGTTAACCGAAGGGTTGTGGGTTCGAGTCCCACCCCCAGAGCCTCAACCAGACGCGCGGCCGCGGCGGGCGGATCGTGCGTTGATGCCCAGCTGGCGAGTTCACGTGCGCGAGCGCGGATCGAGGGCTTGGCGAGGGCCTCTTCGACGGCCAGCCGCAGCGGGCGGGGGGAGATGAAGCGCCTTGGCACGCGCACGCCCGCTCCGGCCCAGGCGAGGCGGGCGGCGTTCTCGCTCATGTCCCCCACGGCGGGACACGCCACGACCGCACAGCCGCTGGAGAGGGCTCGCGCGAGTGTGCCGTGGCCGGCGTGGCAGACGACGACGTCGCAGTGGGGCATGGTGCGCGCGTAGGAGACCCAGTCGACAACCCTGGCGTTGGCGGGGACGGGCAGGGGAGAGGACGGCAGGCGCCTGTTCCAGGTGGCAAGGACGCGCACGGGGGCGTCGGCGAGCCCCTGCAGCGCTGCTTCCAACAGCCTGTGGTTGGGATCCTGGGAGGTCGAGGGCGCCACCAGCACCAGCGGCTCGCGGCCCGGTGGCAGGGGGACCTCGGCGGCGGGGGGCTCCCACATGAGCGGTCCCACGACGTGAACGTGAGCAGGCCACACCCGCGGGTACTCGAGCTGCGGAAAGCTCGCCACGAGCGCGAGCTGGCGGCTGGTGCCGCCGTGCACGTGCCCCAGCGCCGGCAGTCCGAGGCGCTCGCGGGTGGCGTTGAGCTCCACGCGCCCCAACTCCAGCCCCTGCTCGACCCGGGTGTGGGCGCGGCGCCAGAACGCGCGTCCGACCGCCGTGCGCGGCAGGCGCGCCCCGATCGAGTACACAGGGAAGTCCGCTTCGGTATGGGGATGGACATGAGGGATGAGGGTCGCGCATGGGATGCCCTGAAGCTCCGCGCAGAGAGCGGGGGCGAGTGTGAGGATGTCCGCCACCACAACCGCCGGGCGCAGCTCGCGCACAAGCGGGAGGGTGTCCCGCGCGGCGTGCACGACCGCCTCGTAGAAGTCCAGCGGCTCGGGGCCAGAGGGGAATACGGTGTATTCCGGCGCAGGGGCGAAGGTGAGGCCCTCGGCCTGCACGTGAGCGCGCCAGCGTGTCCAGGTCTGCAGCGTGACGTTGTGCCCGCGCGCGGCGAGCGCCCGCCCGAGGGCGATCATCGGGAAGGCGTGGCCGGGGTCGCCGAAGGCGCCCAGCAGGATGCGCTGCGGGGCCGGCCTCACGGTCTATTCGAGGTCTCGATCATGGCTCGCTCGACATCACCGCCCGCCCGCCGATCCACCGCTCGGCGACTACGCGGCGGCAAGTTCGGCGACGTGGCGCAGCTGGGTGAGGCGATCCTCCGCGGTGAACGCCACTGGGGTGACCCCCAGGGTGCCGACGCCGGCGTCGCGGTAGACCGCGAGGCGCTCGCGCACCACGTCCGGAGGGCCGCACAGCGAGACCATGTCGATGAGGCGATCGGGGAGGGCCGCCATCGCCTCCTCGCGCTTGCCCTCCAGGTAGAGATCCTGGACCGTCTTGGCCTCCGCCTCGAAGCCGTAGCGCTGCACGAGGTTGTTGTAGAAGTTCTGCTTGCGCGAGCCCATCCCGCCCACATAGAGGGCGATGAAGGGGCGCATCGCGTTGCGTGCCGCCTCCAGGTCCTCGGTGACGAAGACGTTGACGGTGGGCGCGATGTCAAAGCCCTCCAGCGAGCGCCCCGAGCGCGCGGCTCCCTCCTGTAGGAGAGGCAGCAGCTCGGAGAGGTGCTCGGGGGAGAGCAGCGTGGGGATCCAACCGTCGGCGATCTCCCCGGCCAGCGCGGTGTTCTTCGGTCCGATCGCCGCGAGGTAGACGGGGATGCGCTCCTGCACCGGGGCGATCGTGAGCTTGAGCGCCCGGCCCTGGCCATCGGGAAGGGGCAATTCGAGCGTCTCCCCGTGGAACTCCACGCGCTCGCGGGCGAGGGCCATTCGCACCACCGCGATGTACTCGCGGGTGCGCTGCAGCTGCTGGGCGAAACGCTGACCGTGCCAGCCTTCGGCGACCTGGGGGCCAGAGGAGCCGATGCCGAGGATCATGCGCCCGTCGGAGAGCTGATCGATCGTGGCGGCGGTCATCGCGGTCATCGCGGGCGAGCGTCCGGGCATCTGGAAGATGCCCGACCCAAGACGGATCCTGGAAGTCTGCCCGGCGAGCCAGCCCAGGATCGTGGCGGAGTCCGAGCCGTATGCCTCCGCGGTCCATACCGAGTCATAGCCCAGCCGCTCGGCCTCCTGGACGATGTTGAGCTGGTCCTGCGAGCTGAGACCCAGGCCCCAGTAGCCGATGTGCACGCCGAGCTTCATACGCAAGGATCCTTTCAACGGAAGGGAATGCATTGTCGAGCGCGATCCAATGCCCTACGCTGGGTGCGCTCGCCCGAAAGCCATGGGGCCGCCGGCGAGATACAGCCTATGCCAACGCGCCGCCATCGCAACGCCCGGGCCGTCGAGGATCTTCGCCTGGCGATCGACTGCCTGCCCGTGAGAACGCGCGAGGCGATGCTCCAGGGGGTCGCGAGCGAGCGGCGGATCATCGTCGGCGCCTACGTGGATGGTGAGGGCGGAGTGTGTCCAATGCTCGCCGCTCACCGCCGCGGAGGGCGCACCAACCTGCTGGCCTTCGCGCGCTCGTGGGATCGCTTCACGCGCGCGGGACGCCGTGCGCGCAGGGCCACGGGACGCGAGCGGAGCATCCTCCTCGGCCAGTTGCAGGCGAGCCTCGCGGGCGAGGCTCGTGTGGATCTGGAGGGAGCGATCTCAGAGCATCGCGAGCTGAGGGCGCGCCACGAGCGCGCCCGCGAGGCCGATCCCGCGGGGGAGATCGTGGCGCGTCGGGTGCGCGGCCCGCGGGCGTGGCGGCGCAGGCGAGAGCGCCTGGCGAGCACCGTCCCCTGAGGGCCCTGTACCTCTAGGCCCGCACGTCGCACGTCCCTGTCGGGATAGGCCCTAAAGCGAGTCCCCGGGCCGTACGAACATCATCTCGGGCACCACGCAGGCGGGGGATACGCGCAGCATGAAGCGCACGGCCTCGGCGATGTCCTCGGGGCGGATCATCTCCTCGGGCTTGACCTGCTCCTTGACGAAGTCGGTCATGGGGGTGTCCACGAAGGCGGGGCACAGCGCGGTGGACTTGATCCCCTGCGAGCCGAGCTCCTTGTTCATCGCTTCCGTCCAGCCCACCACGCCGTGCTTGGAGGCGGAGTAGACCGACAGCCACGCCTCCGCGCGCTTGCCGGAGATCGAGGAGGTGTTGACGACGAGCGCGTTGGAGTGCTCGGCGCCGGCGAGGAGCAGTAGCGGGAGACATTCGCGGTAGAACAGCACGATCGAGCGGAGGTTGATGTCGAGCTGCATATCAAGGCGCTTGGTCTGGATGTCCGCCAGCGATGCTCCGATGCCGACGCCCGCATTGTTGACGAGTACGTCCAAACGCTCATGACGCTCGCGATGGTCGGCTACGACCTTCTGGATCTCGCTCTCCTCGGCGACGTTGGCGGCGACGCCGTGCACGTCGAAGCCCTCAGCCGCCAGCCCAGCCACGGCGCCTTCCAGCTTCTCGGCTCGCCGCGCGGCCATCGTCACCGCGAACCCCTCCTCGCCCAGCACCCTGGCGATCGCCAGTCCGATGCCGCTCGACGCTCCCGTGACGATCGCTGCGCGCTGTGCCATGTCTTCCCTCCGGTCGTGGACGCCGCAATCAAATCATTCGCGCGGCCGGACCGCATCTTCGCGCATCGCTGGTAGCGTCTGGCTCGCCGCGCGCCAGCGCGCGGAGCGCGGGCCCGTAGCTCAGTTGGTTAGAGCTGCCGACTCATAATCGGTAGGTCCCAGGTTCGAGTCCTGGCGGGCCCACTCCACAAGATCCGCATAGCCATGCGGGTTTTGCGCTTTCAGAGGACGCCGGCGGGCCTCCAAAGACGTAGCTGGGGCCACCTTTGGGGCCACCCGCCCCGCAGGGACGTCAGAGAACTGGCCAGCTGGCGCTGCGCAAATCCCGCGCCGAGGGCTCTGCGATGATCGCGGCGCATGCCGGCGACTCAGAAGGAATGGATCAAGCGTCTCCAGCAGGAGGGGTGGGTGCTGGAGCGTGGCGGCAAGCACCAGGCCAAGATGACCAAGCCGGGAAACCGCCCGATCACGCTCCCGGAGAACAAGCGCCGCGCCTACTCGAAGGGCTTTGAGGCGCAGCTGCGCCGCGAGGTCGGCCTACAGGACCGTGAGCCTTGACCCGATATCTATGATGAAGACCATGCCCGAGCCCCAGCAACTACACGTCAGCGTCCGCCATGAGGACGGAGCGTTCTGGGCCACCGTGGCCGAGTACCCCGGCGTGTTCGCCACGGGCGACAACTTCGACGAGCTGCGCGAGAGCCTTCAGGAGGGCATCGCCCTCGTCCTCGCGCGTCCGGGCGAAGAGCCGCCGGCGGTGACGTTGGGGGCGCTGAACCTAGAGCCCGTCGCCATGAGCGCTGACGCCGAGCTCGTC
>JBIOES010000062.1:0-11486 GCA_044446265.1 Solirubrobacterales bacterium
CCAGTCGACAGCGAGGGGCAGCGTCATCGACTAGATGTTCTCGCCGCGAGCGGACAGTGGGGACGATCGGGCCGCGCACGCCCAGGAGCCCTGGAGTCCCCTGCCCCGCCTGAGCGTGGCAGGGGACCGAGTCGCGGTGTGCGTGGTGTTCTGGCGCGATTCGCCTGCGGGTCATCAGACCTTCAGCGATTGCAGTCTTCCACCGCCTGAGCCAACTCCACGAGCCCCACGTCGAGGGCCCGAGCGATCCGCCGGACGGTCGCCCACTCCGGGCTCGTATGCCCGCGCTCGATCTTCTGGAGCGAGCGCGTGGTCAGGCCGGCGTTGAAGGCGACCGTTTCCTGCGTCGCTCCCCTCTCCTTGCGCAAGCTCCGCAAGACGGCCGCGAGCGACTGATCGGCGGTGGGCGATGGGGTGGCTGGCACGCTGGGAAACATCCCAGCTTCACGTGCTCAGGTCCACGTGGCAGAGCACGTGAACTTCAAGACGTATAGGCTCCGGCCTGTTTGGGGCTCATCCCCACCGATGCCGCCCTGACACATGGCCGGCGCCGGGCGGGCTCGCGACCACGCTTGGCGCCGGCCAGACTGCTCTCCCCCGTCGGCACGGCCGGCACGCACCGCCCCCAAAGACGCGAAAAGCCCCGTAAACACGAGGCCAAACGCGATACCGCCAACGGGATTCGAACCCGTGTTACCGCCGTGAGAGGGCGGCGTCCTAGTCCCCTAGACGATGGCGGCCTGATGCTCGGACGGCGTTGTCGAGGCTATCAAAGGGCCGCCATCGCGCAGATCCTCGCATGGGCCTGCCCGGCGGGCTCCCGGTGCGATATCTTCGCCTTCCCTCACGCGGATGTGGCGGAATTGGTAGACGCGCACGGTTCAGGTCCGTGTCCAGGTAACTGGGTGGAGGTTCGAGTCCTCTCATCCGCATCGAGCAAGGAGCCCTGCAAAATCACCATGGCACGGAGGGTGGCTCAGTCGATCGAGCCAGCCGGAACGACCCATCGGCAGGCCTGCCCAGTTACGGCCGCAATCAGATCGAAGTCCGCGTCGTAGTGCAGGACAGTGAGGCTGCGAGCCTCGGCGGCAGCGGCAACGAGCAAGTCGGGCACCTTGCGACCGCGCTGGTGCCTGTCAGCGAGAAGACGCTGCACCTGTCTTGCTCGACGCACATGCTCTGCCGTGCTCTCCACCAGCTCGAAGACCTCCACAGCGCCAGCAAGGCGATCCCACTCGGCGGCGTTGCGGGCCGAGAAGCCGATCTCGAGGTCGCTGATCCCCGCACGCGCAAGCTCCCCCCGCTGAGCCCTCTCCTCGATCGCCTCCCGAACCGCCCGTTTGCGTATGCGAGTGAGAACGCTCGTGTCCAGGAGATGCGTCAGCGCCATGCCTGCTCGCGCGGCACGAGATCAGCGTCGGCAAGCACGTCCAAGCGCTCCGTCACCGTCGCGCTGTGACCGCCACCAACCAAGCGAAGAGCGCGATTGACCGTCTCCTTGATCGTGCCCACGCCGAGCTGAGCCCGTGCATCCCGCAGAGCCTGCTCGTCTATATCCACCAGATGCTTGGCCATTCCCAGCAAGTATATACCACTGAGCTCAGATATATACGCAGTGAGCCGGGTGCACGACGACGGGGTGTCGGCGAGAATCAAGCAAAGACGCCCCCAGCTCTGCGCGATCACGCCCGCGAACGCCTCGGGAGGCTCGCTCTCTACGGCGGCGGCCGGCCCATTACGCTCCACCGCAGTATGCCCCAGCCACAGGCCGACGACGTTCATATGACCCTCCGCCCGCTCGCGGCAGAAGATGAGGCCGAGCTCCTGCGTATCCATCGCACGCCGGAGGTCGCGCACTGGTGGGGTCTTCCAGACGAGGGCTTTCCGTGGACCGACGAGCCGGAGTCCACGCGCCTGACGATCGAGATCGATGGCATGGTCGCGGGCCTGATCCAGTACTGCGAGGAGTCTGAGCCCCGCTACCGCCACGCGACGATCGACCTTTTCCTAGATCCCGCGCTGCACGGCCGCGGGTGGGGCACCGAGGCACTGCGACGCCTCGTGCGTCATCTGATCGAGGAGCGTGGCCATCACCGCGTCACGATCGACCCCTCCGTGACGAACGCCGCGGCGATCCGCGCCTACGAGAAGGCCGGCTTCCAGCCGGTGGGCGTGATGCGCCGCTACGAGCGCGACCCCGAGGGCGGCGGCTGGCGCGACGGGCTGCTGATGGACCTGCTCTCCGATGAGCTTCGAGGTGGCCGCTAGGCTCAGACTCGCTGGGGAGCTTCGGCGAAGAACTCGAGCAGCAGCTCGCTCACCCGCTCGGGAGCATCGTGCTGAACCCAGTGGGTGGCCTCCGGGAGGCGCTCGACGCGCACGTTGGGCACCCACTGCGCGAGCGGCTCAGCTAGCTCCGCGCCGAGGTGACGATCGCGCTCGCCCCAGATCACGAGCGTGGGCGTATCGATCCTGCGCAGCCCCGCCAGCGCGGCCTTGGGCGAGCGGCGCAGAGCGGCGCGGTAGTAGTTGACCATCGCCGTCAGAGCACCCGGCCGCGACCACGCCTCGACGTAGCGTTCGAGGTCGGTGTCGCTGAACGCCTCGCGCGAGTCCCCCCGCAACGTGCGCTTGAAGAAGGAGAAACCGTCCCGTTCGATCACCTTCTCCGGCAGCGCGGGGATCTGGAAGAAGAACATGTACCAGCTCTTGCGCAGCTGGCGGGCGGTGCGAAACCCGCTGAGCATCCGCTCGGGGTGGGGGACGTTGAGGATCGCCAGCTTCTCCACCAGCTCCGGGTGGCGCATCGCGACGGTGTAGGCGACCGCGGCGCCCCAATCGTGACCCACCACGTAAGCGCGCTCCACGCCGAAGTAGCCGATCAGCCCGGCGATGTCGCGCGCCAGGTGTTCGGCGTCGTAGGCGCGCCACCCCAGGGGCTTGTCGGAGAGGTTGTAGCCGCGCATATCCGGCGCCACCACGTGAAAGCCCGCGCGAGCGAGGACGGGGATCTGATGGCGCCAGGAGTACCAGAACTCAGGGAAGCCGTGCAGCAGCACCACCAGGGGGCCCTCGCCGGCCTCGACGTAGTGCAGGCGAATGCCGGCCCCCACTTGCGCCTCGCCGTGCGTGAGGGGCATCTCAGCGGAGATCGGGGCTTCGCCATGCGCGAGGGGCGCCGCGCCGGAGAGCGGAACCTCGCCGAAGACTGGAGCCTCGCCGCCGATGACCTCCGGTGAGCTTCCCTCGCTGGCCATCGAGCCATCGTAGAGGTTTCCGCCGCCGAGTTCTCGCCAAATCCTCCCGTCCGGAGCGGGTGGGACCTTATGAGCTTCGATGCCAACGACACGCACCCCATGACGTGAGCATCCTGCTCCTCGCGATTGGACTGCTCCTCGGAGCCGCCTGCGCGGTCCTGCTCGTGCGGCCCAACCGCGAGCGCCAGCGCGACGAACTGAAGTCGATCTCCCTGGACGTGCTGCGCCAGACCGGCGACTCGCTGGCGCAGCGGCTCGCCGATCAGCGTCGCGCCGAGGAGGAGCGCGCGACGGGCGAGATGGCCCGCCGCGCCGAGGAGATAAAGGGCGTGATGGGCCCCGTGCAGGAGAAGCTCGGCCGGATGGAGAGCGAGATCGGGCGCCTGGAGCGCGAGCGCAAGGAGGCTCAGGGCCAGCTCTCGGAGATGATCCGCCAGCTGCACGAGGGCGTGGGGGGCCTGCGCCAGGAGACCGGCAACCTCGTCTCGGCGCTCAAGCGTCCCTCCACGCGTGGCTCGTGGGGGGAGATCCAACTGCGCAACGTGATCGAGATGGCGGGCATGGTCGATCGCTGCGACTTCATCGAGCAGAGCACGATCCACACCGACGATGGGCGCCTGCGACCGGACGTGCTCGTGCGCCTGCCTGGAGGCAAGGTCGTGGTGGTGGACTCCAAGGTGCCCCTCGACGCCTATCTGGCCCATCTGGAGGCGCAAGGCGAGCAGGAGCGCGAGCTGCACATCGCCCGTCACGCAAAGCAGACGCGCGATCACATCACCAAGCTCGCGTCCAAGGGCTATCAGAACCAGTTCGACGCCACCCCCGAGCTGGTGGTGATGTTCGTGCCCTCCGACGGCATCTACCAGGCCGCGCTCGCCGAGGACCCCTCGCTGATCGAATACGGGATCCAGCAGCAGGTGCTGATGGCCACCCCCACGACGCTGATCGGGCTGCTGCGCGCGATTCACTACGGCTGGCGCCAAGAGCTGATCGCGCAGTCCGCGCGCGAGATCGCCGAGTCCGCGCGCGAGCTGCACCGCCGCTTGGGCCGCTTCGCCGAGCCGCTTGCCAAGGTCGGGCGCCAGCTGGATTCGGCGGTGGGCGCCTACAACGAGGCGGTGGGTTCCTTCGACCGGCGCGTGGTGCCGCAACTGCGCCGCATCGAGGAGGCCGGCGCGGCCTCCGAGCGAGAGGTCTCCTCCCCGCCGGCGATCGACACGGCCGTGCGGCCTCTGAGGGCTCAGCTGCAGGACGAGCCTCAGCCGGCAGACGAGCCTCAGCTGGAGGGCGAGGTGTCGATCAGCAGGAGCGCCAACCGCAACGGCCGCGCGATGCCCGAGCTCACTCCGCCCGTCGCGCCGTGAGGCGGGGGCTGCGGTAGGTGCGCGACCCGCTCCCCTCCCTGGGGGCGGTGCGGCTGCGGCGCCCCGCCCCCAGGAGGATCGTTGCGAGCGCCACGGGCACGGTCGCGGGAAGCTCTGAAACGGCGAAGAACAACAGATCGAAGCTCAGCGCCAGCCCAGCCACCACCACGGCACCGAACAACTGGCGCGAGCGCTCGCCTCCAGCCGCGAGGAGCCCTCCGAGAAGCCCGGCGACGAACAGGTCGCCATAGCCCATCACCGCCGCGCCGAAGGTCTCCGACTGCAGTCTGGGCAGGCCCGCCGCCGGGTGAGCGGCGTTGAGCACGTCGTTGGGGTGTCGCAGGAGTTCGGAGACCACCAGCGCCGTGTCCGCGACGGCCATCAGGACGATCCCCGCGGCCAGCCACCGCGCGGGCGTGACAGCGGCGAGCAGCACTCCGAGGGTCGCGCAGCTCAGCGCCGAGAGCGCCACCGCGGCCGCCTCCCCAGCGAGCCCTCCGCGATCGGCCCAAGCGAGCGCGAACAGCGGCGCCACGAGCAGCGCCGCGGCCGGGCGCAGGCGGCCTGAAGTGGAGCGCGAGGGGTTGCGCATCGCCCACCCCAATGCGAGCGCCGCCAGAACGGGCACGGCCACCAGGGCCAGATACGTGAGCGTCTCGGCGCTCGGGCGCTCCGCCCGGCGGGCCACCAGCACGAAGGCCAGCACCGAGACCGGGGGGATCGCGGCCCACAGGGGACTGCGCAGCCGTTCCAGCAGAGCCACCGCCCGCGGGGATGGAGCCGCGACGGTGGCGCCCTGAACGAGCGACAGCACGGCGATCGAGAGCCAGAAGGGAGGCATGGGGATTGAAAATCAAAATAGCCGCCCTCCAGCCGGTGTCCACGGGGATGGGCATCTGGAGGATCCACGAGAACACACGTTGAGCAGCCGCAGGGTGCGATAGAAGACAGATATGCCCCCAGTCTCCACCGGAGATCCCGCATCCGCCGACGCGGGAGAGCTGCGCAGGCGTCTCTACCAATTGGGGGCGCTCGTGGTGAGCGTGCTCGCCGTGGGGGCCGTCGCCATCGCGGTACTCACCAGCGGCAGCACCTCGCAGCTGGTGCCCGGCAAGCCGGTGCCGGGAGCGCCCCAGACGGTGGCGCTGTTTGCGGGAATCCCCCAGCACGGGGCAACCCTGGGCAACCCGAAGGCGCCGGTGACGCTGGTGGAGTTCGGCGACCTGCAGTGTCCGGTGTGCGCGGCGTACGCCGAAAACGCGCTGCCCGCGATCCTCACCCGCTACGTGCGCCCCGGCCAGGTGCGGCTAGTGTTCCGCAACTTGGACTCGATCGGCTCAGATTCGGTGCGCGCGGCGCGGATGGCGGGAGTCCTGGGCGAGCAGAACCACATGTGGGAGTTCATCGATCTGATGTACAAGAACCAGGGGGCCGAGAACACCGCCTATGTCACCGACCGCTACCTGACGGCTCTCGCCACGGCGATTCCCGGCGTGGATGTGGGCCGTGCGCTGCGCGAACGCGACTCCGCGGCCGTGCGGACCGAGCTCCAGCAGGCCCATCTTCAGGCGACGCGCCTTCACCTGCAGAGCACCCCCTCGTTCGTGCTCTCGCGCACCGGCCAGCCCGAACGCGTACTGCCCTCGGCCGACCTCTCCAGCGCATCCCTCGCAGAACCCATCGACCAGGCGCTGGCCGACGCCGCGCGGGGGACAGGTCGATGAGCGATTGGGGATGGGAGGACCCCCCCTCCGCGAAGCGCCCTCCCGCAGAGCAGCCAGGACGCGAGCCCTCCTCCCCAGCGAACTCCGCCGCAGACCTCGCCGGGTCCGGCGCCAACCCCACCCACACCCGCCTCGACCCTCGGGGGGAGCGGTTCCGCCGCCGCCGCCTCGGCGCCGTCGTGACGCTGGTGGCGGTGCTGGCGCTGGCGATCGCCGCGCTTGGCTCCGGCGGCTCGGGCCATAAGGCGAAACTCGCCGATCCCCGCGTCGCGCATACCGCGAGCCCCCGGCTGACCCCCGCGCAAACCCACGCGCTGATCCACACTGAGGAGGAAGAGGCGATCGACTCGGTCCTCGCCTACACCCCCGCGGTTGTTCAGGGTGGAGCCAGGGGCAACGAGGTGGCGCTGACGTTCGACGACGGCCCCGGCCCATACACCCAGCAGCTCGTGAACACCCTCAACGCGTTGCACGTGCAGGCGACGTTCTTCGCGATCGGATTGGAGGAGCGCTACTTCTCCGCGGGAACCCTGCAGGAGCTGCGCTCGGGCGACGCGGTGGAGAACCACACCGAGACGCACCCGATGATGGCCCAGCTGTCCCCGCACGACCAGCGCGAACAGCTACAGGAACAGATCTACCGGATCCAGCTGCTCGGAGGGCCCACCCCGCGCCTGTTTCGCCCCCCCTTCGGCTCCTTCGACGCGACCACCTTCCGCGAGCTGAGGCGCCTGCATCTGCTGATGATCCTGTGGAGCACCGACACCGGGGACTACGCCCGCCCGGGAGTGCAGGCGATCGAGCAGCGCGCGATCGCGGGAGCCCACCCTGGCGCGATCATCCTCATGCACGACGCGGGCGGCGACCGCTCCGAGACGGTCGCCGCGCTGCCCGCGATCGTGCGCGGGCTGCACGCGCTCGGACTGCATCCAGTGACGGTGCCGCGGCTGCTGCTGGACGACCCACCTCCTCCCGGGCAGCCGATCCCCACCAACCTCAGCGGAGGATAGGGTCGCCCACGCACGGCAAGGCCGCTCGCGCGCTCTTCGATCGCGTGGCGGGGGTGTGGCGCGGAACGGAACCGGTCGCCCACGGCAACGCCGTAGGATGTCCTGCGTGAAGGCTCCGGCCGCTCAGGCCCCGCCGATCCTGCACCTCTCCTCGGTGGTGGGGAGCGCGCTGCGCGATAGCGATGGCGAGCGGCTGGGCAAGGTCGAGGACGTGATCGTGCGCCTCGGCGGCGTGGGGTACCCGCCGATCACCGGCTTCCTGGTGACGGTGGCGGGGCGCACCTCCTATCTTGGCATCGACCGCGTCTCGGATATCGCCGTGGGAGGCGTGGTGCTGCGCAAGGCCAAGCTCGATCTGCGTCACTTCGAGCGGCGCAGCGAGGAGGTGCTGCTCAAGCGCGATGTGCTCGACCGCCAGTTGATCAACCTCGACGGCGCGCGGCTGGTGCGCGCGAACGAGATCGAGCTGGCGCTGCTGGCGGGAGCGTGGCGTGTGGTGGGAGTCGATACGGGAGCCCGCGGGGGCTTCAGGCGCCTGCTGCCGAGGCTCCTGGGTGAACGCATCGCGACGGGCGACTTCCTCGATTGGGCGAGCGTGGAGCCGTTCGTGGGGCACGTGCCGACGCTGCGGCTGCGGATCCCCCACCCCAAGCTCGCGAAACTTCACCCGGCGCAGATCGCCGACCTCGTGGAGGCCGCCTCGCGCAGGGAGGGCGAGGAGATCATCCAGGCCGTGGGCGAAGACGATCGCGAGCTCGAGGCGGATGTCTTCGAGGAGCTCGACGATCACCACCAGCGCGAGTTCCTGGAGGATCGCTCCGATGCGCAGGTCGCGGAGATCCTCTCGCGCATGGCCCCCGACGACGCCGTGGATATGGTCGCCGAGCTCGATGAGGAGCGCCGCGAGGCGGTGCTCGCGATGCTGCCGGTGAGCCAGCGCGTGAAGGTTCGGGTTCTGCTCGGGTACGACCCAGCCGAGGCGGGCGGATTGATGAGCCCGGAGTTCATCTCGGTGCGGCGCACCACCACGGCGGGCGATGCGCTCGATGCGATACGCCGCAGCACGGTCGAGCCGGAGGTGCTCACGGCGGTGTTCGTGAGCTCGCCCGAGGGCCAGCTGGAGGGCAGCGTGCCGATCGCCGCCCTGCTTCGCGCCGAGCCGCAGACGAAGGTGAGCGCGCTCGTAAAGCACGAGCTCCCGAGCCTGCGCCCCGATGCGCCCTTCGAGGAGGTGGCAAGGCTGATGGCCGACTACAACCTCACGTGCGCCCCAGTGGTCGACGAGCGCGAGCGGATGGTGGGAGTGGTGACGGTGGACGACGTGCTCGAGGCGATGCTCCCGCGCGGCTGGCGCCGGCGCTTCGGACTGCTCGGCGAGGATTGAACCAGGGCGCCTCGCCCGGCGCCGACACATACACTGCCCGGCGTGAGCCACTCAGGTCAGTTGGATGGCGGTCCGAGTACCGTCCGCAATGCGTCGCATCCGCTCGGCCACGCGTGGCCGAGCGCGTCTGCCTGCGCGGCTCAGCCCGGGTAGGCTCCGGCTGTTCGCCTTCCTGGGCCTGCTGGGGCCCGGGTTGATAGCAGCCAACGCGGGCAACGATGCGGGCGGTATCGCGACGTACTCCTCGGTGGGCGCGAAGTATGGGTATGGGCTGCTGTGGGTGATGGTGCCGATCACCATCTCGCTCGTGATCGTGCAGAAGCTCGCGGCGCGCATGGGCGTCGTGACGGGCAAGGGCCTCGCGGAGCTCGTGCGCGAGGAGTACGGCATCCGCTGGTCGGTGCTCGCGACCACGGCGGTGGTGATTGCCAACGTGGGCATCTGCATCTCCGATTTCGTGGGGATCGGCGCCGCGCTCGGCCTCGCGGGGCTGCCGGTGCAGGTGACCGTGCCGATCGCGGCGGTGGCGATCTGGTTGATAATCGTGCGCGGCTCCTACCGCTCGGCCGAGCGGGTGTTCATCTGGCTGACGATTCCCTTCTTCGCCTACCCCCTGGCCGCGATCCTGGCGCACCCCGATTGGGGTGAAGTGGGCAGAGCGATCGTATCGCCCCACATCCAAACCAACACCACCTACCTGCTGCTGTTCGTGGCGACCGCCGGCACCACCATCACCCCCTACATGCAGCTATACCTGCAGTCTGCGGTGGTGGAGCGGGGGGTGCGCGAGGAGGACCTGGGGCACGAGGAACGCGAGGCGGTCTCCGGTGCGATCTTCGCCGATGTGATCGCCTCCTTCATCATCATCGCCACGGGAGCGACGCTGTTCGTGCACGGCGTCCACAACATCGGCTCGGCCACCGAGGCCGCGCGCGCGCTGACGCCGTTCGCGGGAAGCTACGCCGAGGCGCTGTTCGGGATCGGGCTGCTGGGGGCCAGCCTGCTGGCGGCGGCGATCCTGCCGATCGCGACCTCCTACGTCGTATCCGAGTCCCTGGGCTATGAAAAGGGCGTGGGCCGCCGGCGCGAGGAGGCGCCGGTGTTCATGGGGGTGATCACGGCGATGATCGCGATCGGTGCGCTCGTCGCGGTTATTCCCGGAGTGCCGGTGATCGACCTGCTCGTGGGAGTGCAGGTGGTGAATGGACTGCTGCTGCCGATCAACCTGTTCTTCATCTGGCGCCTCTCGCGCTCGCGGAGGGTGATGGGCGAGCGGCGCAGCGGCAGGTTCCTCGATGGAGCCGCGGCGGTGACGGTGGCGTTCACCTCGACGCTGTCGTTGATCCTCGTGGCGGTTACGCTCGCGGGACTCTGAGCTCCCGCGCCGCACGTTGGGTCCCGGCGGTCGAAGCCCCGCGCGCGGTTCCCTTTATCTCGCCTTACACGGTCTTTATCGCCCCTTACGAGGAGCCCGGTATATCCCAGGTGCAAATGAACGAGCGTGCGGGAGCTCCCTGGCTCCTATACACATTGGGAGCCCTATGCGTGGGCGCCGCAACGGCGGCGTTCCTGGTGGTTGGGCCCCCCGCGCAGTCCGCCACCCAGAGTCGCGTGGTGACGGTTGGCCGCGGCGTTGTGCAGTCCACGGTGAGTGCGAGCGGCAACCTCGTGGCAGCCAACCAGACGGATGTGAACTTCAGGGTGGGGGGAGAACTAGCGCAGGTGTATGTGCACACCGGAGAGCACGTGCTGGAGGGAAGGCTGCTGGCCGAACTGAATCCCCGCGCGGCGCAGAGCGCGCTCGCGGTGGCCGAAGACAACCTGCGTGCCGCCCGGGATCGCCTCGAAGCGGCCGAGAGCGGCTCGGGATCGGGGAGTGAATCGAGCGCCGCGCCGGTGAATGCGAGCCCGAGGGGCACATCCACCGCCACCTCCACCTCCGCCACCCAGACCCAGTCGCCCACCGTTGCGGCCGCCGACGTGGCCTCCGACGAGGCCACAGTGGAAAGCGCCAAGGCGAGCGTGGTGAGCGCCGAAGAGGCGCTGGCGCAGACCCGGCTCTATGCGCCTGCGGATGGCACCGTGGCGTCGATCGCCGCAGAAGCGCCGGGCGCGAGCGTCTCGGCGGGGTCGGGGGCGAGCTCCACGGGGAGCGGCGGATCGTCCTCTTCCTCGGCGGGTGGCTCCGGAGGATCTTCCGGTAGCGGCGCCGGCGGCGGCACGGGCGGCGCCCCGGCGAGCTCGGGCGCCTCCTCCTCCTCCTCGAGTTCGGGCACGAGCGGCTCCTCCTCCACGGGGTTCATCGTGCTGGTGGATACCCGGGATATGCAGGTGGTGGTGCCGCTGAGCGAGTCCGATGTCACCAAGGTGAAAGCGGGACAGGCGGCGACCGTTACGGTGAACGCGCTGCCCAACACCAAGCTCGCCGCGCGCGTGGCCTCGGTGGCGCTGCTCTCTACCACCAGCAGCGGGGTTGTGAGCTACGACGTCACCCTCAACCTCGAGCAGGATGAGAGCGGCTTGCGGCCGGGGATGACCGCCTCGGCGCAGATCGTGGTGGCGCAGGCCGAAGACGCCGTCAACGTCACCAGCTCGGCGCTCTCCGGGCGCGGCAGCGCACAGACGGTGACGGTCATTCGCAACGGCAAGGGCGTGCGCCAGGCCGTGATCACCGGCCTCGTGGGCGACTCCACCACGCAGATCCTGAGCGGACTGAGCCCGGGCGATCAGGTCTCGGTGCCGATCGC
>JBIOES010000063.1:0-11484 GCA_044446265.1 Solirubrobacterales bacterium
CCCTGCTTCTACGACGTGGTGACCGCCCCGCCCTGGGCGTAGAACTCGGCCTCCTGGCGGCCCAGCTCGGTCACCGGCTCATCGCCGTACATCCACTCGCGCGCGATGCGGTGCCAGTTGCCCGCGGCGCGCAGCTGGGAGAGGACCGCCAGCGTGAGCATCTCCATGCGCCGTCCGAAGAGGTGCTCGGGCTGCATGGCCTGGTGGCGCATCTCGCGGAAGTGGCTCGAGCGGGGGTCCGAGCTTTCGATCATCACCTGCGTGGCGATCTCCGGGGTCAGCGCCACCACCTCGTCAGCCGTCGTGTACCACCAGATCGCGTCGTTCACGAACGCCAGCAGGTGCTCGGGGTCCACGCGCTCGGGTTCGGGCAGGAAGCCCGAGTCGGCCAGCAGCCGGTGCAGCGTCGCCGCATCGCCCTCGGACACCGCGCGCTGGCAGGCCAGCTCCAGCTCCACTGGCTCTGACTCCAGGCGCTTGAACAGGCCGAAGTCCAGGAACGCCACGCGCCCATCCGCGAGCAGGATGAAGTTGCCGGGGTGGGGGTCTCCGGAGAACTGCCTGTGCCGGTAGAGGCAGCCGAGGAAGAAGCGAAACACGATCTCGCCGATGCGATCGCGCTGCTCCTGCGGGTACTCCTTGAACTCCTCGAAGCCCGTACCGCTCACGAACTCGCTCACCAGCACCCGCTCGCGCGAGAGCTCAGAGACCACCTCTGGCACCACGATGAAGGGGTGCCCACGGTAGATGCGCGCCAGCGCGCGCTGATTCTGAGCCTCCAGCTCGTAGTCGAGCTCCTCCGCGATGCGCTCCTGGATCTCCCGCGCCAGCGCCTTCACGTTCAGCCCCGGCGTCATCCGCTTGAGCAGGCGCATGATCATGTCCAGGTTCTGCATATCCGCGCGCACCGCCGCCGCCACTCCCGGGTACTGCACCTTCACCGCCACCTCGCGCCCGCCCTCGGCCAGCCTCGCCCGGTACACCTGCCCGATCGAAGCCGCCGCGATCGGCTCCTCGTCGAACTCCGCGAACACCTTCGCGATCGGCTCTTCGAGGTCGTCTTCGATCACCCTCCGCATCTGCTTGAACGACACCGTGGGCGCCGCGTCGCGCAGCTTCGCCAGCTCGCGCTGGAACTCCTCGCGGTGCTCCTCGGGCACGAGCCCAACATCCAGGAAGCTCATCACCTGCCCCAGCTTCATCGCTGCGCCCTTCATCGTTCCGAGCGCCGCCACGATCTGCTTGGCGGTCTCCAGCTGGCGGCGCGCCAGCGCCTCTTCGGCCCCCTGCTCGCCGCGCGTGACGTTCGCCGCGCGCGTCCCGAACTGCTTCACCGCCTCGCTTGCCGCCAGCCTCCCCACGGTGGCCGTGCGGCGCACTCGCGAGGTTGGGATGCGCTCGCTCTGCTTCTCCCTTCGAGGCTTTCTCTCGCTCTTGTCTTCGCGGGCCACCCCGGTGATGTTAGGCCGCGCGGTGGACCTGCGAGCCCGGCACGATGTCATCCGAGCCATCGGGCCAGCGCACCCACGCCTTGCCGCCCCCATCGTAGTCCTCGCCCAGCAGGATCAGCGTCGCGGGCTCGCCCAGCGCCAGGCACGCCTCGGATCCCTCGGGGTCGATGCCACGCCACACGCGGATGAAGGGGTTGTGATCCCACTCCCGCGCCACCGTCGTGGGCTCGGCGTGGCCGGGGTGGATCACGGTGTCGTGCGGCAACTCCATCAGCGTCCCCATGATCGAATCCCGCAGGTCGGTGTAGGAGGTGTGCCCCGGCGCGCGCACCCCCCCCACGGAGTCGCGGAAGAGCGTATCGCCGGTGAACACCACCGCATCGCCCCCCACGAACCCTCCCGGCACGGTGCTCGAGGAGTGCCGGCCGCCGCCCGAGGGGCGCCCCACGAGGAACGACAGCATACCCGCCGTGTGCCCGGGGGTGTGCAGCGGGCGCACCTCCAGCGCGCCGAAGCCGAGCGTCTCGCCGGCCTCCACGGTCCCGCTCAGCACACCCTCGGCCACGCCCTCCAGCTGCTCGCGCTCGAGCGGGTGGATCAACACCTGCAGTCCCGGCCAGCGCTTGCACAGCGCCCCCGCCTCGCTCGAGTGGTCGTAGTGGTGGTGGGTCAGCAGCACATGCGTCGGAGTCAGCTCCAGGCGCTCCGCCGCCTCGTTCAGCCCCTCGATCGGGCCGCCCGCGTCGACGAAGAACGCCGGTCCGCCTTCGCCATCGGCCACGAGATATGTGTTCGACAGGAACTGCGGATGCATCGCCCGCTCCACGATCATGGCGCCATACTTGCATGTAGCCCGGTTTTCCGGGTGCCGGTTCGCGTCTGTGGCGACCCGCCGGCTCGCGCTGCGCGGCGACCCCAGCCGCTACCCACCTGACCCGCCGGTTCGCGCCGGCCCGAACGCTGGAGGATCGATGGCCCTCATCCACACCTGCTACCGCATCACCGACATCGACCGCTCGGTCGCCTTCTACCGCGCCCTGGGCTTCGAGGAGGTAGCGCGCCTGCCGATCCGCGACGAGGCCATCAACGTCTTCATGAACCAGCCCGGCGACGGCGACATGCCGCGCTTGGAGTTGACGTACAACTTCGGCGTCGAGTCCTACGAGATGGGGACCGCCTACGGCCACATCGCCATCACCTCCGACGACCTCGATGGGATGCTCGCTCGCCTCGCCGAGCAGGGCATCGAGCCCGAGAAGCCGCCCTACAGCGTGCGCGAGGGCGGCTCTCGGCTCGTGTTCGTCAGAGATCCCGATGGCTATCGCGTGGAGCTGATCGAGACGGCGTGAAATCGCCGCAAAATGGCCGGGGCTACGTGCCTCGTTCGCTAGTGCGTGTAGATCGCCGGACGGTAGCGCGGCTCGGGGATCGGCCGGCCATCCTCCTGGGCGACGGCGAGCCAGGCTCGCTTGGCATGCTCAACCTCGGTCAGAGCCTCCTCCGCGGTCGAGCCTAACGCTGAGCACGCCTCCAGATCGGGGATGTCGGCCACGTAAGCCGCATCCTCCTCGCTGTAGAAGACGTTGATGTGGTAATCGCTCATGGCCTGTCCTTCAGATGTAGATCGTAGCGCTCGACCAGCCTCAGGAGCTGGCGAACCTGGTATGGCTTGGCCTGTCCGTGCAACGACTGAAGATTGACGAGCTGAGGGATTTCGGGATGTGCGAAGACGTGGTGGCTCCCACTCACCCGGCGCAACTCGAAGCCCAGTGCTTCGGCGAGGCTGCACAGGTCGGCAAAGGCCACATTGGTCACCGCCCCGCGCGCGAGACGCATCAGGAGCTTCCGCTCGTTCACGACCGGCAGCCTATAGTGGGCGCCCTGTGGAACTGGGCCTTGCCAGCTTCGCCGACGTAGCGCCAGGCGCCGATTCGGCTCGTGTGGCGCAGCGTCTGAGCGATCTCCTGGAGGAGATCGCTCTCGCCGACGAGCTCGGGCTCGATGTCTTCGGGGTGGGGGAGCATCACCGCCCTGACTACGCGGTCTCCTCGCCGCCGGTGGTGCTCGCGGCCGCCGCGGCGCGTACCGAGCGCATCCGCCTGAGCAGCGCCGTCACGGTGCTCAGCTCCGCCGATCCGGTCAAGGTCTTCCAGGACTTCTCGACGGTTGACCTGCTCTCCGGCGGGCGGGCGGAGGTGATGGCTGGGCGCGGGTCCTTCATCGAGTCGTTCCCCCTCTTCGGCCTCGACCTCGACGACTACGACGAGCTGTTCGCCGAGAAGCTCTCGCTGCTCCTGGAGCTGCGCGCCTCCGAGCGCGTCACCTGGTCGGGCCGCCACCGCGCCGCGCTGCGCGACATCGGCGTCTACCCCCGCCCGCTGCAGCAGCCGCTGCCGGTGTGGATCGCCGTGGGCGGCTCACCCGGGTCGATCGTGCGCGCGGGCACCCTCGGGCTGCCACTGATGCTGGCGATCATCGGCGGCTCCCCCGCGCGCTTTGCGCCGCTGATCGACCTCTACCGCGAGGCCGCCCGGAAGGCCGAGAGCGACGACGAGGTGGCGGTGGGGATCAACTCGCACACCTACGTAGCCGCCACCTCCCAGCAGGCGGCCAACGAGTTCTTCCCGGCGTACGCCCCGATGATGAACCGGATTGGGCGCGAGCGCGGGTGGGCACCGCTCACGCGCGAGCAGTTCGACCGCGCGTGCGGCCCCGAGGGTCACCTGCTGGTGGGCAGCCCCCAGCAGGTGACCGAGAAGATCCTGGCCGAGCACGAGCTGTTCGGCCACGACCGCTTCCTCGCGCAGATCAGCGTCGGCACGCTGCCCCACGAGCAGGTCATGCGCTCCACCGAGCTGTTCGCCGCCGAGGTCGCGCCGGCCGTGCGCGAGGCTCTGAGGCGCCGGGGCAGCGGTTCGGCAGCCGAGAGCGCGGGTGCGTCGCAGGGGTCGTAGGCGCTTACGCCGCGACCATCGCCGTGCGCCGCTCCTCAACCCCATCGAGCAGCGCCCAGTTGCCCTGAAGCGCAGCCTCCGCGCGCGCCAGCATCCGCTCGGTGTCGCTGTCGTGAGCCAGCTCGGAGATCAGCTCGCGTGCCTGGCGCGCGTGCTCCACGTCGAGCGTGGCGTGCAGCTTGAAGTAGCCAAGCCCCGGTGAGTCCTCGGCGAGCCCATAGTGCGTGGTGAGCCCCGCGAGCTTGGTCGTCGAGATCGCCGGCTGAGATGCCTCCACGGTGTAGAGCACCGCGAGGTGCTCCAGCAAGTCACCGCCGGCCGTCCACGTGGCGGCGCACTCGCGCGTCTGCTCCAGCGGCTCCGCGCCGCCCTCGGCGCCGACGGCGCGGGCGAAGTCATCCCACAGCTCGATGTGGCTGGCCTCCTCCTGCGCGTGGCGCGCCAGCGCGGGCTCGTGCGCCGGACCGGCCTTCGCGGCCGCCAGGCGGGAGGCGTCGGCGAGCGCCACGACCGCGTGGCGGTACTCGCCCGCGTAGAAGCCCAGCTCCCCGGGCGTCAGCTCGCCGGCGCTCCAGCGCTCGTAGAACGGGTGCTCGAGCACGTTCACGCGCCTGCGCGCCGCGTCGAGAAGGTCGAAGATCTCCATCGTGGTCCCCTTTTTGTTGACTCGTGGTGGGGGCATGGTACGCAGCGCGACGGCTGAATCGCAATAGGGCGCGCGCCACGCCCGGGAACGGCAACCCAGGAGCCACCGCCGGAACCCCGTCCGGTTCGGACCCCAATCCGGCCCAGCGGCGCTACCCTCTCAGACGAGCCATGGCGGATACGGGCAAGATCGCCAAGAACCTCGAGCGCTTCGCGCAGGCGGTGGCCGCACACGACCGCGAGAATCCGACGCACACCGCCTACGGCATCGGCCTTGCCCACTTCGACATGGAACGCCTGGGCTTCGAGGAGGGCGAGGAGATCCTGCCCGGCATCGTCATCCAGGCCGACACCGGCGTCACCGGCAACTTTCGCGTGCTCTGCGACGGCGAGCACGACGAGGAGCTGACCGCCGCCGAGGAGCAGGCTGTGGAGGCAATCGCCACCGAGTCGCTCCCCGTCGTCGCGCCCGGAACGTCTCCGTTTCAGCCGTTCGAGCGCTAGGCAGCGACCCCCGCGCGAGCGGCGATCGTCTCAACGAGCCCCTCGATCGTCGGGCACGCGATGCCGTGGCGGGCCCCCGCGCGCAGCACGGCTCCGGGAATCGCGTCCAGCTCCAGGGGACGTCCGGCGGCGATGTCGCGCTGCATCGAGCTGCCCAGCGTGGCGTGGGCGTCGGTCAGCTCGCGCAGCGCGTCGCCGGGCTCGATCGCGGCGCCCTCGGCCCGCGCCACCGCGCAGCCCTCCTCGATCGCGCCCAGCAGTTCCGCGCGCAGCGCGGGGGTGGTGCGGATCTCGCCGAGCAGCTCATCGAAGGCGCTGGTGGTACACGCGAGCGCGTTGAGGCGCACCAGCTTGGACCACATCACCTGCGCCTCCGCGCGAGCGGAGATCGGCTCGTGCGCCCTGGCGGGAATGCCGGCGTCGGTGAGCGTCTGCGCGAGCGCCCGCATCGGGGCGGCGGCGGAGGGGAAGCGGCTGGCCATGTCGATGCGCAGGAATGGGCTCGAGTGCACCACAACGCCCGGCTGCGGGCGATCGGCTTCGACGCGGATCGTGCCCGCCACGACCGTGGCGGGGGCGAAGCGCTCGCGCAGCGCCGCCACGTGATCGAGGCCGTTGAGCAGGGGCAGCACCAGCTCGGGCGCCGCCGCGACACGCTCCAGCGCGCTCGCGAGGCCGGTGGCCTTGGTGGCAACCACGAGCACGTCCACCGGCTCCTCCAGGCGCGCCACTGCGCGGGGGTGCGCCGTGAACTCGCCGAGGCTCACGCTGCTCACGCGCAGGCCCTGCTCGTTCAGCACCTGTGCGGTGGACTCCCGCGCAACCACACTCACGGATATACCCGCGCTCACGGAGGTGTCCGCGCTCATGGGGGTGTCCGCGCGCGCGAGCGCACCTGCCACCAGGCCGCCCACGCCTCCGGGTCCCAGCACGGCGACTCTCATGGCAGCGGATCGACCAGCACGCCCGGGTTCATGATGCCCTGGGGATCCACCGCCGTCTTGGCCGCGCGCAGCGCCGCCGCGAAGGGCTCCGGACGCTGCTTGTCGTACCAGGGCCGGTGGTCGCGCCCAACGGCGTGATGGTGGGTGATGGTGCCACCCTCGCGGAGGATCGCCTCGGAGACGGCGCGCTTGATGGTCCCCCACTGCTCGACCTCCTCCCCCCGGCGCGCGGTGCCCATCACCGTGTAGTAGGGAGCGGGCCCATCGGGGTAGACGTGGGTGAAGCGACACGTCACCTGCCCATCCCCGCACACCTCGCGCAGCGCCTGCTCGGCGGTGTCCGTGACCCGCTCGTGAAAGGCTGGGAAGCGCTCCCACGTGATCGCCGTCTCGAAGGTCTCGCTGAGCACGCCCATCGCCACGAACACATCGCGCAGGTAGGGCGCTCCCACGAACGCCCCGCGCCACGAGCTCACCGCGTCGCGCCCGCCGCCGCGCTCCTGCTCCGCCCCTCCGTGCTCGGCGCACACCTCGAGCGCCCGCTGCATCGCTCCATCGACGGGATGGTCGGCGGACTCGAAGCCCAGCACCAGCAGCGCGCGCGCGCCGTCTCCCGCCATCGTCAAGCGCGCCTCGCGCGGGTCGATGAGGCGGCAGTTGGAGGGGTCGAGCCCCGACTGGCTGAGCGCGCGCACGCACTCGGCGCCCAGCGCGAAAGTGTGAAAGCCGACGCCCGCCGAGCGGCGGTGGGTGGGGCGCGGCAGCACGCGCACCCACGCCTCGGAGATCACGCCCAGGGTGCCCTCCGAGCCCGCCAGCAGGCGATCGGGGCTGGGGCCCGCGCCCGAGCCCGGGAGCCTGCGCGACTCCCACGCACCCACCGGAGTGAGCGCGCGGACGGACTCCACCATGTCCTCGATGTGCGTGCATCCCATTGCGAAGTGCCCCGCTGCGCGCGTGGCGATCCAGCCGCCGAGCGTGGAGTACTCGAAGGACTGCGGGAAGTGGCGCAGCGTGAGACCGTGCTCGCCCAGCTGAGCCTCCAGCCCCGGCCCATTCGCGCCGGCCTGGATGCGCGCCGAGCGCGACACGGGGTCCACCTCGAGCACCCGCTCCAGCGCGCGCATATCGAGGCTGAGGACGCCATTGCACCAGGAGGGAACCTGCGGGCGCACTCCCCCCACGACGCTCGTGCCTCCGCCAAACGGGATCGCCGCCACGCGCTCGGCCGCGCACCACTCCAGGACGCGCTCCACCTCGGACTCATCGCGCGGGTGCGCGACGAAGTCGGGGGGGTGGTGAAAGCGCCCGCGGAAGCCCTGCACGACATCCGCGTAGGACTTGCCAAGCGCGTGCGACGCGCGCTCGTGGTCATCCGCGGAGCAGAAGTCACTCAGCGCACCCGGCGTCGCCACCCGCGGCGGCGCGAGCGCCACCGCGTCGAGCGGCACAGGATCCTCGACATCCGCGGCTCCCAGCCCCAGATGCGAGGCCAAGCCCGCGGCGGCGTCGCGCAGCTCCCCGGGCGTGGGCTGCTGATCCTCGAAGCCCCAGCCCCAGTGCTTGTAACGGCGGACGGACACACGCGCGAGTCTATGCTCACCGGAGCCGCCAGAACGGTGCGCCGCGCAACGTCTAGCCTTAGCCCTGTTCATCGCTCCACCGCCAACGCCGGCCAGCATCCATGTCCGCCACGCCTCGAACCTCCGCCACCGACCAGCCCTCAGAGCAGCCTGAGATCCTCGCGCGCGGACCGTGGCCGCTGGAGAAGGTGAGCGCGAACTGGCGCGAGGACCACTACGAGCCCCCCGCCGACCACACCGAGGCGGCGGATGCGGCGATCGCGGCGCTGCGCGAGCGTGGATCGCCCAGCCACGACGGAGTCTCCGCGCGCCTGGTGGACTATCGCGAAGGCCCCGAGGGCATCGAGCTGGAGCTGCAGCCGCTGCGCTGGGCACTTCGCCTGGTGGAGGGCGACGCCTCGCAGAGCGTCGCCGCGTTGTGCATCACGCGCGCGGCGGACGGGCGCTGGCTGGCGGGCCGCCGCGCCCCCTGGCTGTCCTCTTGGGCCGGGCGCTGGGCGCTCGGCGCGGGGGGCGCCGTGGACCTCGACGAGAACCCCGCCGACACGCTCTCCCGAGAGCTGTGGGAGGAGTGGTCGGTGACGCCCTCGGAGGCGCGCGGCGAGGCGCTGATCCGCCTTCCACGCGGGTTGGTGATGTTCGTCGGACAGGCCTGGCTGGCCCCGGGAGCCGAGGTGGTGCGCGACCCCGAGCACGACGCCCACGCGTGGTGGCCCAGCGAGATCGACGAGTGGCCCGCCGAGGCGGAGGAGCCCCTGCGCCGGATGGCGCGCTGGCTGACGGGGTGAGGTGGATGGGCCTCGATCGGAGGGCATTGATCCCGCGTGGAGCCGAGCTCCCGATGAACCCTCCGAGCAGGCTGGCGCAGTTGAGCGCCACCCACTCGCAGGCGATCTTCACACGGCTGAAGTGGACCTCGTTCACACATTCGTGCATCTACCTCGGGCTGCTGGTATGTGCGTTTGCGATCGGCAAGCCCCAGCCGGAGACGTTCGTGCTGGGGATGACCCACGGGGTGCTTTGGATCTGCATGGCGCTGGCGTGCATCGCGGCGGCGCGCCTGCGCATCGTCTCCCTGCGCCTGGCCGTCGCGGTGGCGGTGCTCGGCGGGATCGGACCGTTCTTCGGCAGCTGGGAGTTCATGCGCGAGCAGCGACGGCGCGGAACGCTAGAGTAGATAGTCAGAGATGGCCACGGGGACCACGACCGCAGAGACGATCGATGTCGTGACACCGGCCGCGGGAGAGTCGGTAACCGAGGGAACGATTCTCGAATGGCGTGTCAAGGTCGGCGACTTCATCAAGGCCGACGACACGATCGTGGAGATCTCCACCGACAAGGTGGACGTCGAGCTGCCCTCGCCGGCCAGCGGCACCGTCATGGAGGTGCTCGCCGAGGAGGGCGACACGGTGACCGTGGGGCAGGTGATCGCGCGTCTCTCGGCGAACGGTGCCGCGCCAGCACGGGCGTCCGAGAGCGAGGACGGCAAGGCTGACGGTCGGGCTCAGGTCCCATCGGCATCGGAGACCAACGGCGCCAAGGTCTCTCCGGTGGCGGCACGAGCGGCCGCAGCGGAGGGCGTCGATCTCTCGAGCATCTCAGGCAGTGGTCCCGCAGGGCGCATCGTCAAGGCCGATGTCCTGTCCGCCGGCGCCAACGGAGTCACAGCAGAGCAGCCCGCCGGCGCGCAGCCGATCAAGGGGAGTGCGGCGGTGCTTGCGCGCTACATGGACGAGTCTCGCTCGCTCCCCACGGCCACCAGCTTCCGCACGCTCACGGTCACCTTCCTGGACGCGCGCCGGCGTGAGCTGAAGGCGGCCGGGTTGAAGGTCTCGTTCACGCATCTGATTGCCTACGCGATCGCGCGCGCGGCCGACGACATGGCAGTGATGGCCCATCACTTCGCCGAGATCGATGGCAAGCCCCACCGCATCGAGGACGGCCAGGTGAACCTCGGGCTGGCGGTGGACGTGGAGAAGAAGGACGGCTCACGCACGCTGATGGTGCCCGTCATCCGCGACGCCGGGCGCCTGCCCTTCGCCGACTTCCTCGCCGCGTACGACGCGCTGGTGGAGAAGGCCCGCACCAACACGCTCGGCGCGGACGATCTGCAGGGCGCCAACATCACGCTCACCAACCCCGGCGGGCTGGGCACCGTCGCCTCGGTGCCGCGCCTGATGGTGGGGCAGGGCACGATCGTCGCCACCGGCTCGATCGCCTACCCCGTGGGACTGGGAAGCATCGGCTCGATGATCGGCGCGGAGAAGGTCATGACGATGACCTCCACCTACGACCACCGCATCATCCAGGGAGCAGAGTCCGGGCGCTTCCTTGCCCGTATCGAGGAATACCTGCACGGCGAGCGCGGTTTCTACGAGGGCGTATTCGCCTCGCTCGGCGTCGAGCTTGCACCGCCACCCCCCATGCCGGCTCCCGCCGCGGCCGCGGCGGCGGCGCGCGAGGCTCCGCTGCAGGCGCCCGAGGAGGAGCTGCTGCAGGCGGTGCAGGCCGCCACGGCGCTGCTGAAAGCGTTCCGCACCCACGGTCACCTCGCCGCGCGCCTGGACCCGCTGGGCGTGGAGCCCCCGGGCGATCCCACGCTCGATCCCGAGCCGCTCGGGCTGACGCCCGAGATCATGGCCCAGATCCCCGCCAAGATCCTGCGCATGTACGTGCCGGGGGCGACGCTCGCCGACGCGCTGCCGCACCTGCGCGAAACCTACTGCGGCACGATCGCGTACGAGATCGAGCACATCGCCTCCCACCGCCAGCGCGTGTGGCTGCGCGAGCAGATCGAGTCCGGTGCCTTCCGCCAGCCGCTCACCACCGACGAGCAGCAGACGCTGCTCAAGCGCCTGATCGAGGTGGACGCGCTGGAGCGCTTCATGCACAAGGCCTACCTCGGCCAGCACCAGTTCTCGATCGAGGGGCTCGACATGACAGTGCCGATGCTCGACGAGCTGATCCAGCTCTCCGCGGCGCACGGCGGGCGCGAGGTCGTGATCGGGATGGCCCACCGCGGGCGCCTGAACGTGCTCGCCCACAACCTGGGACGTCCCTACGACACGATCTTCGCCGAGTTCGAGGGAGCCTCGACGCTGGAGGCCGTCACCACGATCCCCCAGGGGGGAACCGGCGACGTCAAGTACCACCACGGCACCCAAGGCGACTACAAGCTGCCCGACGGCGAGACGATCAGGGTCAACCTGGAGTCCAACCCCAGCCACCTGGAGTACGTCTCGGCGGTCGTCGTGGGCGCCACGCGCGCTGCGCAGACCACCCGCCAGGGTCCCCACGCCCACCAGGACACCAACGCCGCCGTGCCGATCTTGATCCACGGCGACGCAACCTTCCCGGCTAAGGGGGACGTCTCGGAGACGATGAACCTGCAGGCCCTCGACGG
>JBIOES010000064.1:0-10801 GCA_044446265.1 Solirubrobacterales bacterium
CGTACTGCGCCGCCAGCGCCGAACCGCTCCCCAACAACCCCCCCACCATGACACCCAACGACACCAGCACCATCACAGCCAGTCGCCGAACACGCATCAAACCCATCCCCTCCTCAGAGAACAACGCAGGACTCACCATCACCCGAGCGGCACAACCGCCTCGTGCACGAACCTCAAACGACCAACCAATGACCTCAGGAGACCACTATCGGAAACCTGACGTCAACCATCTTAGACAGAAACGTCGATGGAAGTCAACCCCCAGTTGCACAGACCGTTGATCGCCCGTCCAGAGGAGCCGCCTAGCTGTCGTTCGTGGGCTTCATGACCACCAAAGAGCGCCTATATCGGTTCGTGGACGAGCTGTCCGAGCAGGAGGCCGCGGCGACCCTGCTCGTAGCGGAACGACGCCGGAGTGACCCGATGCTCCAGGCGCTGGCCGAAGCGCCGATCGATGACGAGCCTTCTTCGCCCCAGGAGGATCGCTCCGCGCAAGGTGATGGACGCATACCGGCGTGGCGAAGGAATCGGGCCCGACGAGCTGAAGCGCGATCTTGGCCTAGATTGAGCGAGGAGCAGTGGTCATACATCGTCATGCCGCCTGCGCGGCGCGACTTGAAGCGGCTTGATCCGCCAGTCCGAGCGGTGGTGGTTCCTCAGTCCAGGCTCGCCATCACGTGCTTCGCAACCGTGTAGTCCTCCAACGAATACACGCTCAGATCCTTTCCATAGCCCGACTCCTTGAACCCTCCGTGCGGCATCTCCGAGACGAGCGGGATGTGATCGTTGATCCACACGCAGCCGAAGCGCAGGGCCTTCGATACGCGCAGGGCTCTTCCAATATCCCTGGTCCAAACCGAAGAAGCGAGACCATATCTTGTGGCGTTGGCCCACTCCAATGCCTGTCTCTCACTGCTGAAGCGCTGCACGGTGACGACGGGGCCGAAGATCTCGCGCTGGATCATCTCGTCCTCCTGGTTCAGGCCCGCCACGACCGTCGGCTCCAGATAGAAGCCCGGGCGCTCTGGCTCGCGGCCACCGGTGACCACCTCCGCGTGCCCGGGGCGGCGCTCCAGGAAGCCCTCCACGCGCTCGCGCTGGCGCTGGGAGTTCACTGGACCCAGGGTCGTGTCGGGCGCGAGCGTATCGCCGATCACCAGGCCCTGTGCCTGCCCCGCGAGGCCGGAGACCACCTCGTCGTAGACGCCCTCCGCGGCGAGCACGCGGGTTGCTGCCGTGCAGTCCTGGCCGGCGTTGTAGTAGGCGGTGCCCGCGATCGTCTGAAGTGCGGCCTCCATGCCCACATCGTCGAAGACGATCACGGGCGCCTTGCCCCCCAACTCCAGGTGCACGCGCTTGAGCGAATCCGCCGCCACGCGCGCGATGTGCTTGCCGGTGTCCACCGAGCCCGTGAGCGAGACCATGTCCACCTCGGGGTGCGTTATCAGCGCCTCGCCCGTGGGCTGCCCGTGGCCCATCACCACGTTCAGAACCCCCGCGGGGAGGATGTCGGCGGCCAGTTCGGCGAAGCGCACCGTCGTGATGGGTGTGGTCTCCGCGGGCTTGAGCACCACCGTGCAGCCCGCCGCGAGCGCGGGGGCGATCTTCCAGATCGCCATCATCAGCGGGTAGTTCCAGGGAGTGATCTGGCCCACCACGCCCACCGCCTCGCGGCGCACGAACGAGGTATAGCCCTCCATGTACTCGCCGGCGGCGCGTCCCTCCAGACAGCGCGCGGCGCCCGCGAAGAAGCGCAGGTTGTCCGCCATCACCGGCAGCTCGTCGTTCGTCACCGCCGCGAGCGGCTTGCCCGCGTTGAGCGCCTCCAGGCGCGCGATCTCATCGGCGTGTTCATCCACGAGGTCGGCGAGCGCCAGCAGGGCTGTCGAGCGCTGCGCGGGCGTCGCTCCCGACCAGCCCTCGAAGGCGCGGCGCGCGGCGAGCACCGCGCGATCCACGTCCACCGGGGTTGATAGGGGGGCGCGCGCCAGCTCCTCGCCCGTGGCGGGGTTGAGGATCGACTCGTGCTCGCCGTCGGAGGCTGTGGACTCCCCGTCGATGAAGTTGCGCAGTGCCTGTGTCGCGGTCGCCATCGTTTCTCCTGGGGTCAAAATTTTAAGAGGACCCCTCCGGGTCCTGCAAGGGTCGCGTGGTGGAGGGGTGAACTGTGTTGCCGTAGATGGATGTGGTCAGGAAGCGGTCGCCCCCACTGTGAGTCCGAGCGCGTGCGCCACCGCCGGGTTGGTGACCTCGCCATCGCGCACGTTCACTCCCAGCGCGAGGCCGGGGTGGCGGGCGATCGCCTCGTCCACGCCGTGATCGGCCAGCTCCAGCACGTAGGGGAGGGTCGCGTTGGTGAGCGCGTACGTCGAGGTGATCGGCACCGCGCCTGGCATGTTCGTCACGCAGTAGTGGGTGATCCCCTCCTCCTCGAAGGTCGGTTTCGTGTGGGTGGTCGGCCGCGAGGTCTCGAAGCACCCGCCCTGATCGATCGACACGTCCACCAGCACCGCGTGGCGCTTCATCAGCGCCAGCTGCTCGCGGCGGATCACCCAGGGAGCGCGCGCGCCGTGAATCAGCACCGAGCCGATCACCAGATCGGCCTGGGGCAGCATCTCTTCGACCGCCAGCGTCGAGGAGTACACCGTCGACGCGCGGCCCGCGAACGCCACTTCCAGCTCGCGCAGGCGGTCGATCGAGCGGTCGAACACGAACACATCGGCCTGCATCCCGATCGCGATCGTCGCCGCGTTGGAGCCCACCACGCCGCCGCCGATCACGAGCACCGTCGCCGCCGCGACGCCCGGCACGCCGCCGAGCAGGATCCCACGCCCGCCCATCGGCTTCTCCAGCATGAACGCCCCCGCCTGCGTCGCGATCTTGCCCGCGACCTCGCTCATCGGCGCCAGTAACGGGAGGCGGCCCTGTGCGTCCTCAACCGTCTCGTAGGCGATGCACGTCGCGCCGGACTGGCGCAGGCCCTCGGTCAGCGAGGGGGCCGCCGCGAGGTGCAGATAGGTGAATAGGATCTGCTCCTCGCGCAGCAGCTTCACCTCGTCGAGCTGGGGCTCCTTCACCTTCAGCACGATCTCCGCCTCGCCCCATACGGCCTGGGCGTCGGGGAGGATGTGCGCGCCCTGCCCGCGCAGCTTCTCATCGGGCAGCGCGCTGCCTTCGCCCGCGCCCGACTGAATCAGCACTTCGTGCCCGCGCGCCGTCAGCTCGCGCACGCCCGCGGGGGTGATCGCGATGCGGTACTCATCGGGCTTGATCTCGGCTGGCACTCCGATTCTCACGGCAACTCCGCCCAGGATGCCAGCGACGCGGCCCTCTCGGACCCCCTTGTGGGGTCCTTCTCCCTTCTTGCGGGCTTTTTCATCTAGAGAGCTCCCGTCCCCGGAGCGCCAGCCAGAACTCGATGCGGTCGCGCGCGTTGGAGAAGTCGCGGCCCGTCAGCTGCTCCACGCGGCGGATGCGGTAGCGCAGCGTGTGGCGGTGGCAGTAGAGCGCCGTCGCCGCCTTCTCCCAGTGGCCGTTGTGTTCGATGAACACATCGAGCGAGCGCAGCAGCTCGTCGCCGTAGTCGCCCTCGCCCTGCTCCACCGGGCCGAGCACGCCGCGGCAGTAGGAGATCAGCGCGTCGTCGTCCTGCAGGGAGAGCAGCAGCTGGAACGCGCCCAGGTCGCGGTGCGAGGCGACCTCGGGGGCGCTTCCGTTCTGCAGGCGCGCCGCCTCCAGCGCGCAGCGCGCCTCGTGGAAGCTCAGGCGCAGCGAGTGGGTCGGCGCGGCGCGGCTTGCGCTCGCTCGCACCTCGCCCGCGCTCGACTCCAGTTCCGCGCGCGCGCGGCGCGCGAGCTCGATCGGGTCGGTGCCGGGGCTCGCGTCGATCACCGCGCACAGCAGCCCCCCACGCGTGGCCACGAGACCGCGCGCCTCCGCGCGGGTTAGCGCGCGCTCCAGCACGGGGGCCGCCGCGTCGGGGTCACGCAGCGCGAACGCCAGCACCGCGGCCTGCTCGCCGATGCCGAAGGGCGCCAAGCGCGCTTGCAGCTCCTCGGGGTGCAGGCGGCCGGTGAGCGCCTCCGCCAGCACATCGCCCGCGAGGCGGCGCTCGGTGTCGCGTTCGATGCGCATGTGCATCAGCTCCAGCGCCACCACCGTCACCGCCTGGCGCAGGATCAGCCGCTCGAAGTCGCCCAGCTCGCCCTTCACGCTCGCGCCGATCAGCCACGCATGGGGGGCGGCGCGGTCGCGCGCCACCACAGGGAGGGCCAGCACCGCGCCGCGCCAGCGCGGTAGGCGGGGTTCGAAGGCCTGGGTCGCCCCGCGTACCTCACGCGCGATCGCCTGGCGCTCGGAGTCGCTCAGGGGACGCACGTGCGCGTGCCACGCCAGCTCCTCGCCGTGCGCATCGAGCACGCCCACCACGCCGCCGATCGCCCCCGCTGTGGACCTCACGACCTCGGTCAACCCGCGCTGCTCGAGCACGAGGCGCTCCAGGCGCTCCTGGATCGCCATCGAGCGGCGCAGCGTCTCGAACTGCTGACCCGCCAGGTGCGTGAACGCGCGCTCGGTCACCGCGATGAACGGCAGCTCGTAGGGCACCTCGAAGACGGGGAACTCGAGCTTGCGCGCCGCCGTCAAGAGCGCCGCGGGGATCTTCTCGTGGATGAACCCCGTGCCGAAGCCCACCCCCGCGATGCCGCGCTCCTTCAGGCGCTCCACGAACTCGCGCTGGGACTTGGGCTTGTCCAGCTGCAGCCCTGTCGTGAGCAGCAGCTCTCCCCCGCTGAGCCAGGGGGTGGGGTCGACCAGCTCCGTCGAGTGCACCCAGCGCACGCGCGCCGCGGCCGACTCGTGGCCGCTGGCCAGATCGAGGCCCAGCTCATCCAGCAGGCTCTCGACCGTGAGCTCCATCAGTGGCGCACCACCCGCTCCCATGCCTCGCTCAGAGTGGGGCGCAGGATCGCCTCGATTTCCTCGAACTGCTCGCCATCGGCGATCAGCGGTGGGGAGAGCTGCACGATCGGATCGCCGCGATCGTCCGTGCGGCAGATCAAGCCGCGGCGATAGAGCTCGTGGGACAGGAAGTCGCGCAGCAGCACCTCCGCCTCCTCGTGGCTGAACGTCTCCTTCGTCTCCTTGTCTTTGACGAGCTCGATCGCGTGGAAGTAGCCCGCGCCGCGCACATCGCCCACGATCGGCAGATCGCGCAGCGACTCGAGCATCGCGCGGAACTCGCCCTCGCGCTCGAGCACGTGCCGGGGCAGCTCCTCGCGCTCGAGCACATCGATGTTCGCCATCGCCGTCGCGCACGCCATCGGGTGCCCGCCGAAGGTGAAGCCGTGCACGAACGTCTCGTTGCCGTGCAGGAACGGCTCGGCCACGCGATCGGATGTGATCACCGCGCCCATCGGCGCGTACGCGGAGGTGAGCCCCTTCGCCGTCGTCACCATGTCGGGCTCGTAGCCGAAGCGCTCGCAGCCGAACATGTGCCCGAGGCGCCCCCACGCGCAGATCACCTCATCGGAGATCAGCAGCACGTTGTGGCGATCGCAGATCTCGCGCACGCGCTGGAAGTAGCCCTCCTGCGGCACGAAGCACCCGCCGCCGTTCTGCACCGGCTCGAGGATCACCGCCGCGACCGTGTGCGGGCCCTCGAACAGGATCGCCTCCTCGATCGCATCCGCCGCCCACAGCGTGTGGCGGTCCTCCGCCCAGCGGTAGCTGTTGGTGTTCGCCGCGTGCCTGCCCCCCGGCGTGAGCGGCTCGAAGGGTTCGCGCAGGGGCGGCAGCCCGGTCGCGGTGAGCGCGCCCATCGAGGTCCCGTGGTAGGCCAGGAAGCGGGAGATGATCTTGTGCTTGCGCGGCTCCCCCGTCGCCGCGTGGTAGGACTTCGCGAGCTTCCACGCCGACTCCACCGCCTCCGAGCCGCCGCTCACGAAGAACACGCGGTTCAGTTCCCCCGGCGCGAGCGCCGCGATGCGCGCCGCCAGTTCGATCGAGGGCGGGTGCGCGTAGCTCCAGTTGGTGTAGAAGCCAAGCTCCTTGGACTGGCGCGCAGCGGCCTCGCCCAACTCGGCGCGTCCGTGGCCGATGTTCACGCAGTACAGCGCGCTCAGCCCATCGAGGTAGCGCTTGCCGTGCTGGTCGTACACGTAACACCCCTCCCCGCGCACGATGATCGGCACCTCGTGTCCCGGATCGGCGTACGCGCCCATGCGCGTGAAGTGCATCCACAGGTGGCGCTTCGCGAGCTCCTGCAGGTCGCCAACCACCGCCTGCTCCTCCACATAGCTAGACATCGAGAACAACGCTACCCCTCTGCAATGTCTTCATCAACCGGTCACACGTTCAACTGTCCTCAGGATCATTGTCCATAAAGTATAAAGACCAGGAAAGATTTTGGGGATCGCGCCACTTGGTGCCTTGCGTCCATGGATGTAACGTCTGCAACATGGCGACCGTGAGCGTTCCCGCCGAGACTCCCCAGGGCGTGATGGACAAGGGCCTCAAGAAGAACGCGATCGGCTACCTCTCGAACATCGTGATCGGGGTCGCCTCCACGGCGCCCGCCTACTCCCTTGCGGCGACACTGGGGTTCATCGTCGCCGTCAAGGGCGTGGGCGTGCACGCGCCCGCGGTGATGCTCGTGGCGTTCATCCCGATGCTGCTCGTCGCCTCCGCCTACAAGTACTTCAACCGCGCCGATCCCGACTCGGGCACGACGTTCGCGTGGGTCACCCGCACGTTCGGCCCGATCACGGGCTGGATGAACGGCTGGGCGATCTTCCTCGCCGACCTGATCGTGATGGCCTCGCTGTCGGCGATCGCGGCGATCTACACCTACAAGCTCTTCGGCTTCACCGAACTCGGTGAATCCAAGGCGGCGATCATCGTCGCCGCGGTCCTGTGGATCGCGATCATGACCTGGATCTGCTACCGCGGCATCGAGCTCTCCGCGCGCATCCAGCAGTTCCTGCTCAGCGCCGAGGTCCTCATCCTTGGGCTGTTCTCGGTGGTCGCCTTCGTGAAGGTCTACGGCAGCCATCCCCCCGCCGGCTCGATCAAGCCCTCGCTCTCCTGGATCAACCCCTTCGCGATGAGCTTCGGCGACCTCGTCGTCGCGCTGCTGCTCGCGGTCTTCATCTACTGGGGGTGGGACTCCGGCGTCGCCGTCAACGAGGAGTCCGAGGATCCCGCGGAGGGCCCCGGCAAGGCCGCGGTCGTCTCGACGATCCTGCTGGTGGTGATCTACGTCGTCGTCACCGCCGCCGCCCAGTCCTTCCACGGCACCGGCTTCTTGACCAACGAAGAAAACCAGTCGGACATCCTCTTCGCGCTCGGCGGCGGCGTGCTGGGCAGCACGCTGAACAAGCTGCTGATCATCGCCGTGCTCACCTCCGCGTCGGCCTCGACCCAGACGACGATCCTGCCCACCGCCCGCACCACCCTCTCGATGGCGCACTGGAAGGCGGTCACGGCGCTGCTCTCGCGCGTCCACAAGCGCTACCTCACGCCGACCGTCTCCACGCTCGGCTTCGGGGCGCTCTCGATCCTCATCACGGTCGTCCTGCTGCTGCTCTCCGAAAGCATCCTGGAAGACTCGCTCACAGCGATCGGCTTCCCGATCTGCTTCTACTACGGCTTCACCGGCATCGCCTGTGGCTGGTACTACCGCCACGACCTGATGGAAAGCGCGCGCAACTTCCTGCTGCTCGGCCTCGGCCCGCTGATCGGGGGGCTGATGCTGTTCGGGATCGGGATCAAGGCGGCGTTCTACTACAGCAACTCCGAAAACGTCTCCTCTTCGCCGATCCTCGGCATCACGCTGCCGCTGTGGATGGGCATCGGCGGCATGGTCCTCGGCGCGATCGCCATGCTCGTCTCACGGCCCTTCTTCAAGGAGTACTTCGCGCGCAAGACAGAAACCGCGCCGCCGGGGCTGCTCGAGCAGCCGCCGCCGACGGGGCCCGTGCCGGAGCGCGTGGAATTCTGAGAGCCAACCCAAAGCTGGGGCCCGCCTGCCGTGGAGGCAAGGGAGCAGGCAGCGCGGATGGGAGGCCGCGCGCCGCTCCCGTGGCCGGGGCCGCCTGCCGTGGAGGCAAGGGAGCAGGCATTCGATTAAGCCCCACCCACCCGGCCGCGCGCCGCTCCCGTGGCAGTCAGGCCGAGCCGGGCTCGTCGTCGCGTTGGCCGCGCGGCGAGCCCGCCTCAGGCGGGAGACGGCGCTTCGTCGCGCCGGCCGTGCGGTGAGCCCAGCTCCGCGAGGCGCTCGAGGAACGGCTTAGGCGGAAATGCCTCGGGGCCGAGCACGCCCGCGCCCTTCCACAGGCCCTCGTTCAGGAGCTCCAGCGCCACCACCGGGTTGATTGCGGTCTGCCACACCACGGCCTGGGAGCCGTAGTCGCGCATCGTCTGCTCGTTGTCCACCACGTGGTAGAGGTAGGTGGAGCGGGGCTGCCCGTCCTTGCCGGTGCCCGTCACCCAGGTCCCCGCGCACGTGCGGCCCGTCATCCGCTCGCCGAGCGTCGCGGGGTCGGGCAGCGCGGCGGCGACGACATCGCGCGGTGAGACCTTCGCGCCGCGCACCTGGAGCGGCTCGGTCGAGTCGAGGCCGAGCTTGTGCAGCGTGCGCAGCACCGCGATGAACTCCTCGCCGAGGCCGTACTTGAAGGTCACGCGCTCGCAGGGCACCCAGCGCGGGATCAGCACGACCTCCTCGTGCTCGACGTTCACGCACTCGATCGCGCCGATGCCTTCGGGGAACTCGAACACCTCCGGCTCGGAGAAGGGGGCGGTGGTGTGGAAGCCGCGCTCGCGCTCCCAGATCAGGGGAGGGTTCAGGCACTCCTCGATCGTCGTCCAGATCGAGAAGGTGGGCGCGAAGTCATAGCCCTCCACGACCAGATCCGCGCCGTCGCGCACGCCTGCTTCCTCGATATGGGAGAACAGCTCGTCGGCCGCGTAGCGCGCGAACACGTCGGAGAGGCCGGGCTCGACCCCCATCCCCACCAGCGCGAGGACTCCCGCCTGCTCCCATGCCTCGTGACGGGCGAGCTGGTACTCGCCGAGCATCGTGCCCGGCAGCTCGTGCGGGCGCGTGGGGTGGGGTTTTGAGAGCGTCATCGCCATGTCCACGTAGGTCGTGCGGGTCTCCAGGCACGCGTCGAAGATCGGGCGGTCGAAGCGCGGGTCGGTGGCATTCAGCACCGCGTCGGGCTTCACGCGCTCGATCAGCCGCACGAGGGACGCCTTCTCGGAGGCGTCGACCTGCTCGGCGCCAAAGCGCCCGGCCTCGCCCAGCTTGGCTACCGCCGCGTGCGCCCGCGCGGGCGAGAGGTCGGCGAGCACCACTCGCTCGAAGGCCGGGCGTCGCTGTGCGATGGCGGCGAACGCCCCGCCCACACCGCCTGCGCCGACCACGAGCACGCGCATGTGTCCAGTGTGACGCAAATCGCCATCTCGGAACGTCTGACGCTCGCGCTGCCCTTGCGCCACGGTGGCGCACGCCGCCGGCGCGCAGCCACATCGCCGTGGCGCACGCCGTTTGGCGCTTTGGCGGGGCGCCTGGCATATGCTGCCCGCTTCGATGGCGACTGCGCTCCTCGACACGCCGGGGCCCTCCCCTGCCGCCAAACGACCCGCGCGCTGGCCCGCGTCCCCCGCGCTGGGGTGGCGCGAGCTGGTGTGGGTGGCGCTTGCCGGTCTTGGGCTCGCGATCCTGACGACCTGGCCTTTGGCGCTGCATATGAGCAGCCGCATCTCCCCCGACCTCGGCGACCCGGTGCGCACCGCGTGGCAGGTCGCGTGGGTGGGGCACGCGCTGCTGCACTCCCCCGGGCACCTATTCGACGCCAACGCCTTCTACCCGCACCCGCTGAGCCTGGCCTTCTCGGACTCGCTGCTGGGCTACGGCCCCGCCGCGTTCTTCGGCTCGGGCACCGTAGCGGCGCTGGTTCGCTACAACCTGCTCTACCTGTTCGCTTGGTCGCTGAGCTTCGCCGGCGCCTACCTGCTGGCGCGCGAGCTGGGAGTCGGCAGAGTGGGTGGAGCGGCAGCGGGCATCGCGTTCGCCTACGCCCCCTACCGTGTCACGGAGGCGGGGCACCTGCACGTGATCTCCAGCGGCGGCATCCCGCTCGCGCTGTTCCTGCTGCTGCGTGGATACCGACGCAGCTCCCGCGGACCTGTCGTCGCGGGGTGGCTCGTGGCGGCGTGGCAGATCAGCCTCGGCTTCACGCTGGGCCTGCAGTTCTCCTACCTGCTGCTCGTGCTCGCCGTACTGGCGGCGGTGTACTGGTGGCGGGCGGGGCGCCCCGGACTGCCGCGCCGACTGGTCGCGGTCACCCTCGCAGGCATGGCGGTGGTGGGCCTCGTCACCGTCTACCAGGCGCGGCCCTATCTGAAGGTGGCCAACGAGTACCCCACCGCGAAGCGCACGATCCGCGAAGTGAAGACCTACTCCTCGGGCCCGGCGGCGTTCCTCGCGGCCTCCAGCGAGAACCGCGTGTGGGGTTCGGCCACCGCGTTCGCGCGCGCGGACGTGCACTCCAAGAACGAGAGCGTGCTGTTCCCCGGGTTGACGATCTTCGCGCTCGCGCTGATCGGACTGTGCACCGGCCTGTACACACGCAGGTTGCGCTGGGGACTGGCGGCGGGGGTGGTTGTCTGCTCGGTGGCCGCGCTGGGCCTGGGCCTCACCGGCGCCGGGTACCCCTACCGGCTGCTGTACGACTACGCCCCCGGCTGGGACGGCGTGCGCGTGCCCGGCAGGGTGTTCACGCTGGCCACGCTGTTC
>JBIOES010000065.1:0-10682 GCA_044446265.1 Solirubrobacterales bacterium
CCAGCTACAATAGTCCGAACAGCGCGACTCTACCACCACCGATCCGACAAGCGCCCGCAGGTAGATGCTGCTAGTCACAACGAGGACCGGGTCGGCTGGGCCGATCTGGCCAACATAGGCGTCGTAGTTGTCGCGGCTGTTCGGGCGGCGACTGGGGTCGGCGGATGGTGCGGCAAGCACGAGCGCGTCGTCGAGCCGCGCCAGCGCCTCACGCTTCAGAGATAACAAGCCGCAGCGCCCCCTGGAAGTCCTCCTGTTCGCGCAGGTGCCCGTAGCGAGCGTCCCACTCGCCCGAGTCGAGGGCGTTGGCAAGGCGCGCGACGATGCGCTCCTCGACGCCGGGCTCGAGCAGCGTCCACACCGACTGAGCGCCGCGCACCGCCGGGTCGAGCAGCGCCTCGGGGCGCCGCCAGAATGCCTCGAAGAATCCATCCGCGCAATCGCCGGGCGTGGGGAGCCGCTCGACGCGTGTGCGCCCACCGAGGGCAGCGGCGACATCGTCGATCGCGGGGAATCGCGGACGCTCGCGCTCGACTCCCTCGTGCAGGAACTCCAGCTGCCACGCGGGCAGCGCGTCGAGCTCGAAGGTGAAGACCACCACCGGTCCGCGCGCCACTCGGCGAAGCTCCGCCAAGCCGGCCGCGGGCGGGTCCCAGTGGTGGATCGTCACACACGCCATCGCCGCATCGACCGCGTCATCGTCGAGCGGGAGCGCCTCTGCGCGAGCGGCGATCGCGGGCGCCGCACCTGCGGGGCGCTGGGCGCGCATCGTCGCGCTGGGCTCCACCGCCAGCACCCAGCGATCGGATGGCTCATAGGAGCCGGCGCCGGCGCCCACGTTGAGTACCGTGCGCGCATCGCCGAGCGCCGCGTGGATGCGAGCGGCGATGCGCGGATCCGAACGCCGGTGCTGGGCGTAGGTGCGTCCGTGGCGCTCGTAGTCGGTCCGCGTGGTCACGCCGGCGAATCGCCGTTGCGTCCCACCAGCGTCTGGCGCCCCGCGTCGGTCCAGATCACCTGCTCGCGCCCCGGGCCGACGCCCACAAGCGTCACCGGCGCGCCCACCTGCTCGGAGATGAACAGCAGGTACTCGCGTGCTCCCTCGGGCAGGTCCGAGAGCGTGCGGCACTCGCCCAGGTCCTCCTTCCACCCGCGCAGCTCGGTGAGCTCGGCGGTGGTGTGGTGGAGCACCGTCTGGTGGTAGGGGAAGTCGTCGAACTGGGCTCCCTCGGCGCCACGGTAGCTGGTGCACACTCCGATGCGGTCGAACCCCGAGAGCACATCGAGCTTGGTGATCGTCAGCGCCGTCATCGTGTTCAGGCGCGAGGCGTAGCGCAGCGCCACCAGGTCGAGCCATCCGGTGCGCCGGGGGCGCCCGGTGGTGGTGCCGAACTCGCCGCCGCGCTCGCGGATCTTCTCGCCCGTCTCGTCGTGCAGCTCGCTCGGGAACGGACCCGCGCCCACGCGGGTGGTGTATGCC
The DNA here is from genome assembly GCA_044446265.1 of Solirubrobacterales bacterium. Taxonomy (GTDB): domain Bacteria; phylum Actinomycetota; class Thermoleophilia; order Solirubrobacterales; family Solirubrobacteraceae; genus Palsa-744. The sequence continues at coordinate 1,481 of JBIOES010000065.1, forward strand.
TTGGAGACGCCCCAGATTTCGTCGATGTTCTTGGGTCCCACGCCCGCCCCCACGCACGCCGCCCCGGATAGCGGGTTGGAGGAGGTGACGAACGGGTAGGTGCCGTGGTCGATATCCAGCATCGCGCCCTGCGCGCCCTCGAAGATCACCTTCTGGTTGCGGTCGAGCAGATCCCACATCAGGCGCGAGGTGTCGGCGATGTGCTGCTCGAGGCGGTGCCCGTAGACGAGATACTCCTCGGTCATCGTGTGCAGATCGAGCGAGGGGTCCTTCTCATAGGGGCGCAGCGACAGGCGCTTGGGCTCCATCGCGGCGACGATCTTCTTCTTGAGGATCTTCTCGTCGAGCAGATCCTGCACGCGGATCCCCAGGCGCGCCGCCTTGTCCGCATAGCAGGGGCCGATCCCCCGGCGCGTGGTGCCGATCTGCAGGCTCCCCAGCCGCGCCTCGCCGGCGGAGTCGAGCAGCAGGTGGTAGGGCATGATCAGGTGCGCGTTGGAGGAGATGCGCAGCCCGCTCACATCCACCCTGCGCGCGCGCAGCGCATCGAGCTCGTCGATCAGCACCCCCGGGTCGATCACGACGCCGTTTCCGATCACGCAGCACTTGCCCGGGTAGAGGATGCCGGAGGGGATCAGGTGCAGCTTCCACTCCACCCCTTCGCGCACGATCGTATGGCCGGCGTTGTTGCCGCCCTGGAAGCGCACCACCGCGTCGCCGTTCTCGGCGAGCAGATCGGTGATCTTGCCCTTTCCCTCGTCGCCCCACTGGGCGCCCACGATGACTATGCCCGGCATCTCGAACTGGAGTCTACGAGGATGCGCCGCTCAGACCGCGTTCTCAGGCCGCGTGCACGGGAGCGGGGTGCTCACGCCGCTTGTCGTCGCCGTAGAGCAGCAGCGGGTCGCCGCAGATCGCCACCAGGCGCGAGACGGTGCGCTCGCCGAGCTGCTCCAGCAGCTCCTCGAATTTGAGGTTGGTCGTCACGATCATCGCCCGTTCGTCCTCGTAGCGGGTGTTGATGATCGAGTACAGCTGCTCGAGCACCCAGTCGGTCGTGTTCTCGGCCCCCAGATCGTCGATGTGCAGCAGGTCCACCGCCGTGAGGCGCTCCAGGAAGCCCACCATCCCGGCGTCGGACTCGATCGCGTTGCGGATCAGGTTGAGCAGCCGCGGCAGCGAGTGGATCACGACCGAGCGCCCCGCCTGCAGCGCCGCCTGGGAGGCGAGCATCGCGAGCGTCGTCTTGCCGGTGCCCACGTCACCCCACAGCCACAGCCCCCGCCCGGCGTCGAGGTTCTCGTCGATGCGGTGCACGTAGCGACGCACCGCGCGCACCTGCTCGGGCGCCACGCGCGCGATGTCGCTCACCGGCGGGCGATCGAAGGACACGCCTCGGTACTTGCGCGGCACGCGCCCCGCCAGCGCCTGTGCGCGCACCCTCGCGATCTGCCCCGCGCGGCAGGGGCAGTCCGAGGCCGTGTTCGTGGCCTCGTCGACCACGAACCCACTGCCGTCGCACAGCCCCAGCGAGCAGCTTTCCGATCCGCGGCTCACTGTCCACCCGCCTCCAGCTCGTGCCGCCCGGGCCCACTCTGCAAGTAGCGCTCCCCGGCGTAGTTCATGAACTTGGGGTACTCCTTCTGGAAGGTCAGCGTCACCTCGCCCGTGGCGCCATTGCGGTGCTTGGCGATGATCAGATCCGCCTCCCCGGGGCGCTCGGTCTCCGGCTCGTAGTACTCGTCGCGGTAGATGAACATCACGAGGTCCGCGTCCTGCTCGAGGTTTCCGCTCTCGCGCAGATCGGAGAGCTGGGGCTTCTTGGGCGAGCGCTGCTCCACCGCGCGGCTCAGCTGCGAGAGCGCGATCACGGGCACCCCCAGCTCGCGCGCGAGGATCTTCAGGCCGCGGCTGAGCTCGCCCACCGCCGTTACGCGGCTGTCGTAGCGGCTGTCGGTGCGCATCAGCTGCAGGTAGTCGATGATGATCAGCCCCAGCCCGCCCTCGCACTGGCTGTGCAGGCGCCGCGCCTTGGCTCTGATCTCCAGCATCCCCACGTCGCTGGAGTCGTCCACCCACAGCGGCGCGCTCGCCAGGCGCTGTGAGGCCTCGAGGATCTTCGGCCAGCGCTGCTCGCTCACGCGCCCCTTGCGCAGCTCCTCGCCCTTGATGCGCGCCTGGCTCGCGACGAAGCGCTGCGCGAGCTCGGCCTCCGCCATCTCCAGACTGAACAGCGCGACGGGCTTGCCGTGCTCCACGGCGGCGTTCTCCGCGATGTTGCACACCAGCGCGCTCTTGCCCATCGCCGGGCGCGCCGCCACGATGATGAGGTTTCCGGGCTGAAACCCGCCGGTGATCTCATCGAGGTCCTTGAAGCCCGAGGGGGTGCCCGTCAGCGAGGTGCCCTCCAGCGAGAGGCGGTGCAGCTTGTCGAGCTCCTCGTGCAGCACCTCCTCGATCGCCCTGAAGTCCTGCTGGCGATCGTCGCGCGCGACCTCCAGCATCGCCTTCTCGGCCTGCTCAACCAGCTCGCGCGGGGGCGCCTGGTGGCCGAGCACGCTCGCCTGGATCTCGTACGTGCTCGCCAAGAGGCGCCGCAGCAGCGCGTTCTCGCGCACGATCTGCGCGTAGCGGCGCGCGTGCCCCGCGGCGGGCACCACGCCGCTGAGCTCATCCACCGCGGCCGCCCCGCCGACCTGCTCGAGCTTGCCCAGCTGGCGCAGGCGATCGGTGACCGTGAGCACGTCCACCGGCTCGCTCTCGTTGTAGAGCGCCAGCATCGCCTGGTAGATCAGCCCGTGGCGCTCGCGGTAGAAATCGTCCGGGCGCAGCCCCTCCTCGATCACCAGCGCATACAGCGAGCGGTCGGAGAGCAGGATCGCGCCCAGCACCGACTGCTCGGCGTCGAGGTTGTGGGGTGGGGCGATCGCGCCCGTGGGGGCGCTCGCTCCGTTCGAGCCGTTGGTTGTGGAGACCGCGCTCATGGCTGGCGCGAGTCTAGATCGACGGCTGCCCCAGCCTGAGAGGCCAACCCGCTATCTCGGAGGAAATAGACCCGCACGAACCTATGTTCGCAGGGGAGTCGGACTCTTACTTCTGCGCTACGACCATCGTCTTGACGGTCGCCGTTACGCCCTCGAGGACGTCCACCACGACCATGTAGGTGCCGAGGTTCTTGATCGCCTCCGGGAGGTGCACGTTCTGGCGGTCGAGTCGCAGCCCGCGCGCCTCGCGGATCGCATCCGCGATGTCCTGGGCGCTCACCGAGCCGAACAGGCGCCCATCGGGGCTGGCCTGCTCGGTGATCGTGAGCACCGTTTTGTTGAGCAGCGCGGCATTGTCCACCGCGCGTGCGGCGAACTCCCGCTCTGCCCGTTCGGCCGCCTGCTGGCGCTGCTGGGCCGCGGCCATCGCCCCGCGCGTGGCCGGCTGGGCGAGCTTGCGCGGGATCAGGTAGTTGCGCAGGTACCCCTTGGAGACCTCCACCACCTTGCCCTGCTCGCCGAGCGTCTCGACGTCCTCGAGGAGGATCGCTTCGGGCACCGCGTCTGCGCCCCCTCTACCGTTCCCGATCGCGGTCGCCGCGATCGCGCCGGGGGGCGTCGTCGCGCCCGCCCTCGTTCACGTAGGGCAGCAGCGCGAGCTCGCGCGCGCGCTTCACCGCGCGGGCGATCTGGCCCTGGTGGCGCCGGCACGCGCCGGTGATGCGCCGCGAGCGGATCTTGCCCTTCTCGGAGATGAACTTGCGCAGCGAGGCCGCGTCCTTGTAGTCGACCTGCTCCACCTTGTCGCGGCAGTGCTGGCACGGCTTGCGCCGCCCGCTGCCGGGGGCGCCCTTCCTGTCTCGACGGCGGACTGGCTTGCCGCGACCGCGCGATTTTGCCACTTGGAGCTACCTCATCTCGCTAGAACGGAATGTCGTCGTCGCCGGGGGCCCCGACTCCGACCGGCGCGGGCTGGAAGTCCTGGTTGTCCACCGGGACGTCGTTGCCCTGATCCCCGTTGCTCACGAACCTGCCGCCCGAAGCGGCGTCGTCGCGCGAACCCAGGAACTGCACCGAGTCGGCGATTATATCGGTTGCCTGGCGCTTGGTGCCATCCTGTGCCTCCCACTCGCGCCACTCCAGGCGCCCATCGATCGCCACGGGGCGTCCCTTGGAGAGGAAGCGGGCGGCGTTCTCGCCCTGCGCGCCCCACACGGTGACGTTGAAGTAGTTGGGCTTATCGACCCACTCGCCCGAAGCCTGGTCCTTGCGGCGGGTGTTGCACGCGATGCGCAGGCTGCACACCGACATGCCGCTGGGCGTCGAGCGCAGTTCCGGATCTGCGGTCAGGTTGCCGGTCATCACTACCCGGTTGATGTTGGTGGCGGCCACGTCTTCTTCCCCTCGGTCTGGTCTTTGTTGGATTGGACTTCGAGTCTAGACCGGCGTTCGGGCGCCAACTTCGACGCCATCTCGCTCTTTGCGGGATTACGGTTCTTCGAGGAAGGGAAGGAGCCGGCCGGCCGGGTCCCGGGTCTGGCGGGACTTCAGTCAAATACCGGCCGGCGGGGGCCGCGTGGTGGGAAGCGGCTGCTCAGTGCTTGCCGCGCGGCGAGGTGCGGAACACCTCATCCCAATATGGCGCGCTGATCCCGAAGCCGCGCGTGTCGTCCTGGAAGTGGTGGCGCATGTGGCGCTCGCGCAGCATCCGTCCCACGCGCCCGCGCGGGCGGAAGTGGTGCAGGTAGTAGTGCAGCATGTCGTACACCAGATACCCCGCGAAGAACCCCGCTCCGAGCCCCGGCGCGTAGCGTCCGCCGAAGACCAAGTACATGGCTCCGAACACGATCGCCCCCAGGGGGATGCTCACCGACGGCGGCATCACCAGGCGCATCGGATCGTTGGGGTGCTCGTGGTGGATGCCGTGGATGATCCAGTGCAGCCGCGCCCCCAGGCCCTTCTCGGGCTCGAAGTGGAACACCACGCGGTGCAGCCAGTACTCGAACAGCGTCCACATCGCGTACCCGCCCACCGCCAGGCCCACCATGCCCAGAACGCTCACCTTGGATAGTCCCCACGCGGCAAGCAGCACGATCGCCGGCGCGAAGATCAGCACCGGCACCAGGGGGTGCACGCGCGAGAGCGCATCCAGCACGCGCGACTCGAACATGCGCGGCGAGGCGCGTAGTACGTCGGTCCTGCTCAGCGGCTGCTCGCCCACGTCGATCCGAGCCATGTCTCCGAGTGTATTACCCCGCTCCGGTTCGCGGTGACACGGGCGGAACCCTCCCGCTCGGCGATACGCGGCCTGCGCTCAGCCGGCCTGAGCCGGCTCGCCGGCCTCGAGCACCGCCTCGACCTCGACCTCCGCGGCAACCTCCACCACGGCCTCGACGACGCTCTCCGCCTCAGCCGTGGGCTCGTGGCGCGAGGGTATCGCCCCGGATTTCATATCGGGCGCCTCGGGAGTGCCGGGCTTCAGCTTGACGATCCGAAAGCGCACGATCTCATCCGCGATGCGCAGCGAGCGCTCCAGGCTCGCGAGCAGCTCCGGCGTGGAGGCGTGGAACTGCAGCAGGTGGTACTCCGCATCGGCCTTGTGATCGATCTGGTAGGCCAGCGCGCGCGTGCCCCACTCGTCCTGGCGCACCAGCTCGCCCTGCGCCTCGATCGCCGCGCGCGCGTCCGCCACGATCTTCGCGCGCGTGGGCGCACTGGCCTGCGTATCCAGCATCAGGATCAGGTCGTACGTGGGCGCGGGCAGGGTCATGTGCGGCGCGGGATGATACCAGCGGTCGCTCTCCAGCCCCGGCCCCCTGGGCCCGAGGGCCCAGGGAATTGCGCGCCCACTCCCATCGCGCGGCCCCCCGGCGCAGCCCCGGCAGGGGCGGAGCCTTTTCCTATCTTGATAGCCCGGAAGGGGCGGAGCCTTTCCTATCTGGCAGCGGATTAAGGCCCGCCCACCCCGGAGCCTTCCCTACCTGCCGCGCCCCTTCGCGCGGATGTCCGCCATCTGCTCGTCGATCCAATCCCCCGGGTCGCGCGATGTGACGATCTCCACGAGCCCCCGCGCGCGGCGGCGGCGCTCGGCCGGCTCCATCGCGAGCGCCGCGTAGATCGAGTTCGCGAGCTCCTGGATGTCGAAGGGGTTCACCGACAGCGCGTACTCGCCGAGCTCCTCGTGCGCGCCCGTGTTCTCGGAGAGGATCGAGACGCCCTCGCGCTCGTTGACGATCGGACCCTCCTTGGCCACCAGGTTCATGCCATCGAACATCGCGTTCACGAGCAGCACGTCGTAGTGGCGGTAGGCCGCCATCGCCTCCTCCAGGTCGTCGCGCAGCTTCAGCTGGATCGGCATCCAATCGGGCGTGCCGTGGCGGTGGTTCACGACCGCCACCGACGCCTCGATCCGCCCCAGGTACTCCGCGTACTGGGGCACATCGGTGCGCGAGGGCATCAGCTGCGCCATGAACGTCACGCGCTCGCGGAACTCCGGGTGCTGCTCGAGGAACAGATCGAACGCCGCGAACCCGCGCAGCACGTTCTTGCTCAAATCCGCGCGATCCACGCGCAGGATCAGGAAGTCGCGCCGGCGGCGCAGCAGCTCCTGCTCGTACTGCTTCACCTGCTCGCGCTCCGCCACCTGGCGCACCGCTTCGTGGTCGATCGGCAGCGGGTAGGCGCGCACCCACACCTCGCGCTCGCCCACCTTCACGAGCCCGCGCTCGAAGTCCACCTCCAGGTCCATCAGATCACGGCAGCACTGCAGGAAGTTGCGCCGGTAGCTGCGCGTGTGAAAGCCGATGATGTCGTTCGCGAGGAGCCCCGTGAAGATCTCCTCGCGGATCCGCGAGGGCAGCACCCGCCAGGAGTCCGACTGCGTCCAGGGGATGTGGATGAAGTGGTGCAGGAACACATCCGGGCGCGCGCGGCGCACGAGATCGGGCAGCGTGTAGAGGTGGTAGTCGTGCACCATCACCACCGGCTCGGGGTTGCCCTCCAGCTCCTCCACCACCGCGCGCGCCAGATCCTCGTTGACGACGTTGTAGCCGAACTCAAACGCCTCGATCTCCTCGCGGCGGATGTCGGGCGCGTTCGATAGGTCCCACAGGTAGTGCTGGATGAACCACAGCATCGGGTTCGCGAACACGTTGTAGAAGCGATCGTAGGCGTCGGGGTCGCTCACCACCAGGCGCACCTGGTACTCGCCCCCCGCGGGGCTGCGCACCGGGAAGGCGCGCCCGCCGTGGCCGTGGGAGACCTCCGCGTCGTGCTCGTTCATCGCCGAGGCGATCCATACCGCCTCGCGGTGCGAGGCGAGCCCCGTGAGCGCCGTCACCAGCCCGCCACTGCCGCGCTGCACCTCCCCGCCGGGGCCGAAGGTCACAGGGCCGCGGTTTGACACCAGCACCAGCGGAGCGCGCTGTGCCGGCGTCGCGCTCACGCCAGCAGCTCCGTGAAGATCTTCAGGTAGTCGCGCAGGTAGCGCGGCATCAGGAAGTGCGTGCGCACGTGCTCCTTGCCGCGCCGTCCCAGCGTCTTGCCGAGCGCCGGGTCCTCGAGGATCTCGAGCGAGCGCGCGGCGCAGTGCTCGGCGCTATCCACCAGGAACCCCGTCACGCCGTCCTGCACCTGGAGGGGGATCCCGCCCACGTTGCCCCCGATGAACGGCCGCGCCTTCCAGATCGCCTCCGAGACGGTCAGCCCGAAGCCCTCGCGCGTGGACTTCTGGATCAGCACATCGGCGTGGCTCTGGAAGGCATTCACCTCGATCGCCCCAACGTTGTTGAAGTTGTTGAGGATGTGCACATCGGGGTCGCCATCGGCGTGCGCGATCGTCGCGTTGAAGAAGTCCCACCCCTCCGGATCGTCGCTGGCCATCGAGCCCACCAGCGCCAGCTGCACCTGGGGCATCTGCTCCTTGACCGCGCGGTATGCGTCGATCACCCCCAGGGGGTCCTTCCAGGGGTCGAAGCGCGAGACCTGGCACATCAGCGGGCGATCCACGTCGATCCCGAACTGGCTGCACACGTAGGAGGCGTCCTCGGGCGAGAGCGCCATGTTCTTCGGCGCCAGCGGATCGATCGCGGGGGGCACGATGTTCACGTGCCCGCCCATCCCCGCGGGCACGTAGCTGGCCATGTGGAAGAGGGACTCCGGGTAGCTCGCGATGAAGGGCCTCAGCCGCTCGATCGTCGCCGGGTTGGGCGTTGACAAATCTATGTGACAGCGCCACACCCACCCCGTCGCCTTCTCGGGCACCAGCTTGTGCATCGCCGCCGGCTGGGGGTCGTGCACGAGGCACACGTCCCACCCCCCCGAGAGCTCGCGCGCGTTCATCTCGTTGTAGCTCATCCAGGTGCTCCACTGTTCCTCGTCGAGATCCTGCGGCGCGCCCTGCAGCGCGTTGTGCATCAGCTTGGTCGCGTTGAAGAACTCCTCGCGCCCGTAGATCACCTGCCATTCGCACTCCAACCCCACATCGCGCATCAGCGGCACGAGCGTGTAGAGGATCTCCGAGACCCCGCCCCCGAACGCCGTCGCCGAGACGTGCACCACGCGGCGTCCCTTCAGCGGCTCCGCGAGCTCGCGGATCTCGTCGATCAGCCCGCGCCCGCAGATGTGCGTGTAGTCGGCGAGCGACTTGCTGGGAACAGCCACGGGCTGGAGCACGCGCGCACGATATCCATAAGGAGGGCTAAGGTCCTTTGCGGTGCTCAACGGACGCCTCTACCGCGCCGGCTTGGTCCCCCTGCTGCTCGCCGTGGCGATCGCCGGGTTCTCCCTCAGCGGGCGCGCCGCGCCGCTCACCTCCACGCTGGCGCCCGACGCCTTCGATGGGCCGCGCGCGTTCGCCGAACTGCAGAGCCTCGCGGCGCGCTTTCCGCGGCGCCGGCCGGGCAGCGAAGGGGACGCGCGGCTCGCCGCCTACATCGCGCGGACCCTCGAGGGCGTGGGTGGCTCGGCTGCTGGGGGCTTCTCCGTGCACACCCGCGGCGTGGAGGCGCCCACGATCGAAGGAAGGCGGACGCTCACCACCGTCATCGCCACCCGCCCCGGCGTCACCGGCGCCAGCCCGATCGTGCTGCTTGCCCACCGCGACGCCGCCGGCGCCGGCGCGCGCGCGGAGCTCTCGGGCACCGCGGCGCTGCTCGAGCTCGCGCGCGTGTTCGCCACCAGCGAGACCCAGCGCACGATCGTCCTCGTATCCACCAGCG
>JBIOES010000066.1:0-10615 GCA_044446265.1 Solirubrobacterales bacterium
GCCATCAGCGCGCGTGGAACGTGAGCTTGTACTTGCCGACCTGCACCTCATCGCCCTCCTGCAGGTGGTGCGACTCGATCCGCGAGCGGTTGACGTACGTGCCGTTGAGCGAGCCGCAGTCGTCGAGGAACACATCGGCGTCCGGGCGGCGGCCGATGCTCATCCGCTCGCCGCCCACCGCGAAGCTCTCCCCCACGCGCCCGCCGCCCGCGCGGATCACGAGCGCCGGCCCGTGCGCGGTGACGGCGCCGATCTCCACCGGCACGAGCTCGCCCGTCTCGTCGATGCGGTAGGTGGCGGTTATTGGATCCCCATCCCCATCCCCTCCACCGCTTCCCTCCGCGCGCGGTGCCAGCAGCGCGCCGCAGCGCTGGCAGTAGTTGGCGCCCTCGTTGTTGACGAAGCCGCACTCGGTGCAGTGCAGGGCCACGGCGGGCCGCCTCCCTATGAGACGTCGGTCGGCTCGCCGACCTGCCGGCGCGCCAGGATGTCGGTGAGCTGCTGCACGTCAGCGCCGGTGATGATCGCCTCGCCGCCGTCGTGGCGCTTGCGCAGGCGGTTGACCAGCTCGGCGCGCAGGATGTCGATCTTGCCGTGCAGGATGCGCCGGCTGTAGGAGATCTCGACCTCCTCCTCGGTCAGCTCCTTGATCAGATCCTTCAGCTCGGCGTCGCTCAGCGAGCCAAGGTCGGGGAACGTCTCCATCGCGGCCTTCTCCTATGACTGGGAATAGCGAGGGACCCGACCGAAGCCGGGAGACACGCGCCTTCGGCGCGAATCCCCGTTTCGGCCAGCCGGCCTTTGGCCGCCTACGCCACCCTCTTTGCGGGACCCGGCCAGTATAGACCCCTTTGGGCCAAAACGTGAAGCTGAGGTTTAGAGTGTCCGCGCATGTCGTGGCCCAAGTCCACCGCCGCCCGCGCAGCCGTGGTGGCGATCCTCGCGCTCGTGCTCGTCGGAGCGGTGTTGCGCGCCGAGGCGATCGGCAGCAACACGCACACCTCGGCCGATGAGAACGGCTACGTGGCCAACGCCAACCGCATCCTCGCCCACGAACGGTACGCCACCTTCAAGTGGCCGCCGGGCACCTCGCTGGCGTTCGCGCTGGCCACGCGGCTCTCGGGCCACCGCTCGCTGCGCCTCAGCACGCACGCGAGCGGTCCCGCGCAGTACGTGCAACTGCTGGCGGGAATCCTGACGCTGCTCTTGATGGCGGTGGTCGCGTGGTGGGCGGCGGGACCGTGGGCCGCCGTGCTGGCCACGGCGCTGGGGGCCTCCTACTGGCCGCTGGTGGACGCGACGCGCACGTTCCTCTCCGAGCCGCTGGGCGGGCTGGCGCTGCTGGCGAGCGTGGCGGCCGCCGTGCTTGCGCGCAGGCACCTCGCCGACCCGCGCTGGTGGCTGTGGCTGCTGGGAGCAGGGGTCGTGGGCGGGCTGGCATGCCTCACCCGCGGGGACATCGCCGTTGGGATGGTGGTGATCGCGGTGGCGCTGGCGCTCAGCGGACATCCCAGCCGGCGCATGAGGGCGCTGCGCGCGGGGGTGTACCTGGGCGCGATCCTGCTGACGCTGCTGCCGTGGCTCGCGTACGCCTCCGAACAGGAACGGCGCTTCGTGCCGATCACGACCGCGGGACCCGATGCGTTCTTCATCGGCTCCTATCTGCCCGGCCACGGCGAGCTGGTGCCCACCGAGGAGAAGCTCGCTCCCGAAGTGTGCCGCCACTTCCCCGCGGACTGCGGGATGTACTGGCAGCAGAGCTCCGCGCCGCTGTTCGCGCTGATCCGCGCGCGCCACCCGGGCGTCTCCGCGAACGCCGCCGTCACGCAGGAAGATCTGGAGAACGTGCGCAAGTACGCGCTGGGGCAGCCGCTGTCCTTCGCGGGGATGCTGGGGGAAAAGTTCTGGAGGATGTGGCGAACGGTGTGGAGCGGGGGCAACGGCACCTACCACCCCTCCACCAGCCAGCTGCAGCACACGCTGTACCTGCTGCTGGCGATGGTGGGGCTGCTGGGCGGGGCGCTCGCGACGCGCCGCTGGGAGCTGATCACCTCCGCCGCCGCGCTGCTTGCGATCGCCACCCTGGCGACACTGTTCAACGACCAGCCGCGCTACAACGTCGCCCTGATGCCGCTGCTGCTCGCCTACGGATCGGCGGGGCTGTGGCTATTGGGAGGATTGGCGCGGGAGCGCCGGCGCCGCCGCGTGGTCGCAAGCCCCGTGCGCACGTAGAGCACCGTGGCGAGGAGCGCCAGGGCGATACCCACATACAGCAGCGCCTCCGCGAGCGTTCCGAGGCCCACCATCGCGAAGAAGAACGAGCCCATCACGGGAGCGACCGCGAGGCGCCCGGGCCAGTTGATGCGCAGCTCCACGCCGTGGGTCTGCCCGTAGCGCCCGAGCGCCAGCATCGCGAGCTCGCGCGCCACGAGCACCGCCAGCGCCCAGCGCGGGAGCAGCTGGAAGTGCCAGCACACGACCACACCCGAGATCACGAGCAGGCGATCGGTGATCGGATCCATCAGCGTGCCCAGCCGGCTGTACTGGCGCGTTACGCGCGCAGCGATGCCATCGGCGTAGTCGCCCCAGCCGATCGCCGCGAACAGCGCGGCGGCAAGCGCATCGACCCCATCTTCGCTGGAGAGCGCCACTACCAGGAACACCGGAATCAGTGCCAGGCGCAGGAAGCCGATCGCGTTGGGCAGCGTCCACGGCCGCAGCGGCTGACCGGAGAGCGTCTGCGGCGGCGGCGAGCCGGAGCGGTCCAGGCCGACCAGGCGGCGCAGGGTCAGGGGCGGCGGCGGGGGCGCCTGCGCGTCTCCCCCGGACGTGGGAGTCCCCGCGTCCGAGGCGGGCCTCAGGGGAGGCTCTGGCACAGCTCGTCCACCGCCCGCACGAGCTCCACGCCGTCGGCGCTCAGTGGCAGCCCGGGAGCGGACTGGCGCCCGCGGCGCAGCTGCACCTCGGTCTCGCCCGACTCCAGCGACTTGCGTCCGACGGTGAGCCGCAGCGGACAGCCCAAGAGCTCGGCGTCGGCGAACTTCTCCCCGGGGCCGGCGTCGCGATCGTCGTAGAGCACATCGAGGCCGCCGGCGCGCAGAGCGTCGTACACGCCGTCTGCCGCGTCGCGCTCGGGCGTGCCGGGCTTGCCGAGCGCCACCAGATGCACAGCGAAGGGCGCCAGCGCGCGCGGCCAGGAGATGCCGTGCTCGTCGGCGAACTGCTCCACGGCGGCGGCGACGATGCGCGCGGGGCCGATCCCGTAGGAGCCCATCCAGATCGGCTGCTCCACCCCCGACTCGTCGAGGTAGGTGGCGCCGAGCGGCTCGGAGTAGCGGGTGCCGAGCTTGAAGATGTTGCCGATCTCGATCGCCTTCAGGAGCTGGATCTGCTCGCCGTCGATGGTGTCGCTGCTCAACAGCCGGTCCTTGCCCAGCTGAGCACAGGCGACCTCGACATTCGCGGCATAGCCCGAGTCCGTCAACACGATCTCGTCCTCCCCGGCATCGCAGGGAGCCATGTACTCATGCGCGCCGAGCCCGCCCATCATGCCCACGTCGGACTCCACGCGGTACCAGCGCAGGCCGGTGCGATCCATGATGCGGTCGTAGGCCTCGACATGCAGCGCATAATTCTCTTCCAATCCTGCCTGATCGCGGTCGAAGGAGTAGGAGTCCTTCATCACGAACTCGCGCGTGCGCAGGATCCCGGCGCGCGGGCGCGGCTCGTCGCGCTCCTTGACCTGGAAGTGGTAGAGGATCAGCGGCAGCTGGCGGTAGGAGCGCACCGTCTGGGCGACATGGAAGGTGACGGCCTCCTCGTGGGTCATCGCGAGCACGAGCTCAGAGCCCTTGCGGTCGGAGAGCTTGAACAGCTCGTCGATCTCCAGGCGCCCCGTCCTGCGCCAGGGCTCCGCGGGCTGCAGCACAGGCATCAGCATCTCCTGCGCGCCGATCGCGTCCAGCTCCTCGCGGACGATCGCCACGACGCGCTGGTGCACGCGCCAGCCGGCGGGCAGCCACGTCCACATGCCGGCGCCCATCTGGCGAACCAGGCCGGCGCGCACCATCAGCTTGTGCGAGATCGCCTCGGCGTCGGCGGGCGCCTCTTTCTCGGTGGGGAGCAGGTAGGAGGAGAGGCGGGTCATGCGCGCGGCACATGCTACGGGCCGCCGCCGATCGGCGGTCGAATGGGTCCCGCCAAAAGCGGGGCCCCACCTTTGATAGAACAGCCCCCAACCCTAGAAATCCGAAAGCCGACAAGGAGCCCCCATGGCCTACTCCGTTCCGCCATTGCCATACGCGTATGACGCGCTGGAGCCGCACATCGACAAGCAGACGATGGAAATCCATCACGACAAGCACCACCAGGCGTACGTGGACAAGGTCAACGCGGCGCTCGCGGGCACGTCACTGGAGAGCGCGGCGATCGAGGACGTGCTGAAGGACCTCGGCGCGGTGCCCGAGGAGAAGCGCGGCGCGGTGCGCAACAACGGCGGCGGCCACTACAACCACTCACTCTTCTGGGAGAGCATGAGCGCGGGCGGCGGCGGCGCACCCGACGGCGCGCTGGCGCAGGCGATCGACTCGGCCTTCGGCTCCTTCGCGGACTTCCAGGCGAAGCTGAAGGAAACGGGCATCAACCAGTTCGGCTCGGGGTGGTCGTGGCTCGTGCACGACGGCTCGGGACTGGCGGTGGTGGGCACGCCCAACCAGGACAACCCGATCTCCGCCGGCAAGACGCCGCTCCTGGGCGTGGACGTGTGGGAGCACGCCTACTACCTGAAGTACCAGAACCGCCGCCCGGATTACCTCGACGCGTGGTGGAACACCGTCAACTGGGGCAAGGTGGCAGAGCGCTTCGCGGCGGCCGGCTGAGCGGGTAGCCGAGGCCGGCCATCACGGAAGGGGGGTCGGCGCTCAGCTGCGGCTGAAGCGTCGGCCCGCTACAGGCGAGACCGACTCGTCCAGAGCAACGGGCGAAGTCGCCGCCGCCCCAGCAGCGGAGGCCGGCGTGAGCATCGACTGAAGCACCGCGCCGGCCTCTTCGTCGTTCTCCGCGGCAGCGGCCTCCAGCGCGGCGATGCGCTCGGGCGTCAGCGCGGTGGCGTCCTCGTTGGCGGCAAGCCACGCGCGCGCCTCCGCGGCCTTGGCCTCGTCGCGCACGACTGTCTTGCCGGCGGCGTAGAAACGGTCGATCTCCTTGAAGAGCTCATCCACCAGTTGCTCGGTGGGGACCTTCTTCAGCGGCTCACCCTTGGAGTAGATCATGCCCATGTCCTTGGCACCGGTGATGCCGAAGTCAGCGTGGCGGGCCTCGCCGATGCCGTTGACCGCGCAGCCCAGCACCGAGACCTCGATCGGGTCCTCGTAGGCTTCCAGGCGCCGCTCGACTTCGGCGACGACCGTGTCCATGTCGAACTGCAGGCGCCCGCAGGTGGGGCAGGCGATCAGGTCGGGGCCGCGCTCGCGCAGCTTCAGCGCCTTGAGGATCTCCCAGGCGACCTTGACCTCCTCCTCGGCGTGGAAGGTGGAGAGCGAGATGCGAATCGTGTCGCCGATGCCATCCGCCAAGAGCGTGCCGAGGCCGACGGCGGACTTCAAAGACCCGGACCACTTGGTGCCGGCCTCGGTGACGCCCAGGTGCAGCGGATAGGGGATGCGCTCGGCCAGCAGGCGGTTGGAGGCGATCGTGTTCGGCACCGACGTCGACTTCATCGAGACCTTGAAGTTCTCGAAGTCCAGGCTCTCCATCAGGCGCACCGTCTCGATCGCCGCCGTCACCAGCGCCTCGACCGGGTTGTCGTACTCGAGCTGGCGCAGGTGCTTGGGCAGTGAGCCGGAGTTGACGCCCACGCGCAGCGGCGTGGCATGCTGCCTCGCCAGCGCGATCACCTCGGCGACCTTCTCGGGCCCGCCGATGTTGCCGGGGTTCAGCCGCACGCAGTGCGCGCCGGCCTCGATTGCCTTCAGCGCGAGCGTGTGGTTGAAGTGGATGTCGGCGATCACCGGGATCGGCGACTGCGCGACGATCGTCTTGAGCGCCTCGGCGTCCTGCTCGCGCGGAACCGCCACGCGCACGATGTCCGCGCCCGCCTCGGCCACGGTGCGAATCTGGTCCATCGTGGCCTTGAGGTTGGCGGTCTCGGTCTTGGTCATCGTCTGCACGGCCACGGGCGCGCCGCCGCCAATGGCCACGGAGCCCACATGGATCTGACGTTTGGAGGACACGGGGTGATTGTAGGGCGGCTCTCGAATCGTGGGGATGAGTGGACTGGAAATCGCGCGATCGGGCCTGGGGGGCAGTGCGTAACCTGCCGAGTGCATGGTCGAGCACAAGACCGACGTTTACGCCACCGCACGGGGTCCACTCGCCCGTCTGGCCTCCCCTGTGGCCACGCGCGCGCGAGTGCGCAGGCACGCGCGTTTCTTCGCCCTCACCGGCATCGAAGCGGGCGCGCGCGTGCTCGACATCGGCTGCGGGCAGATCGGCCTGCGGGCGCTGGAGCCCAGCCTCGACATCACCGGCGTGGACATGATCGAGCGCCCCGAGTACCCCGGCCCATTCGTGCGCGCCGACGCGAGCGAGCGACTGCCGTTCGCCGACAACGAGTTCGACCTCGTGTACTGCAGCAGCGTGATCGAGCACGTGCCCCCGCCACGGCGCGCGGCGTTCGCCAAGGAGATCCGCCGTGTGGGGCGCGGCTGGTACGTGCAGACCCCCGCGTGGTCCTTCCCGATCGAGCCGCACGCGCTGCTGCCCGCCGCGCACTGGCTGCCGGTGGGACTGCGCAAGCGCTACTGGAAACTCGGCGCGGCGAAGGAGTGGGAGGACATCTCGCTGCTGCGCAGAGCCGAGATGCAGGCGCTGTTCGGCGCGCCCGTCTTGGAGGAGAGGATGGGCCGCGTGGTTAAGAGTTGGGTGTGCGTTGGGCAGCCGGGGCGCCAGCGCGGGTGACGCGGAAGTGTGCGCTCAACGCACGTGGAAGCCACCGTTGGAGAAGGTGTGGATGTCGTTGGTGAAGCCGATCATGAACAGGACGAGCACGAGCGCGAAACCGGCCACGCTGGCGCGCTCCATCACGGCGAACGGGATCGGCCGCCCGCGGACCTTCTCGGCGAGCGCCCAGAAGATGTGCCCGCCGTCGAGCGGCAGGAAGGGGAAGAGGTTGATGATCGCCAGCGAGAGCGAGACGATCGCCAGCAGGTAGAGCGCCGCGGGGACGCTGTAGCTGAACTCTTCGCTGGCCACCGTCGAGATGCCGACGATCGAGTGGACTTCGCTGCGCGCCTTTTCGTTGACGAAGATCTGCGAGATGCGCGACACCGTGAGGCTGGTCACGTGCCACATCGCGCTCACGCTGGAGCTCGCTGCGCGGCCGGCCGATTCTCCGTAGAGGACGGGCTGGGATTCGATGCCGACCATCGTGCGTCCGAGTTTCGCGTTGTAGCGAGGGATGACCTCGACGTTCAGCATCTGCGAGCCGCGCAGCACGGTGAGACGCGCGGGTGTGCTCGCGGCACAGCCCTGCACGGGGCGCCCGGAGCAGTGGTGCGAAGAGATCTCGGCGATGAAGTTGCCCGTACCGGTGCTGCTGTTCAGGCGCACCGGCAGCCCATCGACGGCCAGCAGCACGTCGCCCGGGCGCAGCACGCCGCTGGCGGGATGACCCGCCTGCACGCTCGCGATCCGCGCCCGGTCGGTGCGAGGGTGCTGGGCGCTCAGCGCGTAGACCCCCCACAGCAGCAGGAAGGCCACGAGCACGTTCATCGCCGGCCCGGCGCCGATCACCACCAGGCGCTTCCACACCGGCTGGCGGTAGTAGGCGCGGTGCACGACCTCCTCGGGGATCTCCTCGCCCGGGTTCATCCCCGTGATCCGCACGTACCCTCCCAGCGGGAGCGCGCCGATCGCGTACTCGGTCTCCCCGCGCGTGATCCCCAGCAGCTTGGGCGGGAAGAACAGCGAGAAGCGCTCCACGCGCATCCCCACCGCCTTGGCGGCGGCGAAGTGCCCGAACTCGTGCAGCACGATCAGCACGATGAAGCCGACGAAGGTCAGGACCCAGCTCATGGGCTCAGCGTAGCGCCGCGATGGCCTCGCCAGCCACGGTTCGGGCCTCGCGGTCGGCCTCGTACAGCGACTCGAAGGCGCGCACGGGCGTACCGGGGAGGCGTTCGAGCGTCTGCTCGATCACGGCGGGGATGCCGGTGAAGGGCAGGCGCTCGCTCAGGAAGGCGTGAACGGCGACCTCGTTGGCGGCGTTGAGCACGCACGGGGCGGTGCCGCCGGCCAAGGCGGCCGCGCGTGCGAGCCCCAGGCAGGGGAAGGCGTCGAGATCGACGGCCTCGAAGGTGAGCTGGCCGAGCGCGACGAGGTCAAGCGGGAGGACGGGGTTGGAGCCCGCCAGCAGATCGACGCTCGCGGCGCCGTGCAGCGCGTAGGAGATCGCCACGCGCATGTCGGGCGGCCCGAGGTGAGCGAGCATCGCGCCGTCGGCGAGCTGGATGAGCCCGTGGATCACCGACTGCGGGTGCACGACGACCTCGATGCGCTCGTAGGGCGTGCCGAACAGGTGGTGGGCCTCCATCAGCTCCAGGCCCTTGTTCATCAGCGTGGCGGAGTCGATCGTGATCTTGCCGCCCATCGCCCACGTGGGGTGCGCGAGCGCATCGGCGACCGCGACCCCCTCCAGCTGCGCGCGCGTGCGCCCCCGGAACGGGCCGCCGCTGGCGGTGATCGTGATCGCCTCGACCGCGCCGGGCGGCTGGCCGGCGAGGAGCTGGTGCAGGGCGGTGTGCTCGGAGTCCACGGGCACGATCTGCGCGCCCGTGGCTTCGGCGAGCGCTGTGACGAGCTCGCCTCCCACGACCAGAGACTCCTTGTTGGCCAGGGCCAGGTCGATGCCCTCGCCCAGCGTGGCGACGGTGGGGCCGAGCCCAGCGGAGCCCACGAGCGCATTCAGGACCAGATCGGCCCCAGACTCCACCACGAGACGTACGAGGCCCTCGGCGCCGCCGAGCACCTCCCCGTCGGTCCACGCCTCCCCCGCGCGCGCGGCCGCGTCTACGTCGGCGAGCGCTATCCGCCGCACGCCGTGCGCGCGGGCCTGCTCCACCAGCGCCTCCCAGGAGCGCTCGGCGGACAGCCCGATCAGCTCCAGCTCGGGCGAGCGCGCGACGATGTCGAGCGCCTGCACGCCGATCGAGCCGGTGGAGCCGAGGATCAACAGGCGCTTGGGCATCGCAGCACCTAAGAGTAGGCCGACCAGATGTAATAGCCCACCACGGCCGTGAACAGCACCGCGTCCAGGCGATCCAGCGCCCCCCCGTGGGCTCCGAAGATCCCGCCGGAGTCCTTCACCCGGGCCTGGCGCTTGACGAACGACTCGAACAGGTCCCCGACGGGCCCGGCGAGCGCGACACCGAGGCCCAGCACGAGCGCCTCGGTCCCCGGCAGCCAGTCCTGGTAGCGCCCGGCAAACCACACGGCGATCACGGCGACGAACATGCCCGCGAGCAGGCCCTCGACGGTCTTGTTGGGCGAGATCGAGGGCGCCAGCGGCCGGCGGCCAAAAAGGCGCCCGCCAAGGTAGGCGCCGGTGTCGCCAAGGAAGGTGCCCACGAGCACGTCGATCACGATCCCCTCCCCGTGGGGCAGGTTGCGCAGCAGGACCGCGTGGGCGAGGGCGAAGCCGATCCAGTAGATGCCGAGCAGCGTCAGCGCCATCCCCCCCACGCTCGGGCGGCGCTGGAGGAGCGTCAGCGCGAACAGCACCGGCAGCGCGGCCACCGCGACGAGCAGGATCTGGTAGGCGCCGCCGTACTGCGCGGCGAGCAGCAATCCGGCCAGCGCTAGGTAGCCCGCCAGGCGCACGGGGTGAGCGCGGCCGAACATGCCGTACAGCTCGTGCATGCACAACACGCCGAGCGTCAGCACGCCGAGCGTGAACACGAGGCCGCCCTCGATCACGATGAACAGCGCGAAGGCAATCGCGGGCAGCGCGGCGAGGACGCGCGCGCCCAGATCGGAGCGGGTGGAGCTCATCAGCCGCCGAAGCGGCGTCGGCGCTCCGCGAACTCGGCCAGCGACTCTTCCAGCGCGGCGCGCGTGAAGTCGGGCCACAGCTCCTCGCGGAAGATCAGCTCGGAGTAGGCGGACTGCCACAGCAGGTAGTTGGACAGGCGCCGCTCGCCGCTGGTGCGGATGATCAAATCGGGGTCGTGCATCTCCGGCGCGTAGAGGCACTGACGGAACTCCTCCTCGGTTTCCCCTTCAAAGCGTCGCGCGGCGTCGACGATCTCCGCGCGCCCGCCGTAGTTGAAGGCGACGAACAGCGTGATGCGCTCGTTGGCCTCGGTGAGCTCCTGCGCCCAGCGCATCTGCTCCAGCAGCTCCTCCGAGAGGCCGTCGCGGCGGCCGATGAAGCGCATGCGCACGCCTTCCTCGTGCAGCTCCGGCGTTTCCCCCGCGATGCGCCGCGAGAACATCTCCATCAACCCCTGGACCTCCTCGGGCGAGCGCGACCAGTTCTCGGTCGAGAAGGAGTACACGGTGAGCTCTCGGATGCCGAGCTCCGCGGCGTCGCGCAGGCGCGCCTTGACGGTGTCGGCGC
>JBIOES010000067.1:0-10560 GCA_044446265.1 Solirubrobacterales bacterium
CCCTTGCCTGGCGGTGAGCCGCACGACCGGCTTTCAGGTCAAGGTGGGCGAAGCCCATAACCCCGTCTCCGCGCCGCGCGAAGGCTCGATCGTGGCGTGGACGATCACGCTCGGCAAGCCCACGGCCACGCAGATCAAGTTCTTCGACGCCAACGAGGGCGGCGTCGCCACCGCGGGAATCGCGGTGCTCCGCGCCCTACGCACGCCCCACCTAACCTACAAGCTGATCGCGCAGAGCCCGCTCATCAAGCTCGAACCATACTTCGGCAAGACCGCTCAGTTCCCCCTGGCCACCACGATCCCCGTGAAGAAGGGCGACATCGTCGCGCTGACCGTCCCCTCCTGGGCCCCCGCGCTGGCGCTGAACTTCCCCAACACGACCTCCTGGCGGGCGAGCCGCCCCAAGAGCCAGTGCACCAGCACGAGCTCCCAGACGACGCAGACCGGCGTGGGCTCGGCCGTGCAGTACTACTGCCTGTATCGCACCGCGCGCCTCACGTACAGCGCGACGCTGATCTCGACGCCCTAGCCCGAGGGAGCGCCGGCGCCGCCGGTGGGGCTGCTCGTCGCGCCCGAGCCTCCGGAGGATCCCGAGCCACTGCCCGTGGAGCCGCCCGAGGACGAGGAACCGCCGCCGCCTGCGGAGGTTCCGCCGCCGCTGGAGGAGCCACCCGAGCCGCCGCTGCTGGAGCCGCCCGCGGCGCCGCTCGCGCCGCTGCCGGAGGATTCTTCCGAGGCGCCGCTGGATTCGCTGGCGCCACCAGACCCGGAAGTCCCGCCGCCCGTGCCGCTGGCGGAGGTCTTCGTCGAGGTCGAGGTGCTCGACGCCGCGAAAGCCTTGGCTTCGCTTTCGGCCGCGGTGTCGGTGGGCGGGATGATGTTGGGTGTGCTCTTGGGCACCGCGTCGGAGGCGTTCGAGCTTCCGCCGCACGCGCTGAGCGTCAGGGGGCTGAGGGTCAGCGCGCAGAGAGCAAGGACGGTGGCCGCACGAGAGCAGCGAGGAGCTCTGCTCACAGCGGTCCCATGCGCCGGCCGCAGGTGGGGCAGTCGTTGAGGTCCTTCTGGGCGAGCTGATCGCACCAGGGGCAGAAGCGCAGGTTCTCCACCGCCCAGGGCAGCCTCGAAGCCGATGGCGCCAGCGGCAGCAGCTTGCCCACGACCTCCATCGGGGCGCCCGAGTCGCGGTCCACGTAGATCTCACCGGGCTCAGCCGCGAGCACGATCTCACGTCCGCTCGCGGGGTTGCGCAGGCGGTAGCGCTGGCCGTTGTTCACGGGCGGCACTCTAGCGAAGCGCTCGGGCGTAGGCTGTCGTGCGGTGCGCGTCCTGATCTTCCACGGCTACCTCCTGGATGGCACCGGCTCGAACGTCTACAACGCCCGTCTCGCGGCCGCGCTGCTCGGACTGGGCCACGAGGTGCACCTGTTCTGCCAGGACCGCCACCCCGAGCGCCAGCCGTTCGTCGACGCGGCGGGCGACTGGGACGAGGGGGCGCTGCGCGTGCACACGATGCGTGAGCTCCCCGCGGGCGAGCAGGTGCGCTGCACGGTCTACCGGCCGAACATCGGCGGGCTGCTGCCGGTGTACGTGATGGACCGCTACGAGGGCATCCAGGCGTGCACCTTCGCGGAGTGCGAGGAGGAGCAGGTGCGGCGCTACATCGAGGCCAACGTGGCGGCCGTGCGCGAGGTCGCCGAGCGGGTGCGGCCGCAGGTGGCGCTCGCCAACCACCTGATCATGGGCCCGGTGATCCTCGCGCGCGCGCTCGGCGGCAGCGTGCCCTACGCGGTGAAGGTGCACGGCAGCGCGCTGGAGTACACCGTCAAGGCGCATCCGGAGCGCTTCCTCGGTCTCGCCCGCGAGGGTGTGGCGGGAGCCGGCGGAGTCTTGGTCGGCTCACGCCACACCGCACTCAGCCTGTGGGAGGCGCTCGAAGACCCCGCCGTTGAGAGGCGCACGCGCCTCGGACCGCCCGGGGTGGACATCGAGAGCTTTCGGCCTCGGGCGGCCATCGAGGCGGCCGCGGGGGTGCGGGCGCTGGCGGCGCGTCTGCGCGCCGGGGCTCCCAGCGCGGCGGAGGAGCAGGTTCAAGAGCAGGCCAGTGCCTTCACGCGCGACGACGAGTCCGCCGCGCTGGCACTGGAGCGCCTTGACCCCCAGCGCGACCGGTTGGTTGTCTTCGTGGGCAAGCTGATCCGCAACAAGGGCGTGGATCTGCTGTTGGCGGCCTGGCCGCTGGTTCTCGCGCGCGAGCCGGCGGCGCGGCTCGTCGTCGTGGGCTTCGGCGCCGAGCGCGAGCGCTTGGAGGAGGCCGCCGCCCCGCTGCGCGAGCGGGTCGTCTTCACGGGGCGCCTGGACCACGAGGAGCTCGTCGAGCTGCTGCCGGCGTGCGAGGCCATCGTGGTGCCCAGCACCTTCCCGGAGGCGTTTGGCATGGTCGCCGCCGAGGGGGCCGCCTGCGGCGCGCTTCCGGTGAGCGCCGCGCATTCGGGGCTCGCCGAGGTGAGCGACACATTGGCCCGTCACGTGCCCTCCGAGGCGGCGCGGTGGCTGTCATTCCCCATCGACGACCAAGCGGTGCCGGCGCTGGCCGCGTGCCTCATTGGCTGGCTCGGGGCGGAGCCCGATCTGCGCTCCCGAACGCGCGCGGGGCTTGTCGCCGCCGTGCGCGAGCACTGGTCCTGGGAGGGCGTTGCAAGGGGCGTGATCGCCGCCGCCAGCGGCGAGCTGGACGATCTCGCAGTGCCGTGACCCGTTCGGATAGAGTTCCCGCGCCGATGCCGACCACTCCCATCAATAGGGGCCTGCGCCGTCTCGGCGTGCTCGCCTGCACGAGCGGCCTGGTGCTCGTCTTTGCGGGGTGCTCGGTCAAGCGCGAGGCCAATCCGAACCTGATCGTGGGCAAGCAGCAGTTCGTCGCCAAGTGCGGCTCCTGCCATACGCTGGCACGCGCGAACACGAAGGGCATCGTGGGCCCAAACCTGGACGAAGCCTTCCGCGCGAGCGTCGCCGAAGGCCTGCAGCGCGGCACGATCGAGAGCGTCGTGCACGGCCAGGTTCTCTACCCCAATTCGCACGGGGTCATGCCCAAGGGCCTCGCCAGCGGAGCTACCCTCGAAGACATCTCAGCCTACGTTGCCCAGGCTGCCGACCGCCCCGGGCAGGATACGGGCCTGCTGGCCGCGGCCGTGGCCCCCTCCGGCTCGGGCAAGCCCGCGGTCGAGCAGGGCGGCAAGCTCCAGATCGCCGCCTCCCCGAGCGGTCAGCTCGCCTACGTCTCCAGCAAGGCCACCGCCACCGCGGGCGCGGTCACCGTCGAAATGCCCAACGCTTCGGGCGTCTCGCACAACCTTGCGATCCAGTCCGGCACGGGCGCCAGCGGCCCCATCCTCGGTGCGACCAAGTTCATCAGCAAGGGCACCACCTCGGTGACCGTCACCTTGAAGCCGGGCACCTACACCTTCTTCTGCCAGGTACCCGGCCACAGGCAGGCTGGCATGGAAGGCACACTCACCGTGAAGTAGGGCGGTGCGCTCAGGTGAGCGCGCGCACGACCACGACGATCGCGACGATCGCGAGGAACACCGCGATCACGTAGAGCAGCAGGCGGAACGCCTCCCCCTCAGAGCGCAGTGGGTTCAGCACGCGGGGCGGGCCCTTCGGGCTCAGATCACGTAGACCGTCAGGTACACGACGATCCACATGATGTCGACGAAGTGCCAGTAGATCCCCGGTACCTCGACGCCGCGGTGCTCCTCGGAGGAATAGTGCCCGCGGAAGGAGCGGATGCACACGATCAGCAGCAGGATCAGGCCGATCGTGACGTGCGCGCCGTGCAGGCCGGTGAGGCCGTAGAAGATCGTCGCCTGGGCGGTGTCCTGCGGGGCGAAGCCGATGTTGGCGTACTCGTTGATCTGGATGAACAGGAAGGTGGCGCCGAGCAGGAACGTCATCACGATGCCTGCCTTCAGACCGAAGCGGTTGCCCTTCTTCAGCGCTGCCTCGGCCCAGTGCAGCGTGAAGGAGGAGGACACGAGGATCGCGGTGTTGAAGCCGGCCACCGCGATCGGTAGCTTGGTGCCCGCCGCCGGCCACGGGTCGCCCTGGGCGACGCGGATGAAGAAGTAGGCCGTGAAGAACGCCCCGAAGACCATCACCTCGGAGATGATGAAAAGCAGCATCCCCAGCAGCTGTGGCTCCACGCGCGAGCTGCGGTTGGCGGGCGGGGGGCCGTGGTGCTCGCCGTGGGCGTCCTCGCCCGCGTGGGCATGTCCGCCTGCCCCCGGGTGTCCGATGCTGGCGGCCTCCATCGCGCGTCAGCCTCCAACCGGGGTTGGGGTCATGGGGGCGCTGGGATCGACTTCGACGTGCTCGACCTGCGCGGGGGTGGCGCCGCGCACGCGCTCGATCAGGTGCGCGCGCATCCAGCCCGAGCGCTCGCCCGGAAGGGTGGAGATCACCACGTCATCGACCTTGAACAGCTCCAGCGCGTTCATCACGGCGGTGTAGGGGTCGGGGTCGCCGATCATGCCCGCGCTCAACAGGCCGGCCGCGTGCAGCCGGTCGAGCATCGCGGCGAGGCGGATGCGCGCCTCGCGGGGCGCCGTGCCGCTGCCATCCTGCTGGGGCACGACGGCGATGAACAGGTGGCGCTCCTCGCCCGCGGCCTTCGCGCGCAGGTGCTCCAGGAGCTCCTCGACGCTCGAGGTCTTGTTGGCCACCACGAGGGTCACCGCGAAGGGCAGCCCCTCGTGCTCGAGGTCGGTCACGATGTGCTCCACCGGGAGCCCCGAGGCGTTATGGATGCGCTCGATCAGATCGCGCCGAAGCCAGCCCGACTGGGACGCCGGATGGGTGGAGACGATGATCTGATCGGGGCGCCGCTCGGCGATCGCGTCCATGCTCGCCATGAAGGGATCGGGGTCGCCGAGTTCGCCGCTCGCCTGGATGCCCTCGCTGGCCAGCAGCGACATCGCCAGGTCCACGCGCACCTGCGCCGATTCGCGCACCGCCTCGTCGTAGATCACGAGGCCAGCGGTGGGCTTGCTCTGGGGCACCACCAGGCGGAAGCGGGTGTCGGGCGCCGCCGCGAGCTCGCGCACGCGCTCGTACAGCTTTGCCCCGCCCAGGGTGCGATTGGCGACCACCAGGACTTCGGTCATGAGTGCTCCGTCTCTCTCGTGCCCACGATAATCGGATCCCCACCCACCCGCGGCGGCGGCGCGAACATCCCGTGCACCGCCCCGGGCACCCCATACTCGTACGGTCCGCCCACGACCGTGGGCACGTGATCGAAGTTGAAGATCGGCGGCGGCGAGGAGACCTGCCACTCCAGCGTCATGCCGCGCCACGGATTGGCGCTCGCGCGCGGCCCGCCGCGCCAGCTGGTGATCATGTTGTAGACGAAGATCAACGTGCTCAGGCCCAGCGCGAAGCTGGCGAGCGAGATCAGCAGGTTGAGCGTGGCGTACTTGGCGGCGTAGGTCGCCACGCGGCGGGGCATCCCCTCGAGCCCGAGCACGTGCATCGGCGCAAACGTCAGATTGAAGAAGATGAAGGTGCTCCAGAAGTGCCACTTGCCCAGGCGCTCGTCGTACATGCGCCCAGTCATCTTCGGGAACCAGTAGTAGACGCCCGCGAAGATCGTCATCAGCGAGCCGCCAAACAGCACGTAGTGGATGTGGGCGACGATGAAGTAGGTGGCGCTCACGTGGATATCGAAGGGCACCATCGCCAGCATCACGCCGCTGATGCCGCCCGCGGTGAAGGTCGTGAGGAAGGCCAGCGCGAACAGCATCGGCGTATCCAGGTGCAGCACACCACGCCACAGCGTCGCCAGCCACGAGAAGATCTTGATGCCGGTGGGGACCGCGATGATCGCCGTGGTGATCGCCATTGGGATGCGGATCCAGGAGGCCATCCCGGAGGTGAACATGTGGTGCGCCCACACGGTGAAGCCCAGCATCACGATCGCCAGCAGCGAGAAGGCCATCATGCGGTAGCCGAAGATCGGCTTGCGCGACTTCACGGCGATGATTTCGCTGATGATCCCGAAGCCGGGCAGCATCATGATGTAGACCGCCGGGTGGGAGTAGAACCAGAAGACGTGCTGGTACATCAGCACGTCGCCGCCCCTGCCCGCATCGAAGAAGTTGAAGCCCAGCGAGCGGTCGAGCAGGATGAAGAACTGCGAGGCCGCCACGAAGGGCGTGGCGATCACGACCAACAGGGAGGTCGCGAAGTTGGCCCACACCAGGAGCGGCATGCGGAAGAAGCTCATCCCCGGCGCGCGCATCGTGATGATCGTCACGAGGAAGTTGAGCGCGGTCATGATCGAGGAGGCGCCCGCGAACTGCACGCCGATCGTGAAGAAGTCCTGCCCGATCGGCGCATCCACCGACAGCGGCGTGTACGCGGTCCAGCCGTCCGCGAAAGCGCCGCCGGGCGCCAGGAAGCTGGAGAGCATCATCACGCCGGCGATCGGCAGCAGCCAGTAGGAGAGCGCGTTCAGGCGCGGGAACGCCATATCGGGCGCGCCGATCATCAGCGGCAGCACGAAGTTCGCGAGGCCCGCGAAGACGGGGATGATGAACAGGAAGATCAGCAGCGAGGCGTGCACCGAGAAGAGCCCGTTGTAGGTGTTCGCGTCGACGAACTGCGCTCCCGGCTGGGCGAGCTCTGCCCGCATCAGCATCGCCAAGAGGCCCCCAACGAGCAGGAAGAAGAATGAGGTGACCGTGTACTGGATGCCGATCACCTTGTGATCGGTGTTGATGCGGAAGTAGTCCTTCCAGGAGTACGCGCCGTGGCCGGAGTGGTCCTCGGGCCGGGTTGGGCGCCCGGCGGCCCAGTAGAGCCAGTAGTCGAAGCCCCCAAGGCCCACGAGGAAGAACAGCGGCGCGGCGAGCAGCGACACCGTCAGGATCGCTTCGCCCTTGAGGTAGTGCGGGAAGGTCGTGTGGCCGGTGCTCATCCGCACGAGCCACGTGATGCCCACGGAGAACGCGATCCCGAGCACGAAGCCCAGGCCGCCGCGATAGAACCCCGGTGCGCGGAACTTGGCGATCATCGGCCGGTCACTTTACTGGAGCCGCCGCGCTCGACTGGCTCTTCAGCCACGCCTGGAAGGCGGCGGGCCGGACGACATGGATCGTGGAGCGCATCAGCGAGTGGCCAACCCCGCAGAGCAGGTTGCACACCACCGGATAGCTCCCCAACCGGTCGGGGGTCGCGCGCCAGTGGGTGGTGACGCCCGGCACGGCGTCGATCTGCAGGCGGAAGGCGGGGACCCAGAAGGCATGGATCACGTCCACGCTGCGGATGTTGAAGTACACGGACTCGTTGTCCGGGACATACAGCTGGTTGGAGCGCAGCGGCGCTCCACCCGTGACCGAGGCGGGGTATTCGTAGCTCCAGATGAACTGCTGGCCGGTGACGTTGATCTGGATCTCCGGGCCCGCGGGCTTCTTTTCGTTGTTGTGCAACACCACGAAGGAGTAGGAGACGAGGCCCATCAGGATCAGCGCGGGGATCGCCGTCCACAGCACCTCCAGGCGCGTGTTGCCGTGGATCGGGGGCCCGTCCTTCAGCTCCTCGCCGGGCTTCATGCGGAACTTCCAGACGCAGTACAGGATGACCGTCGCGACCAGCACGAAAATCGGGATCGAGGCGATCACCAGGACGTGGTAGAGCGTGTCGGTTTCCTTGGCCTGCGTGGACGCCTGCACGGGGAACCAGTGGATGAGGTAGCTCAGCCAGATGCCGATCGCGATCGCGATCAGCGCCGCGATCGTGGTGCCGATCAGCGAGCGTCTAGACATGCGCGGCGGGCACTTCGGGGTTCTCTGAGGCGAGGCGGTCCATCGGGAGGCGTGATCCTAATGCCTCGAGGGGACCTCTTGACGCGCGCCCCTCATACCACTACATTGAGACAATCGTTGCAAAGAAAGGAGCCGCATATGCAGGTGCGTGAGGGAATGAGCCCAACGGTCCTCTCGGTCGGGCCGGGCCACACGCTGCGCGCGGCAGCCAAGCTGATGTCAGAGCGCCAGGTGGGCGCCGCCGTTGTCAACGATCCCGACGGCAGCGGCCCGGGAATCATCACCGAGCGCGACATCCTGCTCTCGATCGGCGCCGGCGAGAGCCCCGATGAGGAGCTGGTCGCCGAGCACCTGACAAGAGACGTGGTCTTTGCTGCGCCCGACTGGTCCCTGGAGGAGGCCGCATCGGCGATGGTGCGCGGGAGCTTCCGCCACCTGATCGTGGTGGACGGAGGCGAGACCGTCGGCATCCTCTCGGTGCGCGACATCGTGAGGTGTTGGACGGAAGATGGCGCCATCTGCCCCGTGCCGGCGAGCGCGGCCTGAGCGTTCTCTCGGGGTGTGGATACTCCAACACCCCGATTAGGTGGGTCGAGGGGCCCGGCTTGTCGGCCTGCGGCCGCCTGCGCCACCCTCTTAGTGGACCGAAGACGGCGCGATCTGCCCCGTGCCGGCCAGCGCTGCCTAACCGGGGGGCAGCTCGTCGACTTCGTGGCGCGTATCGGCGATCCAGCGCGCCACGCACACCAGCGTCAACAGCGATCCGGCGATCACGAAGATCAGGCTGATCGTGATGCCCACGATCGCCAGCGTGATGCCCGCCGTCGTCAGCAGCGGCAAGAGACTCGGCCCAGGGAGATGGATCTCCTCACCGGTGGGCGGAACCTGTGGATCGAGCGGGCTCATGAAACGTAGATCGCGGCCACCACGAAGGTGATGCCGAAGATGAACATGCAGAGCCCACCCACGATCATTCCCGTGCGGATGTTCTTGCGCGCGAGCCGTCGAGTCATCATTGGAGCGTCAAGTCTATAGGTGCACGTCGATGACCATGCTGCAGAACAGGAGCGCGAGGTAGACCAGCGAGAAAAGGTACAGCTGCAGCGCGCTGCGCCGATCGGCGCGCCGATAGAGCCGCACTGCGCCGGCGATGAACCCGACCCCGAGCACGAGCGAGGAGGCCAGGTAGATGCCCCCGAGCCCGCCGGCGCAGAAGGGCAACTGCGTGACCGCATACAGCAGCACCGTGTAGAGCAGGATCTGACGCCGTGTCTCGGCCTCGCCGCGCACCACCGGGAGCATCGGCACGCCCACCTTCCGGTACTCCTCCTTCATCAGCAGCGAGAGCGCCCAGAAGTGGGGCGGTGTCCAGAAGAAGACGATGAAGAACAGGATCACCGCCAGTCCTCCGACGGAGCCCCGCACGGCCGCCCAGCCCACCAGCGGCGGGACGGCGCCCGCGGCGCCGCCGATCACGATGTTCTGCGGGGTGCGGCGCTTCAGCCAGAAGGTGTAGACGAACACGTAGCCCAGGAACCCCGCGAAGGAGAGCGCCGCGGCGAGCGGGTTGACGGCCAGCGAGAGCTCCAGCAGCGAGAGCGCCGCGAGCGCGCAGCCGAAGGTCAACGCCGCGCGCGGGGAGACCCGGCCGGATGGAATCGGGCGCGTGGCGGTGCGCGCCATGCGCGCGTCGATGTCGCGATCGAACCAGTGGTTGACCGCGCCCGCGCCGCCTGCCGACAGATAGCCCCCCAGGCACGTGAGCGCCACCAGCAGGGGCGAGGGGTCGCCCGCGACATACATCGTGGCGATCGTGGTGAGCAGCAGCAGCGACTGCACCTTGGGCTTGGTCAGCTCGACGTAGTCGGCGATGACCCGTCGCGCGCGCCCGTGAGGGGCAGTCCGGCGACCTGCAGCGTCTGCGAGCTCATCACACCCCTACTTGCGTTGCCCCGGCGGGGACGGTGGCCCCGCCGGGGCTCGTCTCTCCGCTCGCGGCGAGCGTGCGGCGCTGCACCTCCCGGCGGATGTCCTTCATCGGTTCCACCGAGCGCACGCGCGGGACCGTGTCGAAGTTGTTCGCCGGCGGCGGCGAGGTGGTGAACCACTCCAGCGTGTTGCCCTTCCACGGGTCGGGCCCCGCGAGCACACCCACCTTGAGGCTGCGCGCCACGTTGATGACGGTGAAGAGCACGCCAACGGCGAGGATGAAGGAGCCGACCGTGGAGATCGCGTTGTAGAGCGCGAGGTTGCCGACGTTGTCGTACTCGTACACGCGCCGCGGCATCCCATCGAGGCCAATCACGTGCTGGATCAGGAAGGTGACGAGGAAGCCCACGAACATCAGCCAGAAGGAGAGCTTGCCGAGGCCCTCGCTCAGCATCCGCCCGGTGATCTTCGGAAACCAGTAGGAGATCGCCGCGAAGATCGTGAACACCGCTCCGCCCATCAGCACGAAGTGGATGTGCGCGACGACGTAATACGATTCGTTCAGCTGCCAGTCGACGGGGAAGATCGCCAGGAACACGCCGGAGATGCCGCCGATGATGAACAGCGAGATGAACCCCGCGCAGAACAGCAGGGGGGTCTTGAACTCGATCGTGCCGCGCCACAGCGTGGCGATCCAGTTGAAGACCTTCACGCCCGTGGGGATCGCGATCAAGAACGAGCTGAGCATCACGAAGACGAGGATCGCCTCGGGGATCGGCGTGGTGAACATGTGGTGCGCCCACGTGAGGAA
>JBIOES010000068.1:0-10385 GCA_044446265.1 Solirubrobacterales bacterium
CCCCACCCGCGACCTCACGCGCCCCAACTTCGAGTTCGTCAATCAGATCAAGGGCGGGGTGATCCCGGGCCAGTTCATCCCCGCGGTGCGCAAGGGCGTCGAAGAAGCGATGCGCAGCGGCGCTGCCGCGGGCTATCCGGTGAAGGACGTCAGAGTGCGCCTCGTGGATGGCTCACACCACTCGGTGGACTCCTCGGAGGTGGCCTTCAAGATGGCGGGCATCCACGCCATGCGCCAGGCGCTGGAGGAGGCCGATCCGGTGCTGTTGGAGCCGATCATGCTCGTCACCGTGTCCGTCCCCGAGGAGCACGTGGGCGACGTGATCGGCGACCTCAACGGCCGCCGCGGACGCCCCCAGGGTATGGAGCCGATGGGCGACCTCACCGAGATCAAGGCCGAGGTGCCGATGGCGGAGATGCTCAGCTACGCCCCCGACCTGCGCTCGATCACCGGCGGCCAGGGCGAGTACACGCTGGAGCTGCTGCGCTACGAGGAGGTGCCCTCGCACCTCGCGCAGAAGGTCGTGGCGCAGGCCGTCTGAAGATGAAGGCCCACCCGCCGCCGACCGCGCCGCGACGCACGCTCGAGCACCCATCACTACCCTGGAGGGCCGATGGCCACCCGATCGATCGTCACCTCCCACCCGGAGGTCGCCTGCGACGTGTGCGGCAGGCGCCTCTTGCGCGGCGAGCAGCCCGACGTCTTCCTGAGCGGCGGGCAGCGGCGCACGGTGTGCGAGCTGTGCGTCCCCCGTGCCACGCACGAGGGGTGGCTGCGCGAGGCTGACGATCACTCGCTGACGCTGCGCTCCCCCGGGCCCCGTCGGGGGCGCTCGCTGCTGGGGCGGCTGCGCCAGACGCGCTGGCCCGTCGCCGAGCGCTCCGCCGAGGACACCACGCTCCCCATCCCCGCGAGCCCTCCGATCGCCGCGACGGGTCGCGAGGAGGAGCTCTATGACTTCCTCGATACGCCTCTCTCGCAGGCGAGGCCCGTGGCCGCGGCGCCGCGAGCGAGCCTCATCGAGGCCGTGCCCACCAGCGGCGACCGATCGAAGATCGGCCAGCAGATGGAGCGCGCGCTGGAGGTGTTCAACGGCGGCGAGCATCCGCGCCGTCTGGCCGGGGTCGCCCGCTCGCTGGGCGCCCCCTCGGCGCGGGTGGCGCCGCGGGCGGACTCCGGCAGCGTGGTTGGGATCGTGGTGGCGTGGGAGCTGTGCTGGTACCGCTACGAGGTGGACCTCGGCGAGGAGTCCGCGGGCGCACGCCTCACCGCTCAGGGGATGGAGCTGGATGAGCTGCCTGCTGAGGATCGGGTGGCCAACGCTGCGATCGACGAGCGCGGCGCGCTGTCGCTGCCGGCGTAGGGCCTATCCCGATAGGAACGTGCGGCTGGGGTGGTCGAGGGTCGAGTGGGGCGAGGACGCAAGGGCGAAGGCGTGGTGGTGCCACGTCGAGCCCGAGGACGAAGCCCCGCGAAGGCCATCGGCCGCATCCAGACGTGCGGGCCTAGAGGGATAGGCCCTTAGGCGCTCCGCGGGCCGTGTGGGCATCGCGGAGCCCCGAGCGGCCTATTCGTCCACCGCGCGTGTCGGCGGCGGGGAAAGGCTCTAGCATGCAGGGCGATGATCTACTGCGTGGTGCCCCGACCCCTGGCAGATGAGCTGTATCCGAAGCTCGTGGAGTACTACAAGGACGACGACAACGTCGCGGTGATCGTGGATCGCCGCCACGCGGACCGTCGCGGGCGCCAAGGGACCACCGGCGCAGTGGGGCCGGATGGTCAGCGGCGCGTGGTGCGCGAGCGCCGCCGGGCGCGGGTGCCGGGGGAGCTGCCCGCGCTCGCGGGCGCCTCGTCCTCCTGAGCCGGCGCCGCGGCTGTGAGACCGCAGACGGCGAGCGGTCCACCGTTCCGTCTACACAGCGGCCCATAATGCCGCGTCCATGACGAAGGTGATCGTTCACGTCGATGGCGGCGCTCGCGGCAACCCCGGGCCGGCCGCGGCTGCCAGCGTGGTGTCCACGCCCGCCGGCGAGGTGCTCGACGAGGCGGCGGAGCTGCTCGGCAGCGTCACCAACAACGTGGCTGAGTACCGCGCGTTGCTCCTCGGTCTCGCTCGTGCACGCGCGCTGAGCGCCAGCGAAGTGGAGGTCGTCAACGACTCCGAGCTGATCGCCAAGCAGGTGCAGGGTCTCTACAAGGTCAAGCATAGGGACATGAAGCCGCTGCACGCCCGCGCGATGGCGGCGCTGAAGGAGTTCGAGCGGTGGTCGATCCGCTCGGTGCCGCGCGCGCAGAACGCCCACGCCGATGCGCTCGTCAACCAGGCCCTTGACCAGGCGCGGCTGTAGCGTCGCTCAGTGCAGCGCGTGCGCGGACTGCGCGATGTTGATCATCTGCGGGTTCGAGAGGTCCTCGCGCAGCGTGTTGTTGACCCAGTAGAGAACGCCCCCCTGGCGCCACGCGATCAGATGGATGGCGGAGCCGTCCTCGACGAACATGTAGTGGCGGCCGCCCAGCGAGACTTCCTGGTTGATGTGAGCGACGATCGGCGGATCGGTCCAATCCATCCCCTCGACGTCGTAGTAGCCGCCCTGGGTGTTCTGCTGGAAGACCTCGACGAAGGCGTGGTGGCGGTGGTGCTGGGGGTCTTCAAACGTGTAGGCGCGGGTGCCTTCGGGTGTGGCCGGCCCGGTTTGCAGCCCCGGGTAGATGACCGGGAAGGGGACTCTCACGGCTGCGCTGAAGGCTTCTGAGCGCCCGCTGGAGGAGGTTGGGTAGAGGCCGATCGCGGCCGGCGTGAAGCCCGCGCCGTGGCCGTGCCCGTGACCGTGCTGAGGAGGGGCCGTTGAGGCGAGGTGGTGGGGGACGGCGAGGCGCTGGTCGCCGTGCAGGAAGTCGGCCACCGTTTCGTGGATCATCTGCGGCGTGGCCGTGACGTAGTCGCCGCCTCCGATCACCGTGTTGTCGGTGGCGAAGCGGAACTTGACCTGGCGCAGGGGCTTTTCCTGGGAGAAGACGATCAGCTTCGTGAGCTTGATCAGTTCGGAGGCCGAGGGCTTGATGGTCGATGTGATCGCGCGGCCCACGGCCTTGGAGACGGTGTCGATTTCGCTCAGCAGGTTCGTGGGAGAGATCTGCTCGCGCAGGCTGCGGATGAAGTCCTGCTGGCGCGCGACGCGCACGAAGTCCGAGTCGTCGTGACGGTAGCGCACGTAGGAGAGCGCGTTTTCGTAGCACAGCTTCTGGTAGCCCGGCTGCAGGTTGATCGCGGAGTAGCCCGTCCCTTCGGGGTTGTAGTAGCGGTGGTCGACGTTGATGTAGACGCAGCCGAGCGAGTCCACCACGTCGATGAAGCCGCGGAAGGTGACGTCGACGACCCCGTTGAGCTTGATGCCGAGCAGGTGCTCCACCGTTTCGGCGGCAAGCAGCGCGCCGCCGTCGGTGCCCTTCATCTCGCTGCCGATCGTGTAGGCGCCGTTGATCTTTTCCGGGTAGTACACCTGCCCGGTCTTGGTAACGATCTTGGCGAGCAGGTCGCGTGGAATCGAGAGCACTGAGGTCTGGCCGAGGTTGGGATCGAGGCGAACCAGCAGCAGTGTGTCGCTGTGGGGCGGGTTGGCGCGATCGAAGGCGCTGTGGGACTTGGGGCGCTTGTCGGAGCCGATCAACAGGTAGGTCTCCGGCGCGCCATCGTAGGACGCGGCGATCACGCCCTGCGGGGCGTGGATCCGGTTGACCCCGGGGAAGACCTCGTTGGCGATCGTGGTGACCTTGTTCAGCGCGACCGTAGCGGTGGCGCCGCCACTGAGCAGCACGATCGCCACGCCGCCGATCAGGAAGCGCTTCCACATCGAATCAAGGGTACTTGGGCGCCCGGCGCTCGCGCGCCGGGACGTGGGAGGCGCCCGGCGCCGCACGCCGAGGAGGCGGGTACTGGTGAAAGGGCGGCCCGGTCCGCTTGCAGCGGACCACCCTCTAAGCTCGGGCGATGCTCAAGCCGCGCAACCGCGAGCTGCTGGGGCTGATCCCGGCGGCGCTGCTGGTGACGGCGGGGTTCACCGCGATCTTCATCCAGGAGCAGAACACGGCTCGGGGCGCGGACACCAACCTCGTGCTCAACCACGCCTCCAGCTTGTCGCTGACCTACGGAGGGATCTTCCTCGGGCTGTGCGTGGCGGCGCACCTGGTGATCCGCTATGCGCTGCCCAACGCCGACCCCTACCTGTTCCCGCTGGCGGCGGTGCTGGCGAGCGTGGGGATCGTGATGGTGTATCGCATCAACCCAGTGCTCGCGCGCCAGCAGGCGCAGTGGATGGTGGTGGGGCTGATCGGCTTCTCGGCGACGATCCTGGCGCTGCGCCGCCGCGGGGTGGGGGTGCTGGAGCGCTACCGCTACACGATCGCGGCGGTGGGGATCGGCATGGCAGTGCTGCCGCGCTTCCCCGGCATCGGGGAGCAGGTGAACGGCGCGTATCTGAACATCCACGTGGGCTCGATCTCCTTCCAGCCGGCGGAGCTCGCGAAGATCGCGATCGTGGTGTTCCTCGCGAGCTACCTGCACGACAACCGCCAGATCCTCGTGACGGCGGGCCGGCGGGTGCTCGGCATGACGCTGCCCCCGATGAAGCAGTTCGGCCCGATGCTGGTGGTGTGGGGGGCGGCGATGGCGACGCTGCTGCTCACGCGTGAGCTGGGCACGTCGCTGATGTTCTACGGGGCGTTCCTGGCGCTGCTGTACGTGGCGACCGGGCGCCTCTCGTTTCCACTGATCGGGCTGGTGCTGTTCGCCGTGGGAGCGTGGTTCGTGGCCACGCACGTGAGCCACGTGCATGCGCGTTTCCTCGCGTGGGAGCACCCTTTCGATCCGATCCTCTACAACCAGGTGGGCGGCAGCTACCAGCTCGCGCAGTCGCTGTTCGCGCAGGCCGATGGGGGGCTCCTGGGGACCGGATTCGACCAATCGCTGCTGCTGGTGCACAGCGGCGCGGGACACGCGGTTCCCCTGCTGCCGATCCCCGAGAGCGACATGATCTACGCGGTGATCGTCAACGAGCTGGGGCTCGTGGGGGCGGCGGCGCTGCTGCTCACCTACCTGCTGTTCGTGGCGCGCGGCCTGAAGGTGGCGATGCTGGCGCGCGACTCCTTCTCGAAGCTGCTGGCGGCGGGGCTGTCGTTCGTGGTGGCGCTGCAGGTGTTCGTGATCGTGGGCGGCGTCACACGCGTGATCCCGCTCACCGGCGTGACGCTGCCGTTCGTCGCCTACGGCGGCAGCTCGGTGGTGATGAACTTCGTGCTGCTCGGCCTGCTGCTCGTGATATCCGACCGTGCGCGGAGGACCGTTTAAGGAGGAGAAGGCCCCCACAGGGGGGCCGGCGAGGGCCTCGTTGCGCGATTGCCTGCGCAGTTTCGCGTGACAATGAGCGGCGCAATCCCAGCTCTTCATCCGCCGCGTTGCGCGATTGGCCTCGCCGGTTGCAGCTTTTGCGTAGGTTTGCGGCAGTTTTCCCGCGCAAACCTACGCAAAGACGATCACCACCCTCATGGGAGTCGCCGGGCATCGAATAATCGACGTGTCGCGTATCGACGCCCGCAGATGCCCACCTCGACCGCACCCACGTCCTCCCACCGCCTCGTGCTCGACACGGGCGAGCATTCGCGGCGCCTGCCCTGGCAGGAGTCGCGCGGCGGCCTCGACTCCCATGCGGGGCTGGCGCACCGACCGTGGCTGGCGCGCCTGCGCCGCGCGCTGCGCGAGGACCTCTTCGTGCTGCATTACCAGCCGATCCTCTCGCTGCGGAGCGGCAAGGTGGACCACTACGAGGCGCTCGTGCGCCTCGCCGACGATCCCGACGCGCCGCCGCTGGCGCCGGGAGCGTGGCTGCCCGCGGCCGAGCGCTACGGCCTGATCCGCGAGATCGACCGCATGGTCCTCACCAAGGCCGTGCGCCTGCTCGCGCGGGAGCTCGAGGGCGAGGTCTCGCTCGCGGTGAACGTGTCGGCGCTCTCGATCGTCGATGGGGCGATGCTCACCCACATCGAACGCGAGCTGGCCCGCTGCTGCGTGGCCCCCGAGCGCCTCACGATCGAGGTCACCGAGACGGCTGCCATCTCCGACATGACTCGCGCGGCGGCCTTCTGCGAGGGTGCCGCGGCGCTCGGGTGCGCGCTCGCGCTGGACGACTTCGGCGTGGGCTTCGGCTCCTTCCGCTACCTCAAGCGCCTGCCCTTCAGTCACCTGAAGATCGACGGCGAGTTCATCCGCGGGCTGTGCGACTGCGCGCAGGACCGTCTGATGGTGGAAGCGCTCGTGCGGGTCGCGCGCGGGATGGGGATGCGCACGATCGCCGAGTTCGTCGGCGACGGCGCCACCTTGGAGCTGCTGCGCGCGCTGGGCGTGGACTACGCGCAGGGCTTCCACATCGGCCGCCCCCAGCCAAAGATAGGCTGGGCCGCCCCAGAGATCCGCTGCGCGCGGATCGTCGCGCCGCCGTTGTAGGCGCGGCGTGTTCAGCGCGGCTGCGGGAACTGCGTGCGCATGATCGCGTCCCAGACCCGGTCGGGCGTGAGCTTGCGCTGCAGAATCGTCATCCGCGCGGAGGCCGTCACCTGCACGCGAATGGGCGCGCGGCGGCGCGTGAGCGCCCGCTCGATCGCCTTCGCCACGACCTCGGGCCCGCCGCCGAGGTGGCGCATCGGACCCTTGTAGGCGCCCACGGTGAGCGCCGCGACCTTCGCGTCGAAATCCTTATAGGGCCCATCCGTGGCCGTCTCCGAGGAGGCGGCCACGGCGTTCTTGGCGAAGTCGGTGACGATCAGCCCCGGCTCCACGAGCACCACGTCCACGCCGAAGCCCTTCACCTCGAAGCGCAGCGCGTCGCTGATCGCCTCCAGCGCGTACTTGGTGGCGTGGTAGAGCCCGCCGCCGGGGAACGTGAGGCGGCCGCCCATCGAGCCGATGTTGACGATCTTGCCCCAGCGCTGTGCGCGCATCCCCGGCAGCACGAGCTGGGCGAGGCGGATCGCGCCGAACACATTCGTCTCGAACTGGCGGCGCACCGTCTCGGGCGGGATCTGCTCGAGCGCGCCGCCCTGGGAGTAGCCGGCGTTGTTGATCAGCACGCCCACCACGCCCTCCGCGCGCGCCACCTCGTCAACGGCGGCCTGCATCGAGTCCTCGTCGGTGACGTCCAGCGCGAGCGTGCGACAGCCCTCCTTGCTCAGGTGCTCGATCGACTCGGGCCGGCGCGCGGTCGCGTACACCGTCCACCCGCCGCGAGCGAGGCGCAGCGCGGTGGCCTCGCCGATGCCCGAGGAGCAGCCGGTGATGAGCACTGCCTTCGAGGTCTCGTTCCCCATGCGCCGCAGCATACGGGCTGCTCGCCTCCATTTCCTCGATGGACCCTCTAGGGTTGCGGACGCGATGCGCGCCGTCACCTTCCAGGCCCCCAACGAGGTACGCGTTCAGGACGTCCCCGAGCCCGAGCTGCTCGACGCCGGCGATGCGATCGTGCGCATCGAGGCCACGGGTGTGTGTGGCTCCGATCTGCACATCTACCACGGCCGCGTGAAGATCGAACCGGGCTTCACGATCGGGCACGAGTACGTCGGCACGGTGCTCGCCGCCGGCGAGGGCGTCCACGACGTTCAGGTCGGCGATCGCGTGCTGGGCTGCTTCCAGACCGCCTGCGGGCGCTGCTTCTTCTGCCGCCGCGGCCTCTTCCACAAGTGCGACGCCTCGCGCACGTTCGGCCACGGCGCGGCGCTCGGCTCGCTGCAGGGCACTCAGGCCGAGCAGGCGCTCGTGCCCAGCGCCGACCTCGTGCTGCGCCGCGTGCCCGCGGGCATGAGCGACGAGATGGCGCTGTTCGCGGGCGACGTGATGGGCACCGGCTACCACGCCATCGCGGACTCCGGACTGCACCCTGGAGACACCGTCGGCGTACTGGGCCTGGGGCCGGTGGGGCTGTGTGCCGTGCAGGCCGCGCGCGCCTGCGGCGCCGCCCACGTGGTGGCCGTGGACTCGGTGCCCGAGCGCCTCCAGATGGCCGAGTCATTCGGCGCGCACGCCGTGCACCTGGAGGAGGGCGACCCGCGCGCCGTGGCGCGCGAGCTCACCGCGGGGCGTGGGGTGGACCTTTGCGTGGATGCCGTCGGGCACCCATCGGCGCTCGATCTCGCGGTGCGCCTCACGCGCAAGTGCGGCACCGTGCAGGCCGTCGGCGTCTACGCCGAGCGGGCCGAGCTGCACCTGGGGCTCGTCTGGATCAAGGCGCTGCGGCTGTGCACCGGCCACGCCAACGTGCTCGCCCACGTGGACCCCGTGCTGGCGATGATGTCCGCCGGCCTGCTCGATCCCACACCGCTCGTCACGCACCACATGAGCCTCGATGAGGCTCCGGAGGCGTACGCTCTATACGATCGCCGCGAGGCGTTGAAGATCGTCCTGCAACCGTAAGTCCCCCGCGCGAGCGGGGTGCGGCAACACAGCTATGTACAAGACCACCGGCCCCGCCTATCCTCCCTTCAACGACGCGCCCGCCGGCGCGGCGCCGTATTCATGACGACCACCACCGACACTCCCTCACTCGACGAGGCGCTCGGCAGCGCCGCGCGGGAGTTCCTCGCGGGCGAGCTGCGGCTGATCGTGGGATCCGAGCGCCCCGCGGCCGCGGATGGGCGCACGTTCGCCACGCTCGACCCCGCAACGGGGCTGGAGATCGCGCAGGTGCCCCACGCGGGCGCCGAGGACGTCGAGCTGGCGGTGGCCGCCGCGCGCGCCGCCTTCGAAGGTTCGTGGGCCGCGCTGGCCCCCGCCGCGCGCGGGCGGCTGATCGGGGCGCTCGCGGATGCCGTGGAAGCGCACGCCGAGGAGCTCGCGCAGCTGGAGTCGCTCGACAACGGCAAGCCCGTCAAGCTCGCGCAGTACGTGGACGTGCTCGGCACCGCCGCCCATCTGCGCTACTTCGCCGGCTGGCCCACCAAGATCGAGGGCTCGGTGCTGCCCGTGGCGGCGCCCAACATGCACTGCTACACGCGCCGCGAGCCAATCGGCGTGTGCGCGCAGATCGTCCCCTGGAACTTCCCCCTGCTGATGGCCGCCTGGAAGGTCGCCCCCGCGCTCGCCGCCGGCTGCACCGTGGTGCTCAAGCCGGCCGAGCAGACCCCGCTCACCGCGCTGCGCCTCGGCGAGCTGGCGCTCGAGGTCGGCATCCCCCCGGGCGTGCTCAACGTGCTCACCGGCGATGGCTCCACCGGCGCCGCGCTGGTCGCGCACCCGGGTGTGGACAAGATCGCGTTCACCGGCTCCACCGCCGTGGGACGGGAGATCGGGGCCGTCGCGGGGCGCGCGCTCAAGCGCATGACGCTCGAGCTGGGCGGCAAGTCGCCCAATGTGATCCTCCCCGACGCCGATCTGGATGCCGCGATCAAGGGCTCCTACCAGGCGATCTACTTCAACTCCGGCCAGGCCTGCAACGCCGGCTCGCGCCTGTTCGTGCCCGCCGAGCGCTACGACGAGGTCGTGGCTGCGCTCGCCGAGCGCGCCGCAGCCACGCGCCTTGGTCCGGGCCTCGACCCGCAGACGCAGCTCGGCCCGCTGATCTCCGCCGAGCAGCGCGAGCGCGTTATGGGATATATCGACTCCGGCCGCGCCGAGGGCGCGGAGCTCGTCACCGGTGGGGAGGTTGCGCTCGGCGACTCCGGCGGCTACTTCGTCGCGCCCACGCTCTTCAGCGCCACCTCCGACGAGCTGCGCATCGCGCGCGAGGAGATCTTCGGGCCCGTGCTCGTCGCCTCGCCCTACGACACCCTCGAGGAGGTCGCTCAGCGCGCCAACGCCGGCGACTACGGGCTCGCCGCCGGGGTGTGGACGCGCGATGTCGCCTCCGCGCACCGCCTCGCCGCGCTGCTGCGCGCCGGCTCGGTCTACATCAACCACTGGGGCGGTTCCGACCCCGCCGCCCCCTTCGGTGGTTTCAAGGCATCCGGTGTCGGTCGCGAGCACGGTCACGACGGCCTGGACTCCTACCTGGAGACCAAGACCGTGTGGGTCTCCCTGGCCTGAGAAGACGGCGTGGGCCTTCCTGTCCCAGCGCCCAGCGCGGCGTTGGTCTTACCGTCCTAAGCTGTGGAACTTGTAACGAGCTACACTAAGGTTCCCGCAATGAGCGAACATCTACCCCCGCCCGGGCCCCTTTCGATCTCGTGCGTGGCGGACAACGGCACCGTCTCGATCGTGCTCGAGGGCGAGCTGGACCTGGCCAACGCCCCCCAGCTGGAGGAGCGCCTCGCCGACGTCGTGGGCACCCGCCCCAGCCGCGTCGTGGTCGACCTCCGCCGCCTCGCCTTCATCGACTCCCCCGGCCTGCGCGTGCTGCTGCAGGCCG
>JBIOES010000069.1:0-10205 GCA_044446265.1 Solirubrobacterales bacterium
ACCCGGCGCCCACGCCGGTGCTCGCCCCTCCCGCATCTTCCCCGGATCCCCTCTCGCAGAAGACCTCGCGGGGGGCTGGCGAAGGGTCGCCGGACGGAGGCTCCGATGCGGGCTTGGCGGAGGCGCTGCTGGCGCTCCTCGCCTCGCCCAACATCGCCTCGCGCCGGCCGCTCTTCGAGCAGTACGACTCGATCGTGCAGTCGCGCACGGTGCGCCGACCGCAGGACGCCGACGCCGCGGTGCTGCAGCTGCCCGATGGCTCCGCCCTGGGCGTCTCGATCGACTGCAA
This sequence comes from Solirubrobacterales bacterium, assembly GCA_044446265.1. Taxonomy (GTDB): domain Bacteria; phylum Actinomycetota; class Thermoleophilia; order Solirubrobacterales; family Solirubrobacteraceae; genus Palsa-744. The sequence goes on from JBIOES010000069.1 coordinate 290, forward strand.
CGGCCGCCGCGTGGCCGCGGATCCCTATCGTGGCACGGTCGAGGCGGTGCTCGAGTGCGCCTCGAACCTCGCGTGCGTGGGCGCTGAGCCGCTGGGCACCACCAACAACCTCAACTTCGCCAACCCCGAGAAGCCGCACATCGCCTGGCAGCTCGCCGAGGCCGTGCGTGGCCTCGGCGACGCCTGCCGCGCGCTCGAGGCCCCGATCGTGGGCGGCAACGTCTCGCTCTACAACGAGGGTCCCGCCGGGCCCATCTACCCCACGCCCGTGGTGGGTATGGTGGGGCGCCTGCCCGACGCCGCGCGTGCTGGGCGTCTCGGGTGGGCCAAGGAGGGAGACGCCGTGGCGCTCGTCGGCCCCTTCGCCCCCGCGTTGCCCGCGAGCGAGCTCGCGAAGCTGTGGGGGCGCCAGCTGCCCCCCCGGCTCCCCGCGATCGACGTGGGGGCGGTTCGCAACGCGCAGTTCGCGGTGCGCGGCGCCGTGCGCGTGGGCGCGCTCTCCAACGCTCACGACATCGCCGAGGGCGGGCTGGCGATCGCGCTCGCCGAGTGCTGCCTCGCGGGAGGGCTTGGAGTGGAGGTGGAGATCGATCCCGCCCCCACCGGCGTGGGCGATCCTCTGCTGGGCAGCGAGGACGATCCAGCGCTGGTCGGCGAGGGCGATCTGGCGGCGTACGTGAGCCTCTTCGGCGAGGCCTCCGGCGGCTTCCTCGTGAGCGGCACCCCAAGCGGTGTGCGCTCGCTTGGCCGCCGCACCCCCACGCGCGTCATCGGGACCGTTGGCGGCGACTCGCTGCGCATCGCCATCGGCGGGGAGCGCATCGCCGTTACCCTCGATGCTCTGGGCACCGCGCACGGCGCTCTTGCGGGCCTGTTCTCATGACCGCCCCACCGCTCCTCCTCGCCGCTCCGATCGGAGCGGCGCTTCTGCGGCCGGAGGCCGCGCCTGCGACTGCTAGCTTGTGGGGGTGAGGCCTGTGCCCACGCGCGCAGAGGATCGCGACGGACCGCGCGACGAGTGCGGCGTCTTTGGCGTATACGCACCCGGCCACGATGTGGCGCGCCTCTCCTACTTCGCCCTCTACGCGCTGCAGCACCGCGGGCAGGAGTCCGCCGGCATCGCCTCCGCTGAACGGGGCGGGCACATCATCACGCGCCGCGAGCTCGGCCTCGTCAACCAGGTGTTCAGCTCCGACAACGACCTGCGCACGCTCGCTGGCGATCTGGCGATCGGGCACGTGCGCTATTCCACCACGGGCTCCAACGCCTGGGAGAACTCCCAGCCCGTGCAGCGCTCGGCGGGACGGGATGGCACCTCGCGCGAGCTGGCGCTCGCGCACAACGGCAACCTCATCAACGCCGTCGAGTTGCACGAGGAGCTGCTGGGGCGGGGCGTCACCTTCAGCTCCACCTCGGACTCGGAGATCATCGCCGCGCTGCTCGCGACCCACCCCGCGGAGCACATCGAGGACGCCGTCGCAGACGTGCTCCCCCGCCTGCGGGGCGCCTTCTCGATCGTCGTCATGACGAAGGACCGCGTGGTCGCCTTCCGCGACCCCCACGGCCTGCGCCCCCTCGCGCTGGGCGCGCTGAAGCCCAGCGGCGCCGGCGGGGAGGGAGACGGAGATGAAGAGGGAGAGGGAGATGGGGCCGTGCGCCACTGCGTCGCCTCGGAGTCCTGCGCGCTTGACATCATCGGCGCAAAGCATCTGCGTGACGTCCAGCCAGGTGAGGTCGTCACACTGGGCGAGGAGGGCGTGCAGAGCCGCATGGTCTCCCCAAACGAGCGCCGCGCGTTCTGCGTGTTCGAGTACATCTACTTCGCGCGCCCCGACTCGCGCATGCACGGCCAGGTGCTGCAGGTCGCGCGTGGGCGCATGGGCGAGATCCTCTGGCGCGAGGCTCCCGTGCAGGCAGACCTCGTGATCGCGGTGCCCGACTCCGGCAACGCCGCCGCGCGCGGCCTCGCGCGCGCCAGCGGCATCCCCCAGGACGATGGCTTCGTGAAGAACCGCTACGTCGCGCGCACCTTCATCCAGCCCGGCCAGGAGCTGCGCAAGCACGGTCTACGCCTGAAGTTCAACCCCCTCCCCGAGGTCATCGCGGGCAAGCGCCTGGTGGTCGTGGACGACTCGATCGTACGCGGCAACACCACGCGCCAGATCGTGCAGATGCTGCGCGACTCCGGTGCGGCCGAGGTGCACATGCGCATCAGCGCTCCGCCCATCAAGCACCCCTGCCACTACGGCATCGATATGAGCACGCGCGAGGAGATGATCGCGCATGGGCGCACCACCGAGGAGGTGGCGACGGAGCTGGGCTGCGACTCGCTGCACTACCTATCTCTGGAGGGGGTCTACGAGGCGGTCGGTGCGACGTCCGCGACGCACTGCGACGCCTGCTTCAGCGGCCGCTACCCGCTGGAGGGGACCGTCGAGGAGGCCGGCGGGAAGTATTCGCTCGAGGAGGGCTCTCTCCCCCTCGTGCGCGCCTGAGGCGCCCTAGCTCCGAGCTCCCGGTGGGTTCGTTATCGTCTGAGGCAGCGCATGGCCTGGACCCATTCTCCCGAAGCCCCGCTTCCCATCGCCGTGCTGGTCTCCGGCACGGGCACGAATTTGCAGGCGCTGCTGGACACCGTCCACGGCCGCGAGGCGCAGGTGGTGGCCGTGGCGTCGAACGTCGCCGACGCCCCCGCGCTGGGCCGCGCGCGGGCTCGGAGCGTGCCCACGGCGGTCTTTCCGCGCTCGCGCTACCCAGACCGCGCGGCGCGCGATGAGGCGATGGCCGAGTGGCTGATCGAACGCGGCGTGCGGCTGGTGGTGCTCGCCGGGTTCATGGAGCTGCTGAGCCCCGCCTTCCTGGAGCGGTTCCCGCAGGCGGTGCTCAATGTGCACCCCTCTCTGTTGCCGGCCTACCCGGGGCTGGGCGCAATCGAGCAGGCACTCGCGCACGGGGAGGAGCGTTTCGGCGTCACCGTGCACCACGTCGACGCCGGCATCGACACCGGTCCTGTCATCCTGCAGGAGGCGGTCGAGCTGCCGGGCGCGAGCGATCCGGCCGTCGTGCTGGCGGCGTTGCGACCGTTGGAGCACAAGCTGCTGCCCGAGGCTGTGCGGCAGATCGCCGCGCAGCGACGCTTGGTCGCCGCCTGAGTTGAGCGCATCCACGGGTATCGAACGCAGCGAGCCCGGCGCGGTGCGCATCCGCCGCGCGCTGCTGTCCGTCTCGGAGAAGGCCGGCGTGGTGGACTTCGCGCGCGGCCTCGCCGAGCTGGGGGTGGAGATCGTCTCGACGGGCGGCACGGCACGAGCGCTCTCCGATGCGGGCATCGAGGTGCGCTCGATCGAGTCCTTCACCGGCTTCCCCGAGATCATGGATGGGCGCGTGAAGACGCTGCACCCGCGGCTGTACGCGGGGCTCTTGGCGCGGCGCGACGACGTGGAGCACTTGCGCGCCGCGGCGGAGCAGGGGATCGAGCCGGTGGATCTGGTGTGCGTGAACCTGTATCCCTTCGAGGAGACCGTCGCGCGCGAGGGCGTCTCGGTGGAGGAGGCGATCGAGAACATCGATATCGGCGGCCCGACGATGATCCGCGCGGCGGCCAAGAACCACCTGTTCGCCGCGGTGCTCGTCGACCCGAACGACTACGAGCGTGTGCTCGGCGAGCTGCGCGAGTCCGGTGGCCACCTCTCGCCCTCCACGCGCGAGCACCTCGCGGCGAGCGCGTTCGCCACCACCGCGCGCTACGACGCGGCGATCTCGACGTGGTTCGCGATGCGCACCCACGAGGGGTTCCCGCCGCACTGGCGCGACGCCTACGAGAAGGTCTCCGATCTGCGCTATGGCGAGAATCCCCATCAGCGCGCCGCTTTCTACGCGCGCGTGGGCTCCTCCACGCATCTGCTCGAGGGCGTCAAGCAGCTGCACGGCAAGGAGCTGTCGTTCAACAACCTGCTCGACCTCAACTCGGCGCGGGAACTGGTGGAGGATCTCTCGGAGCCGATGGCCGGATCGGCACGCTCGCCCAGCGGTTCCGCGTCGGTACACGCATCGACGCCCTCGCCGAGCGCCGGCGGGCCGGCGGCGTGCGTGATCGTCAAGCACAACAACCCCTGCGGCGCGGCGATCGGCGAGAGCGTTCTCGGTGCCTACACGCGCGCCTTCGCGTGCGACCCGATGAGCGCCTACGGCGGGGTGATCGCGCTCAATCGACGCGTCGATGCGCAGTGCGCGAAGGCCCTCTCGCAGCAGTTCATCGAGGTGCTGCTGGCGCCGGGCTTCGACGCCGATGCGCTGGCGGTGCTGAGCGAGAAGAAGAACGTGCGCCTGCTCGAGCTCCCGCAGTGGCCGGCGCCCAGCCACGAGGTCGAAGGCAAGCCGGTGCTCGGCGGCCAGCTTGTACAGACGCGCGACGTCGTTAGCGAGACGCGCGATCAGATGCGCGTCCTCACTCAGGCCGCGCCGAGCGAGGAGCAGTGGGAGGACATGCTGTTTGCGTGGCGCGTCTGCCGCCACGTGCGCTCCAACGCGATCGTGATCGCGCGCGGCGGCGCGAGCATCGGGATCGGCGCCGGTCAGATGAGCCGCGTGGACGCGGTGAGAATCGCGATCGAGAAGGCGCAGGCCGCGCAGCCCGAGCTGCTGGCGGGCGCGGCGCTGGCCTCAGATGCCTTCTTTCCCTTCCCCGACGGCCCCGAGCTGGCGCTGCAGGCGGGCGTCACCGCCATCATCCAGCCGGGCGGCTCGGTGCGCGACGAGGCGGTCGTGGCGGCCACCGACGCAGCGGGCGCCGCTATGGTGGCAACAGGTGTTCGACACTTCCGCCACTGACCGCCTCCGGGATCCTCCTTTCGCCAACGGCTCCACTTCTGAGGGCCTCCCTCCCGCGATATCGGTCAATGGCCTCGTTAGGCGCTTCGGCGACTTCGAAGCCGTGCGGGGCATCGACTTCGAGGTCGCCACCGGCGAAACGTTCGGCTTCCTCGGGCCCAACGGGGCGGGCAAGTCGACCACGATCAACATGCTGTGCACGCTGGCGCGACCCAGCTCGGGGTGGGCGACCGTGGCCGGCCACGACGTCGCACGCGAACGCGATCAGGTGCGGCGCAACATCGGCCTCGTCTTCCAGGACACGACGCTCGATGGCTACCTGACGGCCGAGCAGAACCTGCGATTGCACGCTGAGCTGTACGGGATGCCGCGCCAGAGCATCCTCCCGCGCATGCGCCAGGTGCTGGAGATGGTGGGGCTGTGGGAGCGCCGCAGCGGTCTCGTGAACACCTTCTCGGGCGGGATGAAGCGGCGCCTGGAGATCGCCCGCGGCCTGCTGCACTCCCCGCGCGTGCTGTTCCTGGATGAGCCTACGATCGGCTTGGATCCGCAGACGCGCAGCTCGATCTGGAGCTACATCTCAGAGCTCGGCAAGGCGGAGGACATCACGATCTTCCTCACGACCCACTACATGGAGGAGGCCGAGTACTGCGAGCGCATCGCGATCATCGATCAGGGCAAGATCATCGTGCTGGATACCCCCGAGGCGCTGAAGGAGAGCGTGGGCAAGGATCGCGTGCAGATCCACACCGGGGACGACGCGGCCGCGATCGAGGCGCTGCGCGAGCGCTTCGGGATCGAGGCCGCGATCTCCGAGGGACTCGTCACCTTCGGCGTGGCGCTCGGCGAGGAGTTCGTGCCGCGCCTGTTCGATGAATGGGATCCCGCCTACCCCCCGATCCGCTCGGTGAGCGTCTCGCGCCCCTCGCTCGACGATGTCTTCATGTCCTACACCGGCAGCACGATCCGCGACGCCGAGCAGAGCCCGGGCGCAGATCACCTGCGCAACGTCGCGCGGATGATGGGGCGCTGAGCGATGGCCACCACCATCGCGCGCGTTCACGTCCCCACGCGCACCCTGCGCAGCGAGCTGCGCGCGATCGCGGCCGTTTGGCGGCGCGAGCTGATCCGCTTCTCGCGCGATCGCCTGCGCCTCGTCACCGCGCTGGTGCAGCCCTTCCTGTTCCTGTTCGTGCTCGGCACCGGGCTCTCGCGCCTGGCCTCGCCGGGGACGCACGGGGTCAACTTCCGCACCTTCGTCTATCCCGGCGTGCTCTGCATGGCGGTGATGTTCATCGCCATGTTCTCCGCCGCCTCGATCGTCTGGGACCGCGAGTTCGGCTTCCTGCGCGAGATGATGGTGGCGCCGGTGCGGCGCTCCTCGCTGGTGCTCGGCAAGTGCCTCGGCGGGACCACCGTGGCGGCCTTCGAGGGCGCCATCGTGATCGCGATCGGGCCGCTCGTGGGCGTCCCCTTTACGCTCGGGCTCGTTCTCACGGTCTTCGCGCTGCAGCTGCTGCTCGCCTTCAGCATCACCGCCTTCGGCGTGATGGCTGCCGCGCGCGTGTCGCAGATGCAGTCCTTCATGGCCCTCACCCAGATGGTCATCCTGCCGATGTTCTTTATCTCCGGCGCGCTCTTCCCGGTCTCCGATCTGCCGCCGTGGCTGGCGATCCTCAACCGCCTCGATCCGCTCACCTACGCCGTCGATCCGATGCGCCGCCTGGTCTTCTCCCACCTCGACATCTCGCCGCTCGCGCGCCGCGCGCTCGACCCCGGGGTGACCTGGTGGGGGTGGCGCGTTCCCTCGCTGCTCGAGGCCGCCGTCGTCGCGCTGCTCGGCCTGGTGATGCTCTCGATCGCCATCCTCGAGTTCTCGCAGGCCGAGTAGGCGTTTTCACGCGAGTGATCGCCCGCCCGGAGGGTGCGGGCGACGCGCCACATCGCCATTCGAACCCAGGCTCAGAGCGCCTTGGCGGCGACGCCCAGCAACGGATCTTCGGCGGTGGTCTCGCCACTCGCCGGATCGGCCAAGCGCAGCCCCTCGGAGAGGCTCTGCGCATCCGCCGCGGTCTGGCGTTCGGTGAGCGGCTGCACCAGGCCGCGCAGCACCAGCGTGGCGCCCACCCAGCGGGGAGCCCACACGCGCGCGGAACGGCGCTCCACGCCCTGCTCGATCGCGTCCACCGCGCGCGAGAGCGGGATCGGGTTGCGCAGGAACCCCGGCGCGCGGCCCATCATCGCCTGCGCTGAGGGCTGCGCGAAGCTGCCGCGCACCAGATCGGTGTCGATGAACCCGAAGTACGCGCACCCCACGCGTGCGCCGCTGGGCAGCGTCTCCTGGCGCAGGGCGTCGGTGAGCGCCTCGACGCCCGCCTTGCTCGCGGTGTAGGGGCCCATCAGCGGAGCGCGGGTGATGGCGGCCAGCGAGGCGATGTTGAGCAAGTAGCCGCGACGCTCCATCACGTGCCCGATCACCGCCCTGTCGGTGCGCCACACGCCGAGCAGGTTGACCGCCAGCGTGCGCTCCACGTGCTCCATCGGCGCCGTCGCCAGCGCCCCCACATAGGCGATGCCGGCGTTCGCGATCGCCACATCAAGGCTGCCGAAGCGCTCGATGGTGCCCCTGACGGCGCGCTCCAGCGCGGCGTAGTCGCTCACGTCGGCCTCGAACGCCGCGGCGCGGTCGCCCAGCCGCGCGGCCAGCTCCTCCAGGCGCTCGGGCTCCAGGCCGACGAGCGCGACGTTGGCGCCCTTGGCGTGCAGGCGCTCGGCGGCGCCGGCGCCGATGCCGCGCGCGGCGCCGGTGATGAACACGGTGCGACCGTTCACATCGAAGGGTGCTGCGGGGCTGCGGCTCATGCGTGGGCTCCTCCGTTCGCTTGCCCCGCGCAGGCTATCGGTCTTGCGTCTCGCTGCTTGGCGCGCGAGAGGCTAGCGTCTGACGATGTTGTGAATCTCCATCAGCTCCGGCTGGCCGGGCTCTATCCCCACTTCGGCCAGCAGGGGCATGAGACGCTCTCCAAACGCATTGAGCTGCTCCCGCGAATCCCAGATCTCACTGACCCGCAGGTTGCCCTCGGAACCGAAGCAGACGTGGTAATCGAGTCCGTCGGGAGGCCAGTCGCCGGCCCCTTCGAGCCTCCGTATGGACTCGTCGTATTGCTGGGCTGTCAAAGACGCAGGGGCGAAGCGGATGAGGATGCTCATGGCGAAGGCCTCCTAGCTCGGGTGAGCTGACTTTAGCCCAGCGATCGAGTTGCGTCAACGGAACTTCCTACATCGGCTAGGACGGAGCGCGAATGTGGCAGTATCGGCGCCATGAGCGATCCCCGCACCGCACCGTACGGCTCCGTGCGCCTGGCCGACGTGGTTACCCTGGCCCAGGTAGACCCCGGGAACCCGGAAATCAACGATGGCGCGTTCCATCTCGTCCGTCGCCATTTCGACGTCCAGGCGTTCGGACGCCGGGCGCGCGCGACTGCTATTCGCCCTGCGAGGCCGCCGCGGCGAGATCCCCTGCCCCGTCTGCCACGTACATTTCCATAGCGTTTCCATAGGACCACGAAGGCGACCCGCGAGCGGTGCGTTCAGCCCGTAGAATGGGGTTCTTGGGGCCATAGCTCAGCTGGGAGAGCGCCTGCTTTGCAAGCAGGAGGTCGCCGGTTCGATCCCGGCTGGCTCCACCATTTTGACAACAGTCGAACCAAGACCCTGTTTCGACTGTTGTCCGCCCCCGCCCCTCAAACCCCTGAGCGCCGCACGGGTCGTCCTTCCGCGCGGGGCGCCATACTGCCACGCGTGGCGACGATCCATTCCCTGCTCGCCGATATTCGCGAGACATCGCTCTCGCAGTGGGGGAAGGGGAATCGCTTTGAGCGCCTCATGCAGGCCTATATGCGCGCCGATCCTATGTTCGTCGAGCGCTTCAGCGAGGTGTGGCTCTGGTCGGAGTGGCCCGGCAACGACGGCAAGGGCGACACCGGCATCGACCTTGTGGCGCAGGAGCGCGATAGGGAGGGTTGCTGCGCGATCCAGTGCAAGTTCTATGCGCCCGATCAGCTCCTGCAGAAGCAGGACATCGACTCGTTCTTCACCGCCTCTGGGAAAGCGCCGTTTGCGAGCCGGCTGATCATCTCCACGACCGACAGGTGGGGCAAGAACGCGGAGGATGCGCTCGAGCAGCAGCAGATCCCCGTCACACGCATCGGGCTAGCGGAGATCGAGCAGAGCCCGGTTTGCTGGGAGTTCGTCTGGCCAGCGGCTTCCGACGTGGAGATCAATCTCGGGGTCGCCGCGAAGCACGAGCTGCGTAAGCATCAAACGGCCGCCCTCGAAGAAGTGTTCGGTGGCTTCGAGGCCCACAGCCGAGGCAAGCTGATCATGGCTTGCGGCACCGGCAAGACCTTCACAGCGCTCAAGCTCGCCGAGCGGCTCGCGGCCGAGCGCGGGCGCCACACGAGCGTGCTGTTCCTCGTGCCCTCGATATCGCTGCTCTCGCAGGCGCTGCGGGAGTGGACCGCGCAATGCGAGACGCCGCTGCGCTGCTTCGCCGTCTGCTCGGACACCAAGGTGGGCAAGCGCTCCGTCTCGGAGGACATCCGCCTCCACGATCTCGCGTTTCCCGCAACCACCGATCCGCAGAGGCTGCTCGAACAGGTGAAGCGCGCGAAGCAGGGAGCGCGGCTCACGGTGGTCTTCTCCACCTACCAATCGATTGCCACGATCGCGGACGCACAGCAGGGCGGTCTTCCAGAGTTCGATCTCGCGATCTGCGACGAGGCGCACCGCACAACCGGCGTAACACTCGCCGGGGAGGACGAATCGCATTTCGTGCGCATCCACGACCAGGCGTACATCAAGGCGACCAAGCGGCTCTACATGACCGCCACGCCGCGCCTCTTCGATGACAGCACGAAGTCGAGCGCCGCCGAGAACGCGGCGGTGCTGTGCTCGATGGACGACGAGGCTCTCTACGGTCCCGAGTTTCACCGGCTCGGCTTCGGGGAGGCGGTCGAGCAGCGGCTGCTCACCGACTACAAGGTGCTGATCCTCACCGTCGACGAGAGCTACCTCGCTCACTCGC
>JBIOES010000070.1:0-10030 GCA_044446265.1 Solirubrobacterales bacterium
ACCATGCGGCGTTCGCGTCTCACCTGTAGTGAAGGCCGTGTGAAGGGCGGCGTCTCGGCGCACAGGGCTGCGGATCGCCGACCGTCGAGCTCTCAGCGCTTCTCCGGCCCCGCCCCGACCGCCCACCTCGCCGCTGGCCCCCGTGCAACCTGCGCAGCCCATCCAGTCTTCCACCCAGCAGCCCCCACGCGAGGAGGATCAGCCGACGCAGGTGATCGATCCGCCCACGCAGATCGTTCGCCCCTCCACGGGGGAGACCCCGGCTGAGACCGGCAAGGCGTGAGCAGCGAGGAGTGCCCGCTGTGCGGCTCGCCGCTGCGCCCCGATCAGGATTGGTGCCTGCGGTGCGGCGCCGCCGCGCGCACCCGCCTGGCCTCCACGCCCAACTGGCGAGCCCCGCTGCTCGCCGCGACATCGGCGATCGTGCTCGCCCTGGGGGTGCTCGCGGCCGCGCTGGTGAAGCTCGCGGGAGGGCCTGGAACGCTCCCACCCAACACCATCACGAGGACCGTCTCGACGCCCACGACGACGACCGCGCCAACGACGCCGGGCACGACGACCCCCGGGGCCACCACGCCGGGGAGCACCACGCCCGGGAGCACCACGCCGGGCACCACCGCGCCGGGCACGCTCGCGCCGAGCACCACGCCGGGCGCCACGACTCCCGGTAGCACGCCGGGGAGCCTCGCCCCCGGCGCGAGCATCTCGAGGACGGCCACCACGGGCGGCCTCACGCCGGGCGCGCGCGTGCCCGGGAGCACGACGCCGCGCACCAGCACCACGGTGACGGTCACCACGAACGGCACCACGCGCATCGCCACGATCCCCTCGATCCTGCTGCCGCGTCGCAAGAAGTGAGCGCAGAGCAGATCGAGACCGACGTGGCCGTGATCGGAGCGGGCGCGGCGGGGCTGTACACGGCGCTGTGCGCGGCGCGAGAGGGCGCGCGGGTGGCCCTCGTCTCCGCGGCGCCGCTGGCTCAGACCGCGAGCTACTGGGCGCAGGGCGGGTTGGCGGCGGCGCTCGCGGCGGAGGACAGCTTCGAGCTGCACCTGAGCGACACCGAGCACGCGGGACGCGGCGCGGTGCGCCGCTCGGCGGCGGAGATCCTCGTGCGCGAGGCGCCCGAGCGCGTGCACGACCTGCAGGCGCTGGGCGTGCGCTTCGACGCCGATCGCTTCGGCCGCCTCGCGCTGGGCTTGGAGGGAGGGCACTCGGTGCGCCGCGTGGTGCACGCGGGCGGCAGCGCCACGGGGAGAAGGCTGCTGCGCCAGCTCTCGGCGCTGGTGGTCGCCGAGCCGCGCATCGCCGTGCTGGAGAACGCGCGGGCGCGGGCGCTGTGGACCGGCGGGCCCACCCACCCCCGCTGCCGCGGAGTGCTCTGCGAGGACGGGCGCGTGCTGCGCGCGCGTGCGGTGGTGGTATCGACCGGCGGAGCGGCGGCGCTGTGGGCGCGAACGACCAACCCCCCGGGGTCCCAGGGGGCGGGGCTGCTGCTCGCCCACGACGCGGGCGCGCAGCTGGCGGATCTGGAGTTCATGCAGTTCCACCCCACCGCCGTGGTGGGGGTGCGCGGGCGCGAGGGGTTCCTCATCACCGAGGCGATCCGTGGCGAGGGCGCCACGCTGCACGACGCGGATGGGGAGCGCTTCGTGGACGAGCTGGCCCCTCGCGACGAGGTGTCCCGGGCGATCCAGGCGCGCCTGCTCCAGACGGGCGCCGGCGCGGTGGAGCTCGATATGCGCGCGATCGACCCCGCGCTGTTTCCCAACGTGGTGGGAGCGCTGCGCGAGGCGGGGCTCGATCCCACCCGCGAGCGGGTGCCGGTGGCTCCGGCGGCGCACTACATGATGGGCGGAATCGTCACCAACCTGGAGGGGCGCTCGGCCGTGGCGGGGCTGTATGCGGTGGGTGAGTCGGCGTGCACGGGCCTGCACGGAGCCAACAGGCTGGCGTCCAACTCGCTGAGCGAGTGCTTCGTGTTCGCACGCAGAGTGGCCCACCGGGCGCTCGACGAGCCGGCGGCAAAGCCCGCCTCGGCAGCGGAGCTCGCAGCCTTGACAGCACGAGCGGGGCCACCCCCGGTGGATGCGAGCACACGCGCCGCGCTGTGGCGCGATGCCGGCGTGGAGCGCGACCGGGAGGGACTTGAAAGGCTCGTGCACGACCCCCACCCGCTGGCGCGACTGATCGCGCTGAGCGCCCTCGCGCGCGAGGAGAGCCGCGGGGCGCACCGCCGCGTCGATCACCCCGAGCGCGACCCCGCGCTCGATCGCAGGCACGTGGTGGTACCCGACGACGAGCGCCTGGAGTGGCGGACCTGGGAGTGAGGCGGCGCTCGTGAGCGCTGAGACGGCGCCCGAGGGCCTCGAGGCCGCGCTGCCGCGCCGTGCCGCGCCGCGTCGAATTAATCTGCGCTTAACCATTCCTTGCTGCTGGCTTCATGGGAGCCTTAGAAACGGGGCCATCATTGGAAGAACAAGGGAAAAAGTCTCCTGATGGCGGTCCGTTTTCGCGCGCGGCGTGTTGTGGGGGGAGGAAGGTCTCAGAGACAATTGGAGTCTTTGGGATCGGAGACAAGACACCCGCAAACGACCTTGGTCGCAACGACTTTGGTCGAGAGCGAACGAACCGAAGGAGGGCTGGGGCGCCGTGTATCAGTTCAGTCGAGCCATCTACCGGGAGCTGGCGCCCTACATCAGCGCTCCCAAGCCCGGAGCCGCGGCAGGAACCGCGGGGGTGGACAGCAACCACGAGCAGGTGCTCCACGCCTGCGAGGCGGCGATCGAGCGCATGGCGACCGACCGCTACTACTTCGCGCGACCGGAACGCACGCTGTTCTGCGACATCAGGGGGTACTTCCCGATGAACGCCCAGGAGCGGGTGTATCAGGTGGTCGCCCGGTACATGGCGCTCGCGCAGCAGTACCTCGCGGAGAATCCACTTGCGGCCTACGCGGAGATCAACGGCAAGCCGCTGGAGTGCCGCGCGACGACGCGCAAGGGCGCGGCGTGCCAGCGCGTGCCGCTGCCGCACAACGGCTACTGCCCATCCCACCAGCACCTCGCCGATACCGAGAATCGCGAGCGGATGGCAGCTTGAGGAGAGGGGCCCGCCCGCCCGCGTAGGCTCCCGGGGATGCTCCTGGGAGTCGATGTGGGCGGGACCTTCACCGATGCGGTGCTGGTGGTGGAGGGCGCTGAGGATGCCGAAGTCCACACGGCCAAGGTGCCGAGCACGCCGGAGCAGTCCGATGGCGTGATGCGGGCGATCGACGCGGTGCTCGCAGCCGCGGGGGCGCAGCCGGACGATATAGGGCGCTTCGCGCACGGGATGACCGTCGCCACGAACGCGCTCCTGGAGTTCTCGGAGGCCCGCCCACCCGCGCGCACCGCGCTGCTGGCGACCGAGGGGTTCACCGACGTGATCGAGCTCGCTCGCCAGGCGCGGGCGCACCTGTACCGCCTGTGCGAGCCCGGGCCACGACCGTGGGCGCCGCCGGCGCTGCGCTTCGGGGCGCCGGAGCGCATGGGACCGGAAGGCCCGATACGCCCCCTACAGGAGGCGGAGGCACGGGAGCTCGTGGAGCGCGTCGCGCAGGCCGCGCCCGAGGCCGTGGCGGTGGCGCTGCTGCACTCCTACGCCCACCCCGAGCACGAGCGCGAGCTGGGTGCGCTGCTCGCCGAGCGGCTGCCGGGGGTCCACGTGTCTCTCTCGCACGAGCTCGTGGGCACGTTTCGCGAGTACGAGCGCGCGGCCACCACAGAGGTGGACGCGGCGCTCTCGCCGCTGCTCGGCGAGTACCTGCGGCGCCTCTCGGAGAAGGCCAGCGCGAAGGGACTGCCCGAGCCCGAGATCATGCAGTCCTCCGGCGGGACGATCGACTGCGAGCGCGCGGCGAGGCACGCGGCGCTGACGGTGCTCTCCGGCCCCGCGGGAGGAGTGGGGGGAGCGCTGATGCTCGCGCGCGCGGCGGGCGCGGAGAACGTGCTGTGCTTCGACATGGGCGGAACCTCGTGCGATGTGTGCGCGATCGTCGATGGCGAGGTGGTCGAGACGGCCGAGCGCAGCGTGGCGGGCAGGCCGCTGGCGCTGCCGGCGCTCGACATCCACACGGTGGGAGCGGGGGGAGGCTCGATCGCGTGGCGCGACGCCGGAGGAGCGCTGCGCGTGGGCCCGCAATCGGCGGGCGCGCAGCCCGGCCCCGCCTGCTACGGGCGCGGGGGCGAGGAGCCGACGGTGACCGACGCGAACCTCCTGCTGGGACGCCTGCCGCGCGAGACCCCGCTGGCGGGCAGAGTGCGGCTCGACCACGAGGCGGCGCGGCGAGCCGTGGCGGGTCTCGCTGCCGAGCTCGGCCTGAGCACGGAGGAGTGCGCGGAGGGCATCCTGCGCGTAGCCGAGGCGCAGATGGGACGCGCGCTGCGCAGGGTTACGATCGAGCGAGGGCTCGATCCGCGGCGCTTCGCACTGATGCCCTTCGGCGGCGCGGGCCCCCTGCACGCGGTGGCGCTCGCGCGGGAGCTCGGCATCGAGCGCATCCTCTGCCCGCGCGCGGCGGGGGTGCTGTGCGCGCTGGGACTCGCCGGCGCGCCCGCCCGGCGCGACGCGGCGCGCACGGTGATGCTGGCGGGCGAGACGCTCACGGCGGAGCGAGTGGGAGGCGAGCGCGACGCGCTGATCCGCCGTGTGCGCGCGGAGTTGGGCGAGGAAGGCAATGAGGAGGGGGAGGGCCGGTCCGCGCGGGACGAGCTGCCGCGCCGCAAACAGAGCACCGCCGGTGTGAGGGCAGAGGACGAACTGCCGCGCCGCGCCCGGAGCGCCGCCGGCGTGAGGGCGCAGGTGCGAGTGCGCTATGAGCTGCGCTACGGCGGACAGTCCTTCGAGTTGGGCGTGGAGCGGAGCGGGCCGGCCTGCGAGGGGCCGCTCGATCTGGAGGAGCTGCGCGAGTCCTTCGCGGAGCTCCACGAGGAGCGCTATGGATATCGCGACGAGGAGGCCCCTCTGGAGCTCGTGACGATCAGGGTCTCGGCGTGGGGCCATACGCCGGCGGTGGCGCTGGCGAGCGCCGCGCGCACCGAGCCCGCGCGCGAGCGCCGCGGCGTGATCCTCGATGGACGCGAAGTGGACGCCGAGTACCTGCGCGGCGAGCTGCCGCCCGGAACCCGCGTGGAGGGTCCCGCGGTGTGCTCACTGGGCGAGTCGACGCTGTTCCTCCCGCCCGGGTGGGTGGGCGAGACCGATGCTCAGGGGACCGTGCACCTGGAGGCTGCCTCTCACAGCGCGACCCATCGCGGCCGTCCCGAAGGGCGGCCCTCCCAACCGGCCCGAGCGCGGAGCACGCAGCCCGCAGGTCGGGACCCGAAACCCCCGGGAGCCAAGTGAGCGAAGCCATCGACCCGATCGAACTGCAGGTGATAACCGGCGCGCTGCGCGCCGCGTGCGAGGAGATGGGCGCCGTGCTGATCCGCTCGGCGTACTCGGCCAACATCAAGGAGCGTCGCGACGCCTCGACGGCGCTGTTCGACCCACGCGGGGAGATGACGATGCAGGCCGAGCACATCCCCGTGCACCTCGGGGCGATGCCCGCGGCGGTGGAGGCGATCCTGCACGAGGATCATTCGGAGGGCTGTTCTTGGATGCTCAACGATCCCTTCGCGGGCGGCACGCACCTGCCCGACATCACCGTGATCACCCCAGTGATCGATCGCGGGCGGCTGCTCGGGTTCGCGGCCAATCGCGCGCACCACGCCGATGTGGGGGGAAGCGTGCCCGGCTCGATGCCAGCCGACAGCCGCACGCTCGCGGAGGAGGGGGTTGTGATCGGGCCCACCCCGATCGACGCCGAGGCGATCGAGCGGGTCGTAGCGCGGATGCGCCAGCCGCAGGAGCGCCGCGCGGATCTGCGCGCGCAGCTCGCCGCCAACCGCATCGGCGCGCGGCGACTGGTGGAGCTGGCCGAGCGCGTGGGGCACGCGCGCTTGGAAGAAGCAACCGATGCGGTGATGGCCTACACCAAGCGGCGCACGCGCGCCAGCCTGCGCGCGATGCCCGATGGCGAGCGACGCGCGCAGGACGTGCTGGAGGCGCCCGAGGGCGACCTCGTGCTGCGCCTGCGCGCGACCGTGCAAGGCGATCGCCTGATCCTCGACTTCGCGGGCAGCGCCGCTCAGCACCCCGGAAATCTCAACTGCCCCCTCGCGGTGACGCGCTCGGCGTGCTACTTCGCGGTGCGCGTGCTCACGGACCCCGATGTGCCGCCCACGGCAGGGGCCTACCGGCCGATCGAGGTGCGAGCCCCGGAGGGATCGCTGCTCAACGCCGTGCCCGGAGCCGATGGCGTGGCGCCGGCCGTGGTGGGGGGCAACGTGGAGACCTCTTCGCGCGTCGCCGACCTCGTGCTGGGCGCCTTCGGGCGGGCGCTTGGACAGGGGACGATGAACAACCTGACCCTCGGCGATGAGGCGTTCAGCTACTACGAGACACTCGGCGGCGGCCAGGGGGCGTGTCCGGACGCCGATGGACCCAGCGGCGTGCACGTGGCGATGAGCAACACGCTGAACACGCCCGTGGAGGCGCTCGAGCGCGAGTTTCCGTTGCGCGTGAGCGAATACGCGGTGCGCCGCGGCTCGGGCGGCGCCGGGGAGCACCGTGGCGGCGAGGGCGTGGTGCGCGAGATCGAAGCGCTGCGCGAGATGCGCTACTCGCTCATCACCGAGCGCCGCCGCCACGCGCCGCGGGGCGCGGGGGGCGGCGTGCCGGGCGCGCGCGGGCGCAATCTGCTCGATGGGCGCGAGCTTCCGGGTAAGGCGATGGGCACGCTGCGCGCGGGAGAGCGGCTGCGCATCGAAACCCCTGGTGGAGGAGGATGGGGAATCGCTACGGAGTTGACTGGGTCATGACTGGCCTGGAAGACCCGCGCCGCCGCGAGCATTTGAGCGCCTCTGACGCCGAGCGTGCCGATCGGATCATGCAGCTGGCATGGCTCAGCCTGCCGCCCGCTCACCGACGGCTGCTCGAGGCGATCGGCGCGTCGCAATGGCAGGCCCTCAACGAGCGGCTGGGTTTATCGGTCGATAACTTCTTTCGATCCGCTGGACATCATGCGCTCTCTCGCTCAGCTCGCATCGGGCTGGACCACGCCGTTGCTGTTTGGATCCCGGATCTGCGCATCGTCCTCCTGAACACCGGCCATCCGGCCCTTGCGGGTCTGGATGAACCCTCATACGAAGAGTTCGTATCGCACACGGCGTGGCACGAGTGGGGTCACGCACTCGGTATGACGCGCTGTTCGCCGGAAGACGTGGCTGCGGGCGCGAGGCTGCTCGACCTCGCCCCCGAGGGTGTCCGCGAAGGCATCCGCAGCGGCGGCTATCGTGTTACGGAGTACACGCATGAGCTGGTCGCTGAGACCTACGCGCTGCTGATGGCGCGACGCCACCGAAAGAGACTTGGCAGGCCGTCATGGCTAGACGACGAGATATACAGCCTCGTAAAGAGAGTAACCGGATGGAGCGATTGACCCCTCCCGTCGGATACATGCTTGGTGAGGGTCGGCGAGCTGAGGACGTTCTTGCCGTCCAGGCTGAACTGCTTCGCAGCGAGGGAATTGACCCTACGTGGCCGGGGTTCGACGAGAAGGCGCTGCTGACTACCGGCAGCGACGCAAGTCAATAGCTGCCCGCCAGGTCTCCCCATGACCAAGCCCAGCGCACCCCCCGCGGAGCGGATCGGCTTTCTCGGCCTGGGGATCATGGGCTCGCGCATGGCCGCGAACGTGGGGCGCGCTGGGTACGAGCTGACCGTCTGGACCCACACCCCCGGCAAGGCCGAGCGGTGGGCGGCGAAGCACGACGCGCGCATCGGCGCCAGCCCGGCCGAGGTCGCGCAGGCGAGCGACATCGTGGTGAGCATGGTGGTCGACGGCGCGCAGGTCGCAAGCGTGCTGACGGGCGAGCACGGCGTGCTCGGGGCCGCGCGCGAGGGGCTCTTGTGCGTGGACTGCTCGACGATCGCCCCCGCCGATACGCGCCGCATCGGCGCCGCGCTGAACGCCGCGGGGGTGGCGCTCGTGGATGCGCCCGTAACCGGCTCCTCCCCGCGCGCGGAGGAGGGGTCGCTGACGATCATGGTGGGCGGCGAGCCCGAGCACTTCGCTCGCGCGAGGCCACTGCTGGAGGCGATGGGCAGCCTGATCGTCCACGTCGGGGAGCTCGGCCAGGGGGAGATGCTGAAGCTCATCAACAACTCGATGGGCGCCGCCAACGCGGCGGCGCTCGCTGAGGCGCTGCTCGTGGCGGACGCCACGGGCGTCGATCTGGATGCGCTCCAGCAGGTGGTTGCGGGGGGTTCGGGGGCCTCCGCGCAGCTCGCGCTGAAGGCGGGGCCGATGCGCGAGCACGACTACACGACGCTGTTCAAGACGGCGCACATGCTCAAGGACGTGCGCCTGTGCCTCGAGGAAGCGCAGGCCGCGGGCGTGCCGTTCCCGGCGGCTGCGCACGCGCGCGATCTGCTCACCGCGGCCCTTGGGAGGGGTCACGGGGAGGCCGATTACGCCGCGATGATCGAGGCCGCGGAGGGTCTCGCGGGGCGCCGGTTGTAGCGGTCAGAAACGTTGCTTGCGCCAAATCGATCAAAAAAAACCGCTCATTTGCAGGGGATTTGGGATTTCGGCTGAGATTTCGTATCTTTAACAAGAGCCCGCTGGCCAGTCCCCTGGCGACCGGTGGGCTAATGAAGTAGTCCGCAATCCCCCTGCTTTCCTGATCCAGCTATGCCAATTGCTCTTAAGGAATGGGCGGTCACCGTCCGCGCCCTCGCCGAAGGCGAGCAGCTGCTGACCCTGCGCAAGGGCGGGATCCGCGAGAGCGAAAAGCACTTCCAGCTCGAGCACGAGCGCTTCTTCCTGTATCCGACCTTCGATCACCAGCGCAACGACCTGGTGCGCGAATCCCATCAACCGGAGCTGCGCCGCGCGCTCGAGGAGGGCGTGTGGAGCGACGGCGAGCCCTCGCTGCGCGAGCTCGCCGCGGGCACCGTGCAGCAACCGGACCGGGTGCGCATCCGCGCGTGGGCGGAAGTGGCCGGCCACTTCACGATCTCCGACCCCCGCTGCGTTGACGCGCTCTCGCCGTTCTACGTGTGGACGACCGACTACGCCGAGAAGCGCCTCGCGTGGAAGCGCCGGCATCCGCTGCACGTGCTGCTGCTGCGCACCTACCGCATCCCCCGCCCGGTGACGGTGAAGGTCAAGGAGGAATACGCCGGCTGCCGCTCGTGGGTGGAGCTCTCGCGCGAACTCCCCTTCGAGGGCACCCCCGTGCTCTCCGACGGCGAGTTCGAGCGCGCTTCGGAGGAAATCGAAGCGATCACGCGCGAAGCGGGTCAGCCGGCCCTGGTTTAGCCTCGGCGCCGGCGCCGCCACCGGCGGGGCCATCGTCGCCGGGTGGCCGCCACCCGTCGAGCACGCGCCGTGCCCACTCCTCGTTCTCCGCGGCGACGAGGATTTCGCGCGGCCCGGCCGCAAGGAAGTCGGGCACGTCGAAGCCCGCGGCGCGGCGGGCCATGCAGGGGATGCCCTCGTCGCGCAGGAAGCTCTGCAGGAGCTCGGCCTCGGGCAGATGCTGCGCGTATGCGACCTTCACGAGCTTCATCGCGCGGGCTCCCTCCCGCCGACCCCGAGCGCGGGATCGCCCTGGACGACATCGAGCGGAACCTCGCTGACCTGGCCGCCGTCGATCAGGTAGGAGCGCACCTCGGGCTCCTCGCCGGCGAGCCCCACGATGATCCACTCCACGCCGGGCCAGTTGGCCGCGAAGTTGATGTCGGTCTGCGAGGGGTACGGCGCGGAGCGCACATGCGAATGGTAGATCGCCCCCAGCTCACAGCCTTCGCGCTCGATCGCCTGCCACAAGGCGAGCAGCTCGGCGGGGTCGATCTCGAACTTCAGCGGACTGCGGTGGATGTTGGCGGCGCGGTGCACGCGCACAGCACGGGCGTGCGGGGCAGGCGGGGTGGGCGGGGCGGG
>JBIOES010000071.1:0-9842 GCA_044446265.1 Solirubrobacterales bacterium
ATCCGGGGGGGGGGCTTGCCCCCCTCCCGGATTAGTGCGAGGGCTTTTTGAAGTAGTCTCGGGCTCTTGTCCGAGCTCAATCTAATCCTGCTCGGCCCGCCCGGGGCCGGCAAGGGCACCCAGGCCGAGCGTCTGCGGGCGGACTTCGCCCTCGCGCACATTTCCACCGGCGACATGCTGCGCGCCCAGGTAGCCGACGGGACCGAGCTCGGCCTGGAGGCGCAGCGCTACATGAAGGCCGGCGAGCTGGTCCCCGACGAGGTGATCATCGGCATGATCCTCCAGCGCATCGGAGAACCCGATGCGCGCGACGGTTTCCTGCTCGACGGCTTCCCCCGCAACGAGCAGCAGGCCGACGCGCTGGGAGATGCGCTCGCCACGCTGGAACGGCGACTGCTGGCGGCACTCCTGATCGAGGTCTCCGACGACGAGGTGGTGCGCCGCCTGGGGGGCCGCCGGGTGTGCACGAAGAGCGGCCACGTCTACCACCTGGAGTTCGACCCGCCCAAGCACGAGGGCATCTGCGACCAGGACGGCTCGCGCCTGATCCAACGCGAGGACGATCAGGAGCAGACGATCCGCAAGCGCCTGGAGGTCTACCACGCGCAGACGGCGCCCCTGATCGGCTACTACGAGCAGGCCGGCCTGCTGCGGCGCTTCGATGGCCGCCGCTCCGCCAACGAGGTCAACGACCACATCCGCGCCACTCTGGCCACGCTGCGTCTAGAGGACAAGCTGTAGCCGAGCCCGAGCTAAGCTCCAAATATGATCGTCAAGAAGTCCCCCGAGGAGCTCGACAAGATGGCCGCCGCCGGCGACATCCTGGTGGCGACCCTGCAGATGCTGGAGGGCAAGATCCGTCCCGGCGTGCGCACCCAGGAGCTCGATGTCGCCGCCGAGCGCTTCATCCGCGCGCGCGGGGGCGCTCCCACCTTCAAGGGCTACCGCGGCTTCCCCGGTTCGATCTGCGCGTCGCCCAACTCGATGGTCGTGCACGGCATCCCAGGGCGCTACTCGCTGCGGCGCGGGGACATCATCTCGATCGACGTCGGCGTGACGCTCGACGGCTGGGTCGCCGACGCCGCCCGCACCTTCCCCGTCGGCGAGGTGGAGCCGGCGACGGAAAACCTGCTGAACGCGACCCGCGAGGCGCTCTACGCGGGCGCCGCCCAGTGCCGCGTGGGCAACCGTGTGGGCGACGTCTCGCACGCGATCCAGCGCGTCGCCGAGGGGGCGGGGCTGTCGGTGGTGCGCTCACTCGTCGGACACGGCGTGGGGCGCAGCATGCACGAGGACCCGCAGGTGCCCAACTACGGGCGCGCCGGCAAGGGGCCTCGGCTGGAGGAGGGCATGGTGCTCGCGATCGAGCCGATGACCACCGCCGGGCGCCCCGCGGTGCGCATGGCGGGGGATGGCTGGGCGATCTTCTCCCAGGACGATTCCCCCGCGGCGCACTTCGAGTTCACGGTCGCGATCACCGCCGAGGGTCCGCGGATCCTCACGCCGTGGCACGTCCAGGCGAGCACTGAGGTCGAGCGCCCGGTCGCCCAGGGCGTCGCCGGCGAAAGCTGACCGTAGTTGCTACTATCTGGTGCCCTGCTCGAAAGCGCGGTCGTCTGCGCCTGAGAGCACATCCACGACCCGGTAGCGGCGGCCGTCCCGGCCTCCAGAGCCGAGTCGCAGGACCAGCCGAAAGGGATCATGAAGGTACGACCGTCGGTCAAGCCGATGTGCGAGAAGTGCAAGATCATCCGCCGCCACGGAGCGGTGCTCGTCATCTGCCAGAACAAGCGTCATAAGCAGCGCCAGGGGTGATCGGCTAGGTGGCACGCATCGCCGGGGTCAACCTGCCCCTGAACAAGCGCTCGGAGATCGGGCTCACATACATCTTCGGCATCGGCCGCTCCACGGCCAACAAGATCCTGAGCGAGGTCAAGGTCAGCCCCGATACCTACGTGCGCGATCTCACCGAGGACGAGGTCTCCAAGCTGCGCGACATCATCGATCGCACCCTCACCGTCGAGGGCGACCTGCGCCGCGAACGCTCCCAGGACATCAAGCGCCTGCAGGAGATCGCCTGCTACCGCGGCATGCGCCACCGCCGCGGACTGCCCGTGCGCGGGCAGAAGACCAAGACCAACGCGCGCACCCGCAAGGGCCCCAAGCGCATGCAGGTCGCGGGCAAGAAGAAGGTTGGCAAGAAGTGAGTCCAGCTCCCAAGCGCGCCCGTGGCAGGCGTAAGCCCAAGAAGAACATCCCCGTGGGCCAGGCGCACATCAAGACCTCGTTCAACAACACGATCGTCTCGCTCACCGACACCCTCGGCAACGTGATCGCGTGGGAGTCCGCCGGCGGCGCCGGCTTCAAGGGCTCGCGCAAGTCCACCCCCTTCGCAGCGCAGGTCACCGCCGACGCCGCCGCGCGCAAGGGCATCGAGCAGGGCTTGCAGAAGGTCGAGGTCTACGTCAAGGGCCCCGGCTCGGGACGCGAGACGGCGATCCGCTCGCTGCAGGCCGCGGGCCTCGAGGTCACGGGCGTCAAGGACGTCACGCCCCAGGCGCACAACGGCTGTCGTCCCCGCAAGCGCCGGCGGGTATAGGCAACGCGGCCCATCCCAGGACCGGCCCTGCCGGTCCTCTTAAAAAGACAAAGACGAGAACGAGAACACACCGACAAATGGCCAGAGACACAAGCCCACAGTGCAAGCAGTGCCGTCGCGAGGGACAGAAGCTGTTCCTCAAGGGCGAGCGCTGCCTCACGGACAAGTGCGGCGTCGAGCGCCGCTCCTACCCGCCCGGCGAGCACGGTCGCGGCCGCCAGAAGCAGAGCGAGTACCGCCTGCAGCTGCGCGAGAAGCAGAAGGCCCGCCGCTACTACGGCGTGCTGGAGAAGCAGTTCCACGGCTACTACGAGAAGGCCTCGCGCCAGCCGGGCATCACCGGCGAGAACCTGCTCGCGCTGCTGGAGTGCCGCTTCGACAACGTGCTCGTGCGCCTCGGCTTCGCCGCCTCGCGCCGCCAGGCGCGCCAGCTCATCCGCCACGGCCACTGGACCGTCAATGGCCGGCGCGTGGACATCCCCTCCTATCAGGTGCGTCCCGGCGAGGTGATCGCCATCAAGGCCGATACCCCCGCCACGCAGGTGGTGCGGGACGCGACCGAGCTCACCGGACAGATTCCCGCGTGGCTCCAGGCCGACCACGAGTCGCTCACGGCCAAGGTGCTGCGCAAGCCGGAGCGCCGCGAGGTGGCGGCGCCGGTGCAGGAGCAGCTCATAGTCGAGCTGTACTCGAAGTAGCCGTTATTGTTTTTGTTGCAGTTCGCTTTTGGCGCGCGCCGGCTCTCAGGGCGGCGCCGCTCCCAGAGCCGGTCCCCGCGGGGCGCCGGCCAGACATCCAAACGACGTTAGGACCCTGATGCTCGACTTCCAAATCCCCCGGATCACAAGCGAGTCCGTGGAGCAGAACCGCGGCACGTTCATCATCGAGCCGCTCGATCGCGGCTTCGGCTACACCTTCGGCAACTCGCTGCGTCGCGTCTTGCTCTCCTCCCTCGCGGGCGCCGCCGTCACGAGCGTGCGCATCGAGGGCGTCGCGCACGAGTTCTCCACCATCCAGGGCGTCAAGGAGGACGTCACCGACATCGTTCTCAACCTCAAGGGCGTCGTCTGCCGGATGCACTCCGACGCGACCGAGGTCGAGGCCCCGCTGGTGGTCACAGGGCCCGGCGACATCACCGCCAAGGACATCGATCTGCCCGCGGGCGTGGAGATCCTCAACCCCGACGTGCACATCGCGACGCTCGAGAAGAAGACCAAGCTCGAGCTCTACATGACGATCGGCCGCGGTCGCGGCTACCGGCCCGCCGAGGAGAACAAGTCGCCCGATCAGCCGATCGGCGTGATCCCGATCGACTCGATCTTCTCGCCCGTGCGCCGCGTCGCCTACGCCGTCGAGCAGGCCCGCGTCGGTCAGAAGACCGACTTCGACAAGCTCACCCTCGACATCGAGACCGACGGCTCGATCGAGCCCCAAGCCGCGCTGCGCGAGGCCGCCGAGCTGCTCATCTCGCAGCTGGCGATCTTCACCGACGCCGATCGCATCCAGGAGCTGCGCGCCTCGCCCGGCGGGCAGCTCGACGGCCACGGCCTCGCCGTGGGCGGCGTTGGAGGTGGCGGCGCCGCGGTGCTGCAGGGTGAGGAGTACGGCATCCTGATCGAGGAGCTCGAGCTGGGCGTGCGCTCCTACAACTGCCTCAAGCGCGCCGGCATCCAGACGGTCGGGGACCTCATCTCCAAGTCCGAGGCCGAGCTCAACGCGATCCCCAACTTCGGCAAGAAGTCGATCGACGAGGTGATCGAGACGCTGGAGACGCGCGGCTTGAGCCTTCGACAGGACTAGGGCGCCTGATCCGGCAAGCTAGACTTCCCTCGCCATGAGACACCAGAAGACCCGCAACAAGCTAAGCCGCTCCTCTGCGCACCGCAAGGCGCTGCTCGCGAACCTCATCAAGGAGGTCCTCGAGCACGAGCGCATCAAGACCTCCGAGGCGAAGGCCAAGGCGGTGAAGCCGGAGCTCGAGAAGCTCATCACGCTCGCCCGCCGGGGGGATCTGCACGCCCGCCGCCAGGCGCTCTCGGCGCTCGGGCAGGACAAGTTCGCGGTGTACCGGCTGTTCGAGGAGGTCGCGCCCCGCTACGCCGAGCGCCCCGGCGGGTACACGCGCATCCTCAAGCTCGGCCCGCGCCGCTCCGACGCGACCGAGATGGTTTACCTCGAGCTGGTCTGAGTCCGACCCCGCGGGGTCGTGCGGGAGCGGCTCCCCGGCGACGCGATGGTCACCAAGCTCACCCTCGAGTACAACGGCGCCGGCTTCGCCGGCTGGGCACGTCAGCCGGGGTTGCGCACGGTGCAGGAGGAGCTGGAGGGGGTCTTGCGGACCGTCCTCGGACCGGTGGGCGTCGATGGGGAGCCGCTGAGCGTATCGGTGGCGGGGCGCACCGATCGGGGAGTGCACGCGTGGGGGCAGGTTGCCTCCTACGCCCACGAGGCCATCGACCCCGGCCGGCTGAACGGGCTGCTGGGGACAGATTTGGCGGTGCTCGCCAGCGAGCCCGCCCCCGAGGGTTTCGACGCTCGCCGAGACGCGCTCAGCCGAACCTACTGCTATCGGATCCTTCGGCGACGCACGCGCAGCGCGTTCATGCGTGGCACCGCCTTCTGGTGGCCTCGGCCGCTTGACTTCGATGCGCTTTTGGAATGCTCGGCAGCACTCGCCGGCCACCACGACTTCACCGCGTTCACGCCCACCGAGACCAAGCACACGCATTTTCGGCGCCAGGTCCTAAGCGCGCGATGGCATACCAAGGGGGATGTGCTCGAGTTCTGGATCGAGGCCGATACGTTCCTGCGGCACATGAACCGGGTGCTGGTGGGCACGATGCTCGAGGTCGCCTCGGGACGGGGCTCGGTGGAGGAGTTCGCACGCCTGCTCTCCGGCCGCCCGCGCTGCGAGGCGGGACCGACGGCGCCCGCCCACGGGCTCGCCCTCGCAGCAGTTGCCTACCGGTAGGCCCCGCCGCGCCTTCACACGACTCCACCACCCCCATCGGGGGTGGTCCCTATGCTGGGGAGGCAATGACGCTCAACGTACTGCTGACCAACGACGATGGGATCGAGGCCGAGGGCCTGCAGACGCTGCGCCGGGCGCTGCTGGAGCTGCCGGACGTGCGCCTGGAGACGATCGCGCCCGATGGCAACCGCTCCGCGATGGCGCGCTCGATCACGACGCGCCGGCCGCTGTGGGTGGCCGAGACGCCGTTCCCGGATGGCACGGTGGGGTACGCGACCGATGGCACGCCGGTGGATTGCGTGCGGCTGGCGAGCCTCGGCGCGATCGACGGGTTCAAGGCCGATGTTGTCGTCTCGGGCATCAACCACGGCGCGAATCTGGGCGATGACATCACCTACTCGGGCACCGTCGCGGCGGCGCTGGAGGGCTTGGTGCTGGGGCTGCCCTCGATCGCCGTCTCCCAGCAGTCCGGGGCCAAGGCGATGGACTTCCGCTTCGACGGCGGCTTCAAGTTCGAGGTCGCGGCGGACTTCGTGGCGCGGCTGGTGGGCTCCCTGCACGAGATCCCCCTGCGACCAGGGACGCTGCTGAACGTCAACGTGCCCGCCGGCGAGCTGGGCGGGGTGGAGGTGTGCAAGCTCGGCAAGCGCATCTACCGCGACGAGCTGAAGCTGCACACCGAGGAGGCCGGGCCGCCCTCGCGCAGGCGCTACTGGGTATATGGCGCGGACCCGGGGTTCCACGACCTGCCGGGCACCGACCTCGCCGCGGTCGCCGCGGGGCGCGTGGCGGTGACGCCGATCCACTTCGACCTAACCGACCACCCGGGGCTGGACGCCCTGGAAGGCTTCGACCTGGAGGGGCTGCTGGAGCCGGCGGTGGTGGAGCGAGAGGTCTGATGGCGAAGGCGCAGGAGCAGGTCTCCGCGTCCGAGCGCATCGATGAGCTGCGCCGCGAGGTCGAGCGCCACGCCTACCGCTACTACGTCCTGGATGACCCCGAGATCGGGGACGACAAGTACGACAAGCTCTACGCGGAGCTGCGCAAGCTGGAGGCCGAGCACCCCGAGCTCGTCACCCCCGAGAGCCCAACCCAGCGCGTGGCGCCCCAGCCGGTGGGGCGCCTGGAGAAGGTCGCGCACCTCGAGCCGATGCTCTCGCTCGACAATGTGCGCTCCGAGCAGGAGATGCGGGCGTGGGTGGAGCGGATGCGCAATCACCTCGCGCGCGAGGGCATCGCCACGCCCCGCTTCCAGTTCGTGGTGGAGCCCAAGATCGATGGGCTCGCGATCAGCCTCGTCTACCGCGATGGGGTGCTGGAGCGCGGCGCCACGCGCGGGGATGGGGAGATCGGCGAGGACATCACGCACAACGTGCGCACGGTGGGCGCGGTGCCGCTGCACGTCGAGGGGGCCCCGCCGCTGCTGGAGGTGCGCGGCGAGCTGTATATGTCGCTGAGGGACTTCACCGCGCTCAACGAGCGCCGCGCGGGGGCGGGCGAATCGACGTTCATGAACCCACGCAACAGCGCCGCGGGCACGGTGCGCCAGCTCGACCCCGCGCTCGCCGCACAGCGGCCGCTGTCGGTGTGGTGTTACCAGGTGGGGGTGGCGGAGGGGCTCTCTTTCACCGCGCACGCCGAAGGCCTGGAGTGGCTGCACGAGCACGGGTTCCGCGTGAACCGCGACATCAAGGTGCTCGACAGCGAGGATGAGGTGGTGGCGCAGTGCCTGGAGTGGGAGCGCCGGCGCGGGGAGCTCGACTTCGAGATCGATGGGGTGGTGATCAAGGTCAACGACCTCGCCATGCAGCGGCGGCTGGGGTCGGTGGGGCGCGATCCGCGCTGGGCGGTTGCCTGGAAGTTCGCTCCCACCACCGCGGTGACGCACCTGAAGAAGGTGATGTGGAACGTGGGCAAGTTCGGCGATCTGCGCCCCTACGCGATGCTCGAGCCCGTGGCGGTGGGCGGTGTGAGCATCAAGCTCGCGACGCTGCACAACGAGGAGGACATCCGCCGCAAGGACATCCGCGCGGGCGAGGACGTGATCGTGCTGCGCGCGGGCGATGTGATCCCGCAGGTGATCTCCCCGGCGCCGCACGTGGTGGAGCACAAGAAGCGCCCGCCCCCCACGCGCCCGCCGGCGCGCTGCCCGTTCTGCAACACCAAGACGATCAAGCCGCGCGAGGGGGTGTTCACGATGTGCCCCAACCGCGATTGCCCCGAGCGCGCATGGCAGCTGCTCAAGCACTTCGTTTCGCGCGGCGCGATGGACATCGATGGACTGGGCGAGAAGCAGGTGGCCTCGCTGCAGCAGCACGAGCTTGTGCGCACAGCCGCGGACTTCTACCGGCTCAGCGCGCAGCAGCTGATCGAGCTGGAGGGCTTCGCGGAGCTCTCCGCGCAAAACCTGCTGGCCGCGATCGAGACCTCCAAGCAGCGGCCCTTCGGGCGCGTGCTGTTCGCGTTGGGGATCGAGGAGGTGGGGGAGGTCACCGGGCGCAACCTCGCGCAGCGCTTTCGCGATATCGACGCGCTGCTCGAAGCGACCCCGGAGGAGATCGCCGAGACCCCGGGGGTGGGCGAGAAGATGGCGCGCTCGATCCGCACCCAGCTCTATGACGAGCGCATGCAATCGCTGATCGCCGACCTGCGCGCGGTGGGGCTGCGCTTCCGCGAGGCCGGCCCTGCCCCCACCGATGGGCCCCTCTCGGGCAAGGCGGTGGTGCTCACGGGCACGCTGCCCACCTTATCTCGCGAGGAGGCCACCGAACGCATCCAGGCCGCGGGTGGGCGCGTGACGAGCGCGGTCTCCAAGAAGACCGACTACCTCGTCGCCGGCGAGAGCGCGGGATCGAAGCTCGAAAAGGCAAAGCGCCTGATGGTCTCGGTGCTGGACGAGGAGAAGCTGCGTGAGTTGTTGGGAGAGGGGCCGCCTTGAAGGCGGCCCGCAGGGGCCGCATGGTGGCGATTGACCGCGCGGCGGCGCCTGCGGCGCAACGGCGCGGGCAGCGGGGAGCGTGGAGTCGTTGCGAGGTGCGGGTTATCCCGCGTAGCGAGCCACGTCGATCGTCATAGCGTCCTGGATCGCGTGCGCTGTGAGTTCGGCGCGGCCGTCGATGAGGAAGCAGAAGGCGAGCACGTGCCCATAGAGCGACTCGCACCAGCCGGCGAGGTTGGAGACGCCGTTGAGCGTGCCGGTCTTGGCTTGGCAGCGGCCTTCGGCGGCGCTGCTCCGCATGCGCCGTGCGAGCGTGCCGCTGCGCCCGGGGACCGCCAGATCGGACTGAAGCACGGCGCCGGTCTGCGTACCCGAGACCGCGTCCAGCAGCGAGACCATTTCAAGCGGTGAGGTGCGGTCTGAGTGGGAGAGCCCCGAGCCGTCCACGACGGCGGGGTGGATGCCGAGGCGCTTGGCCATCGTGGCGCGCACGACGGCGGCTCCCGCGGGCGTGGTGCCGGCGCCTCCCGCAAGCGCCCCGAGGTCCTTGAGGAGGGTCTCGGCGAAGAAGTTGTCCGAGGAGCGGTCCATCAACCCAAGCAGCGTTGTGAGCGGCGGGGAGTCCACTTGCGCGAGCGCCTTGGCGCCGGCGGGGGTCGGACCGGTGGAGATGCCGTTGCTGACGGTGATGTGGAGCGCCCGCAGCGCGTGCAGCAGCGCCAGCGCCGCATAGGCGGCGGGCGCGTGGGCGCCGCGCTGGGAGCCCACCGCGCCGCGGTTGAAGGCCAGCCCGCTGAGGGTGCCCTCGACTTCGGGATCCTGCGCGTAGCCGGTCGTGGGCCCTCCGCGCAGGGAGTCCAGGAAGGACTCGTCGCCCACCAGCGAGCCTTCCACGCGCATGATCCCGCGCGCGGCGAGCTCCTGCGCGAGCGCGCTCACCGAGGCCCCCTGCCCACCGTAGTAGGTGCGGATGAAGGCGGAGGAGCCGAAGGTGGGGTCCCCGCCCCCGTGCAGGTAGAGGTTGCCGTGCCAGACCCCTTCGGGGTCCAGCGAGCCGACGCCCTCCACAGCGGTGGCGAGGCGGGCGTTGGGGCCGAGCAAGAGCAGCGCGGTGGTGGATGTGTAGAGCTTCTCCACCGACGCTGGCGGCGAGGCGTGGGTGGCGTTGCTGGCGAACAGGGGGGTGTGGGCGGTGACGTCGTACACGTAGGCCCCCGAGGCGTGCCCGGCGATGTGCATCTCGTGGCCCAGCTGAGCCTGCAGGGCGGCCGTGGCGTAGTTCGTGGCGGGGGAGCTCGTGGCGGCCCGGGCGGACGCGGGCCCCAGCGCCCCTC
>JBIOES010000072.1:0-9751 GCA_044446265.1 Solirubrobacterales bacterium
GGAGGGGAGCGGCGGGGAGCAGGCTCGCCATCAGCCCGCCCTGCTCGCGCAGCAGGGTCTCCAGGCGCTGGAGGGAGGAAGAGCCTCCGCCCTCACGTATCCGGGGATTGGAAGAGCCTCCGATGATTGGGGTCCCACCCACCCCGGCAGAGGGGCCGCGCGCTCCCTGGCCGTCCCGATAGGGAAGGCCTCCGCCCTGAAGGATCCGAGGATCGGAAAAGCCTCCGCCCTGACGGGCTCCGGCAGAGGGGTCGCGAGGTTCGCGATCGTCCTGCGATGGGGTGCGATCTGCGGTCATTCCTCCAGCTCCCTGAACGCAGCCGCGGCGGCCTCGACTGTGTGCTCGATGTGCTCGGGCGTATGCGCCAGCGAGGGGAACCACGCCTCGAACTGCGACGGCGGCGGGTACACCCCGCGCGCCAGGAGCGCCCTGCACCACGCCGCGTGGACCTCCAGGTCGCAACGCTGGGCTCCAGCCAGATCGTGCACCGGGGACTCGGAGAAGAACACCGTTAGGAGTCCCGGCAGGCTCACCACCTGCACCGCGCGGCCCGCGTGTGCCGCCGCGCCGCGCAGGCCCTCCGCGAGGTGCTCCGTTGTGGCGCCCAGGCGCAGATACGCCTGCTCGTCGAGCAGCTCGAGGCTCGCCAGCCCGGCGGCCACCGCCAGCGGGTTGCCCGAGAGGGTCCCCGCCTGGTAGACGCCCCCCGCGGGCGCCAGCAGCTCCATCAGCTCCTCGCGCCCGCCCAGCGCGGCGGCGGGAAGCCCGCCGCCGAGCACCTTGCCCATGATCGTCAGATCGCCCTGCACGCCCGTCAATTCCTGCGCCCCGCCGCGCGCGACGCGGAAGCCCGAGATGACCTCATCGAGCACCAGCAGCGCGCCAGTCGTATCGGCGCGCTCGCGCAGCAGCTCCAGGAAGCCCGCCCGCGGCGGCACGACCCCCATGTTCGCCGGCATCGGCTCCGCCACGATCGCCGCCAGCCCGCCTGCCTGTCTGCATGCACCCCGCGATGGGGGGTGCCTTTCAGGGTATGCCCCAGAGGGTGCGCCCGCCGGGGCGTGCTCCTCCGTGGCCGCCACCAGCGCCTCGGGGTCGTTCCAGGGGACCACCACTGTGTTTGCGGTCGCCCACGCCGGCACGCCCTCGCTCGCGGGCAGCGCCGCCGTCGCGAGGCCCGAGCCCGCCTGCGCGAGCAGCCCATCCACGTGGCCGTGGTAGGCGCCCGCGAACTTCAGCACCCTCTCGCGGCCCGTCGCCGCGCGCGCCACGCGCAGCGCCGTCATCGTCGCCTCGGTGCCCGAGGAGGTCATGCGCACCATCTCCACCCCCTCCATCCGCCGCGTCACCTCCTCCGCGAGGCGCACCTCGCCGGCAGTGGGCGCGCCGAAGGTCGTGCCCCGCGCGGCTGCCCCGTTCACAGCGGCGAGCACGGCCGGATGCGCGTGGCCGTGGATCAGCGGGCCCCACGAGCACACGTAATCGACGTAGCGGTTGCCATCCACGTCGAACACCTCCGCGCCCTCCCCCCGCTCGATGAAGAGCGGATCGCGCCCGATCGCGCGCATCGCCCGCACGGGGGAGTTCACGCCGCCCGGCAGCACCCGCAGCGCGCGGCGGTAGAGCTCGGCCGAGTGGGCATCGGAGAGCGAGGTCATGTGCTCCTCCGCGACGGCCCGATCATGCGGCCACCACGCCGTGGAAGGGTCGCATCGAGCAGGCGCCGCGTGCGCGTTCGTTGGCGCACGGCGCGGCTCGCGCGGGCCGCCTCAATGGCGGCCCTCTCCATACTCCCGCTCCCACTCCTTGAATTCCTCGGTGAAGTACAGCAGCCGGATCTTCTTGAACTCGGTCGAGGAGTAGAGCGTCGCGCGCTCGTCGATGCCCGTCTGCGCGGCGATCGCGTCGAGCACCGCGTCGCACTCCTGCTTGGAGCGCCCGTGCGCCATAGTGAAGACCGAGTAGGGCCAATCCGCGTAGGTCGGGCGCTCGTAGCAGTGGCTGATGCCGCGGAACGACGCCATGCGCGGGCCCAGCTCGCCGATGCGCTCCGCCGGCACCTTCCACACGCCCATGCCGTTCGCCGAGAAGCCCGCCCTGCGGTGGTAGAGGATCGCGGCCACGCGCCGCAGGATGCCGCGCTCGCGCATCCCGCGCATGTGCTCCAGCAGCGCCTGCACCGTCATGCCCAGCTCGCGCGCCGCCTGCGCGTACGGGTTGGACGTGACCGCCATATCGCCCTGCGTCGCGCGGATCACCGCGATATCGAGCTCGTCGTACTCCGCGGGCTGGAGCTCCACCGGCTCCCGCGCCACGCCCTCGCTCGTGAGCGCCTTCGTGTCGCCCTCCATCTCCAGATCCATGCGGATCTTGAACAGCTGCAGCGTCGGCAGCTGGCGGATCGACTCCGCGCCGGTGAGGGCCTGGAGCACGTCGAGCGTGCCCTCCAGGCCGAGCTTCGAGTCGGGCTCGGTGGCGAGCGTGAACCACATGTTGAAGTCGTGGTTGCGCAAATAGTTGTGCGACACCCCCGGGTGGCTGTTCACGATCTTCGCCGCCCGCCACGGGTGCTCCGGATCGACCTTCGCGGCCACCAGCATCGAGGAGTACCCCAGCGCGCGCGTATCGTAGATCGGGGTCACCTGGCGCACGATGCGCTCATCCAGGAGGCGCCTCACGCGGCGCATCGTCTCCTCCTCGGTTATCTCCGCGGCGCGTGCCACCGAGGCGTAGGGTCGGGGCTCGAGCGGGAAGCTCCCCTGCATCAGGTTCAGCAGGCGGCGATCGAGGCCGTCGAGCGCCACCGCCGCGCCCTCCTTGCGGCTGCGAATCTTCGGAGTCGGGGTGTCTACTCGGCCAGCCATCTCGCGGCGTCCTTCGCGTGGTAGGTGATGATGACGTCCGCGCCCGCGCGGCGCAGGGACGTGAGGATCTCCAGCGCCGTCGCCCTCTCATCCAGGTACCCAGCGGCTGCTGCGGCCTTGACCATCGCATACTCGCCGCTGACGTTGTACGCCGCCACGGGCAGGCTCGTGGCCTCCTTGACGGCGTGGATCAGATCGCCGTACGCGAGCGCCGGCTTCACCATCACCAGATCCGCGCCCTCCTGTACGTCGAGCAGCGCCTCGCGCACCGCCTCGCGGCCGTTCGCCGGGTCCAGCTGGTAGCCGCGGCGATCGCCGAACGCCGGCGTCGAGCCCGCGGCCTCGCGGAAGGGGCCGTAGAAGGCCGAAGCGAACTTCGCGCTGTACGCCATGATCGGAGTCTGGGAGAAGCCCTCCTCATCGAGCGCCGCGCGGATCGCGCCCACGCGGCCATCCATCATGTCCGAGGGCGCCACCACATCGGCGCCCGCGCGCGCGTGGCTCACAGCGGTGCGCACCAGGAGCTCCACCGAGGCGTCGTTATCCACGTGGGCGGCCGATGAGTCCGAGCTCAACACCCCGCAGTGGCCGTGATCGGTGTACTCGCACAAGCATACATCGGTGATCACCAGCAGCTCGGGCACCGCGCGCTTGATCGCTGTCGTGCATACCTGCACGATGCCCTCCTCGTCCCACGCGGAGGAGCCTTCAGGGTCCTTCTCGGCGGGCAATCCGAACAGCAGCACCGCCCCGATCCCTAGCCGCGCGGCGTCCTGGGCCTCCTGCACGGCAGCGGAGATCGACAGGCGCTCCACTCCGGGCATCGCCTCGATCGGCTCGCGCGCGAGTCCCCCGCCGGCCCCCGCCTCGGCTACGAACAGCGGCAGCACGAGCTGGCCCGCGCGCAGCTCGGTCTCGCGCACAAGCCCTCGCAGAGCCGGCGTCGAGCGCAAGCGGCGCAGGCGCGTCTGTGGAAAAGGCATGACCCCATCGAGGATACTCGCCACCCGCGGCCCGCCCTTCGATCTCTCAATCGTCCGCTGGGAGCAGGCGGAATGGCTTTCCGCCTGCCATCAGGACCCGGAAGTGCCGCTCGTCGAGGGTCAGAGCATCACGCACACGATGGCGCTCGGCGAGAACCACGATAGATGCGTCGGCAAGGCTGATCTGAAGGTCGGCATAGCGTTTGATGACCGCATGCGCGCGAGCGACATCGGCGCCCGTCATCGTTTCGAGCAGATACGCGCCGCGCTCGACCTCTTTGAGCAGGCTGCCACGCGCGGCTGCACCGATGCGCGAGGCGATCAGGTAGTCCAGCTCCGCGAGCACGAACGGCGAGAGCAACAGCGGCGGAGGCGCCGCGTCGAGGCTGGCGGCTGCCCGCGCATGGTGGCTCTGACTGGCGTCGAGCGCTGCGAGCAGGCCGCTCGTGTCGAGCAGGATCACTCGCCGAAGCCGCGGGCGAGCTCCTCGTCCACCCGCTCCGCGAGGGTCGGATCGCCGCTCTGAAACAGCGGCAGCCGCGGCGGCGGGTAGGCGTGATTGGCGGTAACCGACGCGAGCGCCGAACGTACGACCTCGGCCTCACTGCGGCCCTCTGCCGTAGCGGTCCGCTCCAGCGCGGCCTTCAGCTCGTCCGGAAGATAGATAGTCGTCCGCTTCATGCCATACATCATGCCACATGTCGGCGGCTACGCGCGGCGGAGCCCAATGCGCGCCAGCACGCCGAACAGCAGCGTCAACGCCAGCAGGTGCGCCAGCGAGCCGCCCAGCGCCGGTTCGGATCCGTTGACCGCCGCGTCCAGTGCTTGCAGCGCAGCTTTGAAGGGGAACACCGCCGAGACAGCGCGGATCGCGTCGTAGAGACCCGGCGCCACCGCGCCGGCGGGCACCAGCGCTAGGAACGCCAGCGGCAGCGAGAGGAGGAACGCCAGCAGCGAGGCGCCGCGCACCTCGCGCGCGAGCGCGCCGATCGCGACTCCAAGGGCCGCGAACGCCAGCGCGCCCGCCACCAGCGCCGCCAGCCATAGCCCGATGCGGCTCCAATCGAGCGCCACGAACGCGCCGATCCCGACGAGCATCGCGAACGCCAGCACGAACGCGCAACCGCCCGCCAGCAGCAGCTTCTCCAGCACCAGTCCCTCGGGGGAGATGAGGCCACGGGTAAGGCGCGCCAGCGTGTTGTCTTCGCGCTCCAGCGCCACCCCGCCCGCGGCGAGCAGCACGCACACGAACATCAGCGAGATGCTCACCGCGACGACCACCGCGAACGCGTTCAGCGGCGTGCGCCGGCCGTGCACCGTCGTGGCGTTCACCTGCACCGGCTGACCCACCGTGGCGAGCACGTTCTTGCTGAGCTCGAGGTTGTTCGCCGCGAAGCTCGCCAGTTCGCGCACGCGTTCCAGTTCGCGGCGATCGTGGCCTGGCGGCGCGCGGGCGATCACACCATCGAGCACCCCGGGCAGCGCTTCCAGGCCCAGGAGGTGGGGCTGGTTGATTCCCAGCTGGCTGAGGTCTCCCCCCTGCAGGAGCAGGTTGATCCCCTTCGACGCCAGCCGGCGAATCTGCTGTGACAGTTCGAGGTTCGCCTGCGCGACGGCCGCCTGGATCTTCGACTGCGCGAGGCTCTGCTGCAGCGCGTCGCCGTTGTAGATCACTTCCAGCTGCCCCTGGCTCAATACCGAAGAGAGCTTCGAGGCGATGTTCGCGGGGATCACCACCGCCGCGAGCGCCTCGCCCGAGCGCACCTTCGCGACCGCCTGCGCGCGCGTGCTCACGGGCAGCGGCTGCACTTCGCTGAACAGCTGCGAGTAGTAGCGGCCCACTTCGACCTTGCTGCCCCCCAGTTCGACCGTGGCCCCGGGCGGCGCCAGGTTGGCAATCGCCACCTTGGGCTTCCCCGGTGAGCGCGAGAGCGCCAGGCCGATCAGCAGCGCGAGCGCGATCGGGTACACCACGAGCACAGCCACGAGCACGCGCGAGCGACGCAGGATCAGCAGGTCCTTGCCGAGCAGCCACCTCATGCCGCGGCTCGCTCCAGGAAGGCGGCGAACGCCTCCTCGAAGTCGATTCCATCCTCCGCCTCGCTCCTGCCGGTGGCCTGCGCCATCAGTGTCCGCGGCGAGCCGTCGAACAGCAGGCGACCCTCGTCGAGCACCAGCACGCGCCCCGCGTAGCGCTCGGCCTCAGCGACGTTGTGCGTGGAGAACATCACGCTCGTGCCGCGCGCGGCGAGCGCGGCGACGAACTCCCACAGGCGCCCTCGCTGGATCGGGTCGAGCGCGGCGGAGGGCTCGTCGAGGAGCAGCACGCTGGGCTCCGAGAGCAGGCCCACGGCGATGTTCACGCGCTGGCGGTTGCCCCCCGACAGGCGCCCCACCTGCTCGTCCGCACGGTCTGCGAGGTCGGTCTGCTCGAGCATCCTCGCCACCGTCGCATCCGCATCGCCCACGCGCTCCAGGCGCGCCCACAGGCGCAGGTTCTCGGCGACCGTCAGCTTGGTGTAGATAGCGGGCTGCTGGGGCACCCACCCGATCGCGCCCGCTCCGGGCGGGCAGCCAACGCTCCCGCCGTCCGCGGCCAAGACCCCTGCGAGCACCGAGAGGAGCGTGGTCTTGCCCGCGCCGTTGGGGCCGATCAGCGCCACCAGCTCGCCGGGGCCCACCGCCAAGCCGACCTCCCGCAGCGCCAAGCGCTCGCCGTAGCGCTTGGTTATGTCAGTGGCGCGCAGGACCGCGCCGGCGGGGTCTGGGTCTTCGCCCCCCACGCTCCCGCTCACAGCATCCCGCCCGGCGAGCGCTCCCACGGCTCGAGGGTCAAATGGCGGCCCAGGTACACGACGGTCTCGCGCAGGATCGCGAGGATCGGCAGCGCCACGAGGGCGCCCACGAACCCGTACACGTGCAGCCCCAGCAGCAGCGCGAAGATCACCAGCAGCGGGTTGATGCGCAGCGTGTGGCCGAAGATCTGCGGCGCCACCACGTGGCCCTCCAGCTGCTGCAGCCCCACGAACAGCAGCCCCACCCAGAGCGCGGAGATCGGGTTGGTGAGCAGCGCCACCAGGATCGGCGGCAGGGCGCCCAGGATCGGGCCGATGTAGGGAATCAGCTCCATCACGCCGAAGAACACCGCGAACACCACCGCGTACTTGCTGCCAGCGGGGAAGATGCCCAGCACCCCGAACAGGTACAGCGCCAGCCCCGCGGTGGTGCCCATGATCACGCTGAACAGCAGCTGCCCGCCGACGTAGCGCGAGACGGCGTGCTGGATCAGCGTCGGGTAGTCGTCCGCGGGGGTGCCATCGCCGTCGGGCATCGCGCGGCGCACGAGGCGCCCGATGCGCTCGCCGTAGAGGAGCGTGTACACCGACAGCACGAACACCAGCACCACGTTGAAGCCCGCGCTCACGACTTCCGTGAGGAGCCCCCCGCCGAAGGAGACGAGTTCGCTGGAGCTCTTGGAGATCTTGTCCGAGAGCGTCTGCAGCGCCGTCTTGCCCTGCTTCACCAGGTGCACGTGGATCCCGTGGCTGTTGAAGTAGCTCTGCACTTCGGCGATCGTGCGGTTGGCTTCGTTGACTATGTGCGGCAGGTTGTGGGTGAACGTGCGCACCTGGTTGGAGATAGGGTTGGCCAGCAGGAAGCCGATTCCAGCCAAAGTCAGGAAGAATGCGAGGAACACCGACAGCACCGCCAGGCCACGAGGGAGGCCCGAGCGCTGAAGGAAGGCCACCGCAGGGTTGAGGATCAGCGCAATGACCCCCGCCACCACGAACAGCAGCAGCACCCTGCCGGAGGCACGCGCGAGCGCCCACAACGCCAGCAGCGCGACCGGCAGCAGCACCAGCTGCACCCAGCGGGGCACCACCACGCGCGGGGGCTCCGGCGGAGCGCTCCGGGTGTCCTCCTCCCCGTCCGTCAACTCATGCTCCCGCGGGCTGGGCGGCTCCGCGGGCGCGGCCGTCGTCTCCTCGACGCTCATCTCCGTCCCGTCATGGCCCCAGTATGGCTGAGGCACAGGCGAGCATCCTGTTCGTGGGCGATCTGGTGGGGAGCGTGGGGCGGCACACGCTGCTCGAGTGCCTACCCGCTCTGCGCGAGCGCCACGACCCGACCTTCGTGGTGGTCAACGGGGAGAACGTCGCGGGCGGGCTGGGGATCACGCCGAAGGCCGCCAACGCGCTGTTCGCGGGGGGCGTCGATGCGATCACGCTGGGCAACCACACCTACCACCGCCGCGAGATCTATCCCTATCTCGACGAGCAGCCCCGCATCGTGCGCCCCTTCAACTTCCTGCGCAGCCAGCCCGGACACGGTACGTGCGTGGTCGAGAAGGACGGCCTGCGCCTCGGCGTGGTGAGCATCAGCGGCAACCTCTACCTGCGCGCGGGGCGCTCCGCGTTCACCGAGATCGAAGTCGCGCTGGGGGAACTGAGCGAGTGCGAGCACGTGCTGGTGGACGTCCACGCCGAGGCCACGAGCGAGAAGATCGCGATGGGGTGGCTGCTGGATGGGCGCGTGAGCGCGGTGGTGGGCACCCACACGCACGTCCCCACCGCCGATGGGCGCGTGCTGCCGGGAGGGACCGCGTACATCACCGACGTCGGCATGACCGGCGCGCGGGGGGGCGTGATCGGGGTCAAGCGCGAGCAGGCCGTGGAGGCGCTCCTCACGCAGATGCCGGTGCGCTTTGAAACCTCCGAAGAGGATCCGTGGCTGATGGGCGTCCTAGTCCGCTGCTCGACGGCGCGGCGGGCCGACTCAATCGAGCAGATCCTGATGCCGCGGCCTGCGCCCGGGTGAGCAGGAGGTCCTCCGGCGCGGAGGCGAGCTGGCCGTCGAGGCCTGAGCTCTCGCGCGGAGGAGCCGGCGGATCGCCGGCGCGCCCCAGCAGCGCGAGCATCGCGAGCCCGAAGAACCAGGGGACGTAGAGGTAGAACCAGTGTTCCACCCCCAGCTGGATCGCGACGGTCACGGCCGCGAGGGCGGCGGCGAGGCCCACCACGTCCGGGCGGCGGGGCACGAGCGCCAATCCCACCGCGAGCGCCACCGCGAGCGCCTCGACGATCGTCTGCACCGTCCCGAGCCCCCCGTAGAGCCCCCACACCGAGAAGGGCGAGCCGCGGTTGGCCTGGTAGGCGAAGGTGCGCTCGTAGATCGTGTGCCACGAGTCGTGGCTCACCGCGGGCACCGCGACGAGCGCGGCGGTCAGCAGGAACGCCGCCCCGAAGGCCCCCAGCGCGCGGGCGCGGCGGGCGCGAGTGGGCAACTCGCGCACCCCGTGCGTCGCCAGCAGCGGCGCGAGCGCCAGCGGCGCGAACTTGGTGAGCCCCGCCAGCGCCGCGAACACCCCGCGCGCGGGGGCGGAGGTGGCGCACAACAGCGCCGCCAGCACGAGCACGCAGACGAGCGTGTCGTTGGAGTTGGACTCGAGCGCATACAGGGTGAAGGGGAAGGAGACCCACGCGTAGGCCAGCGCGATCCCCAGGGTGGGCCCGCGCACGCGGCGCCCCAGCAGGAACAGCAGCGCGACAGCCAGCAGATCGAACAGGATCGCCGCCCCGTGCGCGGCGGGGAGGTCGTCCCACTGCCCGCTCCAGCCGAGCGCCTGCTGGAAGGGCACGTACGCCTCGTAGTCGACGGGCCCATACGTGTCCCCGTGTTCGTTGTCTGCCGGGAACCCCCCGTACAGCGGACGCCCATCGGCGATGCGCTGCGCGCCGATCACCCCCGCGTAGCCCACGTCGATCACGTTGGAGTCGGTCACGTTCAGCGCGACGCGAAAGCCGAGCAGGAACAGCACCCCCATCGCCAGCCACACGGGCCCCACGAGCAGGCGCAGCCCCGCGCCCGGGGGGAGTGGGGGGACGGCAGGCGACGTGGAGGAC
>JBIOES010000073.1:0-9536 GCA_044446265.1 Solirubrobacterales bacterium
ATCAGAGACACCGCAACGCGAGGCTAGCGCGCGCGTAAGGGGGTCGCGCCCGCGACCGTTGATTGGCCGCCCTCGATCGCCAAGACTCGGGGGCGCACATGGACTCGACGCTCAACGCCCCCTCCCCTGCTCCAGTGTTCGCCGCCGAGCGAGCGCCCGACGTCGTCACGCTCGAGCCCTCCGAGCGCGAGCGGCTGCTGGCGCTGGCCGACGAGCTGACCGTCTCGCCCTCGGAGTCCCCCGAGCTCTTCTGCCGCCAGGCCCACCGCGCGGCGCGGCGCGCGCCCGATCGGCTCGTGGAGCTGCTCGCGGACTTCGCCGCCAAGGGCACCGCCTCGGGCACGATGCTCCTCGACCGCCTGCCCGTAGAGGAGCCGCCGCCGACGCCGCCCGACAACCGCCATCACCTAGGCGAGGGCACCCGCTTGGCGCGCGTGCAGGCGATCGTCAACCACATCTGCGGAGACATGCTCGCCTACGCAGCCGAGGGCTACGGGCGCCTCTACCAGGACATGGTGCCCAACCGCGCCCTCGCCCAGAGCCAGACGAGCCTCGGCTCGCGCGTGGAGCTCGAGCTCCACACCGAGCAGGCCTTCTCGCGGCTGCGCCCCGACGTTTTGAGCCTCGCCTGCCTGAGGGGGCACCCCGACGCGCATACCTACGTGCTGCCCGCCCATGCGCTGCTCGCGCAGATGAACGTCTTCGAGCGCAAACTGCTGCGCCAGCCGCTGTGGATGACCGGCGTGGATGGCTCCTTCCGCCAGAACGGCCACGAGTTCATCGAAGGCGACGAACGCGGCCCGCTGGCGATCGTCGAGGGCGACGAAGAGGATCCGACGATCGTCTTCGATCAGGACCTCATGCGCGGCCTCACCGACGAGGCACACGCGTTGATCGCGCGCGTCGTCGATGTCTATCGCGCCGAGCGCCGCTCGGTTGTGCTCGCGTCCGGCCAGATCCTGCTGGTGGACAATGTCCGCGCGGTTCACGGCCGCTCGCCCTTCACCCCCAGCTTCGACGGTCGCGACAGGTTCATCATCCGCAGCTTCGCCGTGCGCGACCTCGTGCGCACCCGCTACGCCCGGCCGCGCAACGGGCGCACGATCGCCGCCGAGTACAGCTGACTCATGGCCTGCCGCGGATCATTTTCGGGGGTGTACTAAACGGATATTCCAAACACGGGATAGTTTCAGTATGCTGGCGACTATGCTCGGTGGGGGAGAAGACGACGAGCTCGATCCGTATGGTGAGCACATACGCGGCTCCCGCTGGTCGGGGCAATTCGAACGGCCCGAGGATGTCTTCCCCCACGCGCCCGGCGGGTCGTTCTCCGGAGACCCCCAGGCCTCGCGGGGACACCGCCCCTGGACGCCCCTCGCGCGCGCTCTCGCGGCGACGGGGGACCAGTGGACGCTGCTGATCGTGCTTGCCCTCGCGAACGGCCCCAAGCGCCTGAGCGATCTGCGCGGGCAGCTGCCGGGGATCAGCACCGGGGTGCTCAACCGCCATCTCCAGCAGATGCTCGGACTGGAGCTGATCCTGCGACAACGCTTTCGCGAGCTTCCACCCCGCGTGGAATACAAGCTGACCCCCGGAGGCGCCGCGCTGCTGCCGATCGTCACCGGCCTCACCCGCTGGGGGATGCTCCACATGTGGTCGCTCCCAGAGCCACGGGAGCGCATCGACGTGGGGGCGCTGCTGGAACTGCTGCCCACCCTGCTCGCCGACGAGCACCCACCCGATGGGGTCGTCGAGATGATCGTCGAGCTGCCCGGGAGGATGGACCGCCACCTCTTCAACATCGCCCAGGGCCGCGTCGTGCCTGTGGAGCTCGGCTCGATGATGCCGTGGGCCCGCCTCGCAGGCGCCCCCAGCCATTGGATCGACGCGCTCGGCCCCCGCTGCGAGGCCGGCGCGCTGCAGATCACCGGCGATCGCCAGCTGGCGCTGCAGCTGCTGCAGGCGCTGCCACGGGTGCCTGAGTAGGGCGCCTCAGGCGCTCTGGAGGGGGCCTCAGGCGCTCTGGAGACGGACCGTCTCCTGCTCCAACAGGCACGCCACGAGCAGCTCCACCGTCACATGCAGGAACCGCGCGCGGATCGGGTCCAGCGCGATGCGATCGGCGAACACGCTCCCCAGGAGCTCCGCCACCGTCGTGGGTGCGGCGAGGCACTCGAGCACCTCCTCCAAGCGCGCCACCGGCTCGTCGATGAACGCCTGCGAGCCCAGTTCCCAGAAGCTATCGGGAAGGTCGTGGGCGCGGCCGTAGTACGCCGACACGGCGCTCGCGGCCGCCTCCGCGCGATTCACCCCCGGCGCGAGCCGCAGCGTGCGACCGGCGAAGCTCGGGCTGGAGAGGTTGGTGTACGTCACAGACCCCTCCCCCGGGCGCGCCACGAGTGTCGAGGCGTAGTACTCCTCGTAGCCGAGCTCCGCGAGGTGCCCATCGGCACGAGCGAGCATCTGCAGCGGCTCTATCTGGGGGTTCACGGGCAGCGCGTGGTGGGCCGTGAGGGCGGCGCGAACCGAAGCCGGGATGCGGCTCTCGGTCATCACCGAGACGTCCCACCCCACGCGCGGAGCGAGCTCGCGCAGCTCGGAGAGCAGCAGCGGGCCCCGCGCGTCGCCGAGGCTCTGAAAGCGCATGCACACAACCCCGCGCGGACTCGCCAGCGAGCTGTGGCAGCGATCCAGGAAGAGACGCATCAGCGCCAGCCCATCCGGTCCCCCAGCCCCATCCGGCGGGTAGTCGAGGCCCGGCGGCACGGGCACGCCGGGGAGGTTGCCCACGACGCAATCGAAGGCAGCCGGGGGCTCGTATGCATCGAGCTGAGCCAGGCTCGCGTGCACCTTCTCGCCCATGCCGTTGAGGCCCATCGAGAGGGTGGTGGCCTCCACGCACACCTCCACCACGTCGATCGCGTGCACCTGCTCGCAGGTGCGCCCCAGAGCGCAGCTCGAGATCCCCGAGCCGCAGCCCACATCGAGCGCGCGTCCGCTCGGGGCCACCCCCAGGATCGCCTCCGCGAAGCGCAGCGAGTCCTCGCCGATGTGCACGCCCCCGCGCGCTCCCGCGCGTGGACGATCGCGCGCGGCGATCAGGCTGCGGTGGGCGGTCAGCTCGAAGCGCCCCGGGCGGGCGAGGGCCGCGGCGGGGTTCGTGGGGTCGCTGTCCTCAGACTCCTCTGCAAGCCCCACCGCGCACAGGTCCTCCCACAGCCGCTGCTCAAAGCGCCCAGGCTCGACTTCGCCCAGGTGCGTCAGCCGCCATAGGTCCTCGCCGAGATCGCCGGAGTCCCTGCTCCGCCCGTCGATCGGCGGCCAGGGCTCATAGGTGGCGAAGCCGGCGCGCCGGGCCGCTTCCACGCGCTCGGCGAAGCAGGTGCGAACGAGCAGCTCACCGAGCCTCCGAGCAGGGGCGCTATCGAGTGCTGCCGTGGTGGACATGGCGTGGGCGGACATGGCAGGGGTCGGGCCTCGGGTGCTCAGCGAGCGACGTTCCGCGGGTCGCGCGGGGTCACCGCGGGTCGCGCAGTGCGGGGAAGGGGATGACCTCGCGCAGCGTCTCGCGCCCGGTGAAGATCGCCAGCAGGCGATCGACACCGATCCCGGCGCCGCCGAGCGGCGGCATGCCGTGCTCCATCGCGCGCACGAACTCCTCATCGGCCGGATAGGGCTCCTCGCCCTCGTCCAGCGGCCGGCGGTTGCGCTGCTCGACGAAGCGCACGCGCTGTTCGTCGGGGTCGTTGAGCTCGGTCGAGCCGCTCGCCACCTCGATCCCCCGCATCACGACCTCGAAGTGCTCGATCAGCTCGGGCTGGGAGCGGTGGCGCTTGACCACGGGGTGGAACTCCACGGGGAAGTCGTAGAAGATCGTCGGCTGCACCACGTGGGGCTCGATCAGCTTGGAGTAGAGGGCCTCCACCAGCTGGCCCCACGTAGCGTGCGCCGGGACGCGATCGCCCAGGCGCTCGATCAGCTCCTCGCGCTCGGCGACGGCGACGTCGAGGTTGAGGTTCTCGGCGATCGCATCGCGTACCGAGATGCGCCGCCAGGGCGGGGTCAGATCGAGCGTCACGCCGTCGTGCTGCTCGATCGTGGTCGTGCCCAGCACGCGCTGCGCGACGCCGGCGATCAGCTGCTCCATGTAGGTGTACACGTCGCGGTAGTCGGCATAGCTCATCTCCCACTCCAGCAGCGTGAACTCGGGGGAGTGCTTGTGCGAGATGCCCTCGTTGCGGAAGCACTTGTCGAGCATGTAGACGCGCTCCAGGCCGCCCACCACGCAGCGCTTGAGGTGGAATTCGCCGGAGATCGTGAGCGACAGATCGCGATCGAGCGCGTTGTGGTGGGTTACGAACGGCCGCGCGTTGGCTCCTCCGGCGAGCGTCTGCAATACGGGCGTTTCGATTTCGATGAAACCGTGCTCGTTCATCCACTCGCGCAGCGCCGCGATCGTGCGCGCGCGCGTGATGAACAGCTCGCGCGTGGTCTCGTTGGCGATCAGATCGAGCTCACGGTGGCGGTAGCGGGTCTCCAGATCCTCCAAGCCGTGGTGCTTGGCCGCCGGCGAGCGCAGCGCCTTGGCCAGCAGCGTGCACTCGTGCACGGCGAGCGAGAGCTGGCCGTTGTGGGTGACGTAGACGGCCCCATCGATGCCCACGAGGTCCCCCACGTCGAACTCGAGCACGCGCTGCATGAGCTCCTCGCCGGCGCTCTGAAGCCGCGCCACGACCTGGATCCAACCGCTCGCGTCGCGCACATCGAGGAACATCGTCCTGCCGTGCCCGCGGTGGGCCACCACCCGCCCGGCGATCCGGTAGCGCAAGCGCGGGTGCTCCCCGGCCTCCAGGGCCGATGAGTCGTGCGCGGCATGCACCGCGGCGATCATCGTGCGATCGGGGTAGTCGTGCGGATAGGGGTTCTGGCCGCGGCGGCGCAAGCGTTCGACCTTGGCGCGGCGCTCGCCCATCGCGAGCGCTTCGCGGTTGGTGGGCGTGGCCGTCGGCACGCTCGCAACCGAGCCGGTTCTGCGCGGATGGGTGGTCTGGGGAGTCACGCTCGTGACCATATGCAGGAGGAGGGCGCGAAGTCAAACAGTCGGAGACACCGACGCAGTTAGAAGCGGATCGCCCCCCTTCCGCGGGTACAGTGGCTTACAGAACACCACGCCCCCCACAGATCGCGAAAGGCCATGACGGAGTTGCTCATCACCTACCCAGCCGGCAGCACAGCCGAGAGCTCGACTGTGGTGGCCGTGGGAGGAATGGGCCCCCACGTGCTGTTCGCGGTGGAGCGCACGCCCTGCCACCCCGAGTCTCCACGCTGGCCCGATCAGCCCGCCGATCGCTGCACGCTGACGGGCCCCTCCGAGCAGGCGCCGGTGGAGTGCCTGGAGGGATATCTGCGCGGCGCGGAGCTCGGTCTGGGCGAGCCCTCCGGTGGCCTT
This sequence comes from Solirubrobacterales bacterium, assembly GCA_044446265.1. GTDB lineage: Bacteria > Actinomycetota > Thermoleophilia > Solirubrobacterales > Solirubrobacteraceae > Palsa-744. The sequence goes on from JBIOES010000073.1 coordinate 5,450, forward strand.
CGCGCTCCCGGGGATCCCGCGGAGAGCCTTCATGCTCCCGAAGACCCCGCGGAGGGCGGGCATCCTCCCGGCGATGAGTCGCGGGCGATCCGCTGCGTCGTTCACCGCGCACCGGGAAACCTGGCGATCGAGCCGGGGGAGGAGGTCACGCTGAGCGTCGACGAGCGCTACCGCGAGTCGGTGTCGCGCAGCCATTCCCGCTGCCACCTCGCGAGCCTCGCGCTCAACGCGGCCCTGACGGACGCGTGGCGCAAGGAGCCGCCCGCGCGCGACTCGCTGGGCAACCCCGATTTCGACAAGCTCGCGATCCTCACCAGCAGGATCGACGAGCACGGCTCGGTGGACGTCTACCGCGTGGGCAAGCACGTGCGCAAGGCGGGGTTTTCCGCAGACGCGCTGAGCGAGCCCGAAGCGCTTGCTCAGGAGGTCGCGCGGATCGCCGGGCGCTGGCTGCAGTCAACCCCCGCGATCGCGGTGACTCCGGGGATCTGCCGCCTGGAGGAGCGCAGAACCTGGTCGTGTGAGCTGCCGGAGGGCACCGCGAGCTTTCCCTGCGGAGGTACGCACGTCAGGCGCATGGAGCCCAACGAGGGCCTGGCCGTGGCGATCTCCTGGGATCCCCAGGAGCGCCGCCTGCGGATGACGGCGAGAAGTGACATCTTGGAGGGGCAGAGTGTTTATGATTGAGAACATCCGAACTTCGGCCTATGATGGAGCTTCGGATCGAAGTGAGACACAGTTTCTTTCGGGTGAGATGAGTCAACTGGGACACTAGGACAGGGGCTACTGAAAATGCCAAGAACAAGTTCAAAGATCGATAGAGACGCCAACGGAGACCGGGTACGCTCGGTTCCCAGCCTGCGCGAACCGCGGTACTCGCAGTCGCTCGAGCGCGGCCTGGCGATCCTCGCCTGCTTCACGCCCGAGCGCCCCGTGCTCGGGATCGCGGACATCGCCGATGAGCTCGGGATGAGCCGCAGCACCACACACCGTTACGTGATCACGCTCGTGGCGCTCGGCTACCTGGAGCAGGGCGCCTCTCGCAAGTACCGGCTGGGGCTGCGCGTCACCGACCTGGGGATGTCCGCGCTCAACTCCACCGGCCTGCGCGAGCACTCTCAGCCCTATCTGGAGGAGCTGCGTCAGCGCACCAGCTACACCGTCAACATGGCTGTGCTGGACGGTCCGGAGATCCTCTACGTCGATCGCGCGCGCAGCTACCGGCGGGGCCAGAGCCAGATCGATCTCGGGCTGCGCCTCGGTTCGCGGCTGCCCGCGTACTGCACCTCGATGGGCAAGCTGCTGCTCGCCTACCTGCCCGAAGACGAGCAGCGGGAGCTGATAGGCGACATGAAGCTAACGCGCCGCGCGCCCAACAGCATCACCAGCAAGAAGGCGCTGCGCAGCGAGCTCGAGCACGTACGCGAGGAGGGCTTCGCGGTCAACGACGAGGAGCTCGCTCAGGGCCTGCACTCGATCAGCGCGCCGGTGCGCTCGGAGAACAACGAGGTGGTGGCCGCGGTGAACATGGCGGCGCACAGCTCGATGATCTCCCTCGAGGAGCTGGTGGACCACCTCGGGCCGCACCTTGTGTCCACGGCCGATCGCATCTCCGCGCGGCTCGGCTACCGCCGCGAGGACGAGCGCGAATAGCCCGGCAAGAGCCCCCCTTCGGGGGGCTACGCCTTCGTCAGTCCCCGCGCGCGCAGGAGCACCGCGTCGATCATCGGCGCGGTGAGTCTGCCCGTGAAGGTGTTCTGCTGGCTGGGGTGAAAGCAGCCGAGCAGCTGCAGACGCTCGCCGGGGGACTCCTCCGCGTGCGCGAAGCGCGGGCGTGGGCGGGGAACGGGGTGGCCTTCCAGCTCTGCGCGCAGGCGCAGCGCGGCGTCCCAGGCGAACGCTCCAAGACAGACGACCACGCGCACCGCCGCCAGCAGCTCGAGCTCGCGGTGACTCCAGGGCAGGCAGTTATCGCGCTCCCGCGTGGTGGGGCGGTTGGCGGGCGGCGCGCAGCGCACCGCCGCCGTCACCCACGCGTCGCGCAGGCGCAGGCCATCGTGCAGGCCGGTGGAGGTGGGCTGGTTGACAAAGCCGGTGCGAAAGAGCGCCGCGAACAGGAAGTCCCCGGAGCGATCGCCCGTGAAGATGCGTCCCGTGCGGTTGCCCCCGTGCGCCGCGGGGGCGAGGCCGAGCAGCAGCACGCGCGCCTGCGGATCGCCGAATCCGGGGAGCGGATGGGCGGCATAGTCCTCTCCCGCAAAGGCCGCGCGCTTCTCGCGAGCCACCTGCTCGCGCCATGCGACCAGGCGCGGGCAGCGCCGGCAGGCGACGATTTCGCGCTCCAGCGCCGCCATCTCTCGCTCCCGCGCCGCGGGGGAGCCGGCTGGGGAGCCGGCTGAGGAGCCAACCGCCGAGCCCTCGCGCCCGCCCGTCACGTACCCTCTGCCCTCGACATGGGCGCCACACCCCTCAAAGCGCTTCGCCACTCCGAGCTGGGCGGTAGGCGATCGATCGCCGCGGCCGCCGCGCTGATGGCGGCCGTGGGGGTCTCGGCGTGCGGTACGAGCGCGGTGTCAACGAGCAGCTTCAAGGGCGAACAGAAGGCGGTGGCGCAGCGCATCGCGGACTTCCAGAGCGACGCGACGGCGCTCGATGAGAAGAAGGTATGCCACAACGACCTCGCGAGCGTCGTGCTGGTGCGGCTGAAGGCCGCGGGCGGGAAGTGCGAAGCGGCGCTGAAGACCCAGCTCGGCGAGGTGGATGTGTTCGAACTGAAGGTCGAGTCGATCGCGCTGATGGGAGCCACCGCGAGCGCGCGCGTGAAGAGCACGTGGTCGGGCAAGAGCCGCTTCAGCACCATGCGGCTGGTCAAAGAGGGTGGGGCCTGGAGGATCTCCGCTCTGGCATAGATCGTTCGGTGCGGTCGGGGCGTTCCTGGACCAAGCTGGGCGACGCGGGCTGGTGAAGCCCGTGCTGGTGGCACGGGCAAGCCGGCACGTGGCGATCCAGCGCCGTGTCCAGGGGCGCATCCGGGCGTGCCGACTCAGGAAAGCCCCAGCCCGTACTGACGCTGGTAGTACTCGCGGTAGTCCCCCGAGCGAATCGGCTCCCACCACCACGCGTTCTCGCGATACCACGCGACGGTCTCCTGCAGGCCCTCGGCGAAGCGCACGCGCGGTAGCCAGCCGAGCGCGCGGACCTTCTCGGAGGAGAGCGAGTAGCGACGATCGTGACCGGGGCGATCGGTGACGTACTCGATCAGCGACTCCCCAGCTCCCGTCAACTCGACGATCCGCTTGACGACCTCGATGTTGGGGCACTCATCGGGGCCCCCCGCGTTGTAGACCTCGCCGGGGAGTCCATGCAGGAGCACGTGGCCGATCGCGCGGGCGAAGTCGGTGACGTGGATCCAGTTGCGCACCTGCATGCCGTCCCCGTAGACCGGCAGGGCGTCCCCGTGCAGCGCGTTGAGGATCATCAGCGGAATCAGCTTCTCGGGGTACTGGTGGGGACCGAAGTTGTTCGAGCCCCGGCAGATCGTCGCGGGCAGGCCGTAGGTGTGGAAGTAGCTCTGCACGAGCAGATCGGCGCCGGTCTTGGTGGCCGAGTAGGGCGAGGAGGGGTGCAGGGGGGAGTCCTCGGTGAACGTGCCCGCCTCGATCGACCCATAGACCTCGTCGGTGGAGACCTGCAGGTAGCGCAGGCCGTGCTCGCGGGCGGCCTCGAGCAGCACATAGGTGCCCAGCGCGTGGGTGCTGACGAACGCGTCGGGGGCGGCGATCGAGCGATCGACGTGTGTCTCGGCGGCGAAGTTGACGATCGCCTCTGGTTCGGCGGCGGCGATCGCGCCGGCGACCGCCTCGGGGTCCTCGATGGCGCCACGCAGGAAGCGAAAGCCGGGGGCGGAGGCGAAGTCGTGGAAGTTCTCCTCGCGCCCGGCGTAGGTGAGCTTGTCGAGCACCGTCACCTCGTCGCCGTGCTCGAGCAGGCGCAGGCGCGCGAAGGTCGAGCCGATGAACCCGGCGCCGCCGCAGACGAGGAGTCTCATGCGCGCATCATCCCAGCCCGGGCCGCAAGATATCCAGCC
>JBIOES010000074.1:0-9524 GCA_044446265.1 Solirubrobacterales bacterium
CGAAGCCCTTGCCCTTTACGGTCGCGATGTGCACCACCACAGGGCGCGCCGCGGCAAGCGCCTCGCGCAGTGCCTCGCGCAGCGCCCGCGTGTCGTGGCCGTCAACCACGCCCATATAGGCCCAATCGAGCTCCTCCCACCACAGCCCCGGCGCCCAGAACGCCTTGATCGACTCCTTCAGCTGGGGACCCAAGCGCTCGAAGGCGGCGCCGATGCCCCCCGGCAGGCGCATCAGCCCGCCCTCCACTCCCTCGCGCGCGTGCCACAGCTTGGGGTTCAACCGCACCCGGTTGAAGTACCGCGAGAGCGCCCCCACATTGGGCGCGATCGACATGCCGTTGTCGTTGAGCACCACCACGATCGGCGTTCCCAGCCCGCCCGCCTGCCCGATCGCCTCGAACGCCACTCCGCCGGTCATCGCGCCGTCGCCGATCACCGCCACGACCTTGCCGTTGGTGGCGCCGATCTGCAGCATCCCCTCCTTGATCCCCACCGCGTAGCCGATCGAGGTCGAGGCGTGCCCTGCGCCCATCACATCGTGCGGGGACTCCTCGCGGGAGCAAAACGGCGCCAGCCCACCGTACTTGCGAATCGTGTGCAGCTCCGCGCGGCGGCCCGTGAGCACCTTGTGCGGGTACGCCTGGTGGCCCACATCCCAAAGGATCTTGTCACGCGGAGACTCCAGCACCGAGTGCAGCGCCACCGCCAGCTCGCACGTGCCCAGGTTGGCGCCGAAGTGGCCCCCGATCTCCCCCACGGTGTCGATGATGTGTTCGCGCACCTCCTGTGCGAGCCGCTGCAACTCCTCCTCTGAGAGCTTCTTCAGGTCCTCAGGGCCGTCGATGCTGGGAAGGATCGCCTCGCTCATACGTTCTGCTCCCGCCCGGCGACGGGCGGGGTCCCAGGCATCGGGCGAAGTCGGCGATTGGCGTTCGTGTCGCTCATGAGGTACGGGTGTAGATGAAGTCGGTCACCTGCTCCAACTCGCTGCTCGCGTGGGGCTCCGTGGCGCCCCACGCGGCGGCCTCGGCCAGCGCCTCTCGCGCCGTGCGGTGGGACTCCGCGGCCAGGACCTTCGCCTGTTCGATTCCAAACTCGCTCACGTAGGTTCGCTTGCCGTGACGCTCATCGCTTCCCCGCGGCTTGCCGAGCGCCTGGTCGGTCCCCGTCACGTCGAGGATGTCATCGACGATCTGGAACAGTACGCCCAACTCTGCCGCGAAGCGGCGCAAGCCGATTGTCGCAGGTCCGTCCACCCCGCCCAGGATCAGTACACATAAGACCGATGCCGCGATCAGGCGCCCCGTCTTCAGCTCGTGCAGGCGCCGCAGCCCCTCCGGCCCCAGCGGCGCGCGTCCACGGACGTCCACGTACTGGCCCCCCACCATCCCGTTGACCCCCGTCGCCGCGGCCAGCTCCGCCGCCGCCGCCAGCACGCGCTCGGGCGCGCAGCGCGGCTGGGTCAGAAGCTGGTGGAACGCCTCGGCGTAGAGCCCATCCCCGGCGAGGATCGCCACGTCCTCGCCGAAGGCCACATGGCACGTGGGGCGCCCGCGGCGCAGGGCGTCGTCGTCCATCGCCGGCAGGTCATCGTGGATCAGCGAGTACGTGTGGATCAGCTCCAGGGCCCCCGCCAGCGGCAGCACCTCGCTGTGCTCGAGCCCCACCGCGCGCGCCGTCGCCAGCGCGAGCACCGGCCGGATGCGCTTGCCCCCCGCGAGCAGCGAGTAGCGCATCGCCTCCTCCAGGCCCGCCATCAGGGACTCTTCGGAGAAGCGCATCGCCTCCAGGTGGCCCTCCACCTCCACGCGCAGGTGGTCGGGGTAGGCCACTACAGCAGAGAGTCCTGCCCCGGAGCGGGAGCGTACTGGCCGATCTCCGATCGGTCGCTGCGCGCTCGGAGCTCCAGCTCGGCGCTCGCCTGCGTGGCCAGCGCGGCGCAGTCCTCGACCAGCGTCGCCGCCGCGTCGGAGGACAGCTCGCCCGAGCGCAGCTGCTCGGCCGCGCGCTCCAGGCGGTCGATCAGGTCGTCCAGTGGGTCCAGGTGGTTCAGGGGATTCGTGGAGTCGGTCGCGCTCATCGGGCAGCCTCTCGTGTGGGTTTCGCGGTGGGGGCGCTCATGAGACAGAGGTATTGGAGGTATTCTCGCGCACCTCGCGCAACACCGCCGCCAGAACCCCGTTGACGAACCCGGGGGCCTCGTTGGCGCAGAACACCTTGGCGCTCTCCACCGCCTCCTCGATGGCCCCCTCGGGGGGGATCGGCGTGTCGCCGGGGACGGCGTCGGGATGGAGCATCTCGATCAGCGCCACCCGCATGATCGAGCGCTCCAGCGGCTGCAGCCGGCCCACCGACCAGCCGTGCGCGTGGCGATCGATCACCTGATCGAGTTCCTCCGCTCGATCGGCCGCCGCGTGCGCCAGCGCGCGCGCGAACAGCGACGCATCGGGCCCCAGCATCTGCCCCAGTGGTTGCCCTGTCAAATCGTGCTGATAGAGGGCGAACACCGCCGCCCTTCGCTGCTCGGAGCGGCGCACCGTGCCCTCTATGCGCGCGACATGTAGTCGCCCGAGCGCGTATCCACGCGGATGCGCTCCCCCACCTCGATGAACAGCGGCACCTGGATCGAGGCCCCCGTCTCGAGCTTCGCCGGCTTGGTCCCGCCGCCCGAGGCGGTGTCCCCGCGCAGCCCCGGCTCGGTCTCGGCGATCTCCAGGTCCACAGCCGGCGGCAGCTGGACGTCGGAGGGCGCCCCATCGATGAACAGCACGTCGACCTCGCTGGAGGGCTTCGTCCAGCGCAGCGCCTGCGCCACCGTATCCTCGGGTACGGCGATCTGCTCGAAGGACTCGCTATCCATGAAGTGTGCCTCGCTGCCATCGGAGTAGAGGAACTGCATCCTGCGCGCCTCCGTGTGTACCGGACGGAACTTCTCGCCCGCGCGAAACGTGCGATCGATCGCCGCGCCGTCGGACACGCGGCGCAGCTTCGTGCGCACGAACGCCCCGCCCTTGCCGGGCTTCACGTGCTGGAACTCGAGGATCTTGAAGACCGTCCCATCGATCTCGATGTGGCTGCCGTTGCGGAACTGGTTGGTGCTGATCACTCCGAGAGCGTAGCGAGCGCGGACCGCGAGAAGTCTCTCAGGCGCTCCCTACCCTCAGCCGATGCCCAAGAAATATCGAGATGTCCGACGCGCACTGCGCGACGCGGGTTGGCAGACGGTCCGAACCGTTGGGTCGCACGAGGTCTGGAGGAGCCCAGACGGACGGCAGGTGGTCATCCCCGGTGGCGGCAAGGACAATCGCGAGGTGCCGGTCGGAACATTGGCTAGCATCAGACGAAACACCGGCTTGGGGTACCTGCGATGACAACACATGGCGTGATCTACGAAGAGGCGGCTGACGGCAGCTGGAGCGCCCGCGCCGCCGAGCTGCCGGTGTATGCCGTCGGGGATACTCGCGAGGAAGCCGAGCGGGAGGTTGGAGAGGCGATTGCGCTCTATCTCGCCGCCGAGCGGCTGCTCGACGCTCCGGACGCGCCCGTGCCTGATCCCCAAGCGATGCGTGAAGAGCTGGATGCGCTGCGCGCACGTCACGTATGAGATGAAGATGGGCTAGCGCCTCCCGCACCACCTCGGCAAGCTTCCCCACCATCTCAAGCCTTATTGGCCGACGGTCGATGTAAGAGCCATGCGGCGGCGCGTGCGCGAGAACGCTCTGATCGCGTCCCTGGGAGTCCTCGCGAGCGCCACGATGGCGTGGCTCGGGCTCTACGGATTCGCGTGGAACGACTACGAAGTCGAGGCACGGCCCTCGTTCCAGGCGCTCGTGCACGGGCACCTGCTGCTGTTCCTGCGCGACGCTCCGGTGTATGGCGGCTCGCTCGTGGAGCGCGCGCCGTTCGCGCTGATCCCGAGCGTGTGGGGTGGCGGGGAACTCGCCGTCTACCGGATGGTTGCGCTGCCCTGCCTGCTTGCCGCCGCGGGGCTCGCGGTGTGGCTGGTGGCCGAGATGCGCTCGCAGGGCCGCTCTCGCCTGGCACGCGCGATCGCGCTGGGGGTATGCGTGGCCAACCCGCTCACGCTGCGCGCGCTTGAACTCGGTCACCCCGAGGATCTCCTCGGCGGGGTGCTGTGCGTGGCGGCGGTGCTACTCGCGCTGCGGGGACGGCCGCTGTGGGCCGGGTTGGTGCTGGGGGCGGCGATCGCCAACAAGGAGTGGGCCGTGCTCGCGGTGGGGCCGGTGCTGCTCGCGCTGCCCGCGCGCCGCGCGCTCTGCCTTGCCGTGGCCGCCACGGTCACGGGCTTGGTTTTGGCGCCGCTGGCGCTCGTTGGCTCGGGCGCGTTCCTCGCCTCCGCGCGCGGCACCGCAGCGCCCACCAGCGCGATCTTCCAGCCGTGGCAGGTGTGGTGGTTCCTCGGCCACCACGGGCCCGCGGTACATGGCCTGTTCGGAGCGCTCAAGCCGGGGTTTCGCACCGCGCCGGGGTGGGTGGGACGCGTGAGCCATCCTTTGATCGTCGCGCTCTCGCTGCCGCTCGCAGGGCTGTTCTGGTGGCGCCGGCGCGACGAGACACCGCCCGCCACCGACGCGCTCGGGCTGCTCGCACTGCTCCTCCTGCTGCGCTGCATGCTCGATACCTGGGACGTGAGCTACTACCCCCTGCCGTTCTTGCTCGCGCTGCTCGCCTGGGAGACCGTCGGAGCGCCCCTCGCGTCGACGCCTGTGAACCGGCGCCTGCCGCTGCTCGCAGCGTCGTGCACGGCGCTTGCGTGGGTGAGCTTCCAGTGGCTGCCCGTGCACGCCGGCCCGGACGCCCAATCTGTGTTCTTCCTGGCGTGGACGGTGCCGCTTGCGGCGGCGCTCGGGGTGCGGCTGTACGCCCCGCAGACCGCCGCGCGCCTGCTCGGTCGTGCCGGGCTGGCTTTCGCGCGCGCCGGGGCCCTCACCGCGCCCAATGGAGCCCTCAGGAGACCTCGGTCAGCTCCTTGGGCAACCCGTTGAGCGCCTCCCCCCCGTCCTCGCACACGACGAGGAGATCCTCGATGCGCACTCCGAAGCGCCCCGGCAGGTAGACCCCCGGCTCGATCGTCACCACGTTGCCCGCGCGCAGCGCCTGCTCGCCCGCGGTGCGCGAGAGGCGGGGGGCCTCGTGGACCTCCATCCCCACGCCGTGGCCAACGCCGTGGCCGAAGTGCTCGCCGTGGCCGGCGTCCTCGATTATTGCCCGCGCGACGCCGTCGATCTCCCGCCCGCTGGGGCCCGCTCTGAGCGCGGCCTGCGCCTGCTCCTGTGCATGGCGCACCAGCTCGTAGACCTCGCGCTGCTCCTCGGAGATCGCTCCGGTGGCGTACGTGCGGGTGCAGTCCGAGCAGTACCCATCGAGCTCTGCTCCCCAGTCGATCGTGAGGAGCGTGTCCGGGGGGATCGCGACCGCGCGCGGCTCGGCGTGGGGCAGCGCGGAGTGCTCGCCGGCGGCGACGATCGAGGGGAAGCTCGGCGCCTGCGCGCCGAGGCGGCGCATCGCGAACTCCAGCGTGAGCGCCACCTCGCGCTCGGTGCGACCGACGACGCCCCCCTCCAACACTTCGGTGAGCGCTCGGTCGGCCAGCTCGGCGGCGGCGCGGATGCACGCTATCTCCTCTGAGTCCTTGACCTCGCGCAGGGCGCCCACCAGTCCGGCGCAGCCCACCAACTCCCAGCCCTCGGGCAGCACCTCGCGCAGGCGCCGGTGCTGCTTGACGGTCGTCGCGGCCTCGTCGAACCCCAGCCGCCCGACCCCTCCCGCACGGGGCTCCAGTGCGCTCACGGCCGCCTCCAGCAGCTCGATCGAGACGACCTCGCGCACGAACGCCGCCGGCACCTGCTCAGCCGCCTGGGTGGCGTAGCGGAAGTCGGTGAAGAACCGCGGCGGGCTGCCCTGGGCAGCGCAGACCAGAGCCAGCCCGTTCGTTCCGGTGAAGCCGGTGAGGTAGCGCACATCCACCGCTCCGCCCACCAACAGGATGTCCACCCCGCGCTCGGCCACCCGTGCCGCCAAGCGCTCGGTGCGCGTCTGCTGAAGCATCATGAGAGCTTCTCGCGCAGGCGCTCCAGCGCGAGGCGGTACCCCTCTGGCCCGTGCCCCGCGATGCTCGCCAGACACAGCTCCTCGATCACCGACACCGCGCGCCATGGCTCGCGCGCCTTGACGTCGGAGAGGTGCACCTCGATTGCGGGCAGCGCCGTGATCTCGAGCGCATCGCGGATCGCCCACGAGTAGTGCGTCCAGGCGCCCGGGTTGAGGATCAGCCCGTCGTACAGGTCGCGCGCGCCGTGCAGGCGCTCCACGAACTCCGACTCGGCGTTGGTCTGCATGAAGCTGACCTCGATGTCGAGCGCGGCGGCCCACTCGGAGATCTGCTGCTCGAGCTCGAGCAGCGTCAGCGTGCCGTACTGCGCGGGGTCGCGGCTGCCGAGCATGTTCAGATTCACGCCGTGCAGCACCTCGATGCGGTGGGTGCCCGCCATCACGCCAACTCTGCCACGGCGGCGCGCAACTCGTCGTGACCCACGTGAGCACCGATACGCACCTCGCCAGGGGCATCCACCAGCACGAACGGAACCGACGCCTCGGTGCCAAGCCGCTTCTTGTCGCGCGCGGTCAGCTTCACCACGCGCTCGGGATCGGCGCCCTCCAGCTGGGTGGGCAAGCCGTGAGCCACGAGCAGCTCGCGCGCCTGCTCGCGCAGCTCCGGCCGCCCGGAGAGGCGCAGCGCCGCGAGCAGTCCCAGCCCGACGGCCTCCCCGTGGCGATACCTGGAATAGCCGGTGGCGGTCTCGATCGCGTGACCCACCGTGTGCCCGAGGTTGAGCGCCTGACGGCGACCACCGTCGCGTTCGTCCTCGGCGACCACCGCCAACTTGGTGCGCGCACACGCAAGGATCGTGCGCTCGTCCACCGGCTCGTCCGCCGCGACGCGATCCCACAGCCCCCCGCCCGCGATCAGCGCCGTCTTGAGGACCTCCACCCAGCCGGCCTCGAACTCCGCCTTTGGGAGCGTGCTCAGCACGTCGGGATCGACAACCACCCCCGCCGGCTGGTGGTAGGCGCCGATGTAGTTCTTGGCCTGCGGCAGGTCCACCCCCGTCTTGCCCCCATAAGCCGAATCCACTTGCGCCACGAGCGTCGTGGGAACCTGCACCACAGGCACTCCGCGCTGGTATGTGGCGGCGCAGAATCCCGCCAGGTCTCCCACAACGCCGCCGCCGAGCGCAACGAGGTGATCGGCGCGGGTCGCGCCGCGCTCCACCAGCGCCTGCCACACACCTTCCGCGGTGGCCAGCGTCTTGCTCTGCTCGCCCGGGGGAATCGCGATCGCTCCCCCGTGCACCGCCCCGGGCGGTGGGGCGTGCAGCGCGGCGACCGTCTCATCGGCGATGCAGAACGCGCGCGAGGTCGAGCGATCGAGGGGCCACACGGCATCAGACCAACCTGCGCCTTCGAGCAGGCCCGAGCCGACGAACACCGGGTACTCGCCGGATGCGGCGTTGGCCCACAGGAGGGTCGCGTCGGCGAGCTCCTCATACAGTGCACGGCGCTCCTCATACAGTGCGAAGAAGCTCTCGCGATCGCGCGCAAGGGGACGCTCGGCGCCGCCGGCGCGCTCCCATGCAGTCTGCGGATCGACGTCCACCAGCACCGTCAGATGCGGCTTCAGAGCTTGGCGCACGCGTTCGGAGAGCACGCTGCCGCCGCCGAGCGCGATCGCCGAGCCAGACCCGCTCACCTCGGCTTCGGCGAGCAGGGCGCACACCAACTCCTCCTCCTTGGCCCGAAAGGCATCCTCGCCATGCGCCTCGAACTCCCGCGCGATCGAGTGGCCCATGCTGTCCTCCAGCAGCGCATCGCTATCGAGGGCCTGCGCACCCCGCGCCGCGGCAAGCGCCGCCGCTGCCCGCGACTTCCCGGCCCCCATGAAGCCGATCAGCGCTACCGAAGCCACCCAATCCGCTCCTCGTAGGCGCGGAGGGCCTCCCGGACATCGTCGATGTGGTCGCCGCCGAACTTGGCGCGGTAGGCGTTGGCGAGTACGAAGGCGACCATCGCCTCGCCGACGACGGCGGCGGCGGGGACGGTGCAGGAGTCGGTGCGCTCGCGCAGTGCCTCGGCGGGCTGCAGCGTGGCGATGTCGACCGAGCGCAGCGGCTTGGTGAGCGTTGGGAGGGGCTTCATCGCGCCGCGCACGATGAGGGGCTGGCCGTTGGTCATCCCCCCCTCCAGCCCACCGGCGCGGTTGGTCTCGCGGTAGTAGCCGCGCTCGGGCGAGTGGAAGATCTCGTCGTGGGCCTCGGAGCCGGGCACGCCGGCGACGTGGAAGGCGTCGCCGATCGAGACGCCCTTGAGCGCCTGGATCGAGAGGATCGCTCCCGCGAGACGCCCATCGAGGCGCTCCTCCCAGGAGACGTGCGAGCCGAGGCCGGGCGTGAGCCCGAAGGCCCGCACCTCGAAGACGCCGCCGAGCGACTCGTTCGCCTTGCGCAGGCGGTTGATCTCGGCGACCATCGCGCGGCTGGCCTCGGGGTCGAGGCAGCGCACCGGCGAGGCGTCCACGTCGATGAAGTCCTCGACGGCGAGTTGGGCTCCCTCCGCGGGCGCGGGGGCGTACACGGAGGCGATCTGCACGACGTGCGAGCGCACCTGCACACCCAGCGCGGCGAGGAACGCCTTGGCGAGCGCCCCGCCGGCCACGCGCGCGGCGGTCTCGCGGGCGGAGGCGCGCTCGAGGATGTTGCGCACGTCGCTCTGGCGGTACTTCCAGGCGCCCACGAGGTCGGCGTGGCCGGGGCGCGGGAGATGCACCTCGGCGACGTCCTGCGCGACCGGCCAGGGGCTCATGCGCTCCTCCCAGTTGGCGTAGTCGCGGTTGGCGACGCGCAGCGCGATGGGGCCTCCCAGCGTGTACCCGTGGCGCACCCCGCCGGTGACCTCGGCGGCGTCGCGCTCGATCTTCATGCGCCCCCCGCGCCCGTGCCCGAGCTGGCGGCGCGCCATGTCGGCGTCGATGTCCTCAGCGCGCAGCTGCAGGCCAGCGGGCAGGCCCTCGAGGATGCACGTGAGTCCGGGGCCGTGGGACTCCCCCGCTGTGATAAGGCGCAAGGACATGTGCGTCTAATCTATTTGCTGCGCTCGCCGTCCGGGCTGTGGTGGCTTCGCCCTTGGCGATGCTCACCACCTGCAGCTGGTAGACGACGGTCTGCCCGGTGTTGTCGACGTAGCTCAGTTCCTCGGTTTGTCCGATGGCGAGAGCGATCCCTTCGCACTGCGAGGCGCTCGGCAGGCAGATCGCCGGACCCTTCAGGATCGGGGGCACGAGCAGCTTGAAGATCGCGCCCTTGCCGCCCCCCGCCACCGCGACGAGGGCGATCAGCGCGTGCTGCTTGGAGGGCAGCGCCGTGGGGTGGATAAGGTCGGTGTAGGGGGTCAGCTGCGGGTTCTGCCCCGGGGGAGGAGCCACTCCGAACAGGAGCGCCACGTGGTAG
>JBIOES010000075.1:0-9464 GCA_044446265.1 Solirubrobacterales bacterium
CGGCAAGCTCGCGCAGCTCGTCACCGTTGAGCGCTTCGAGCAGCCCACGCACGGAGGAGGCGGGCGCGGACAGGGCGCTCACCGGGACGAGCGTGTCCTCGACCTGGATCGCCGCGGCTGGCCCGGCTGCGGTTTGGCAGCTGAGGAGACGCATAGCGAGGCTCAGCCCTTGGCTGGAGGCTCGACGGGTGGCTGGAGTGGGCTCCTCTGGATGCCCGCGAGCACGTCGGCGCCGAGCACGGCATCCACTTCGAGTCCCGATGTCGCCATCACGCGGGCGAGCATCATGTACTGGCCGATGACCAGCAAGAGCTGAACGATCTCAGCGGCGCTGAAGCGAGCGCTCATCGAGTTGAAGGTCGCCTCCTCGGGCGCCGCATCCAACACCACCTGCGTGGTGAAGCGAACGACCAGTCGTCCATCCTCCCCAAGGGCTTCGGCATCGATTTCGTCGCGCTGGAGTGCGGCGACCTGAGCGGCGGAGCCCCCAACGGCCAAGAGGATCGGCACGTGCTGAGCCCACTCGTATTCCGCGCCCGGCGTCAGCCGTGCGACGCGCAGGATCGCGAGCTCGCGCAAGATCGGGTCGAACAGATCGCCGTCCAGGCAGTCGCGCCCGAACCGCAGCCAATTGACGAATGTGCCCTGAGCGTTGGCCACCGTCCGGAAGATCGCCAGCGAGGGCAGACGCTCCAGTGCAGAGCGCACCCGGGGGTTGGCCTCAGCGGGGTCCAACTCGGGCAGGCGCGACACGGTGAGGCACCTTATACCTTGCGAGAGTGGGCAAGCTCTGGAGGTCGTGGTCCAGGCAGACTGCTCTCGATGACCAGGAGCAGTCCCGCGCCGGTCGGCACGATGGCCTCGCTGAAGCGCTCGTCAGAGCGGATCAGAAGGCGGAAGTCTTCGACCTCACCGGCGTGGGAGAGCACGTTGTCGACTGCCAGCAGGCCTCCGGGTCCCAGCACGCGCACCAGGTCAGGCCAGTAGCCGGCGTAGGCGGGTCGTTCGGCGTCCAGGAAGATCATGTCCCAGCCTCCGTCGGATGACTCCCGCAGGCTCACCGCGGCGTCTTCGATCCGCAGCTCCACGAACTCGCGCAAGCCTGCGCGGTTCAGGTTCTGTGCGGCCAGGCCGCTGCGCCCCGGGTCGGTATCCACGCTGACGAGATGGCCGCCGATGCCGCGGAGGGCGTCGGCCAGCCACAGCGTCGAGTACCCGTTGGATGTGCCGATCTCCAATATGCGTCGTGCCCCCGTTGCCCTCACGAGGACGGCCAGCACCTGAGCGGTGTCGGGCTCGACGTTGCGCAGCCGCTCGAGCCGATCGGCCTTCCCGCCGTCGTGCTCGGTGCCGTGGCGATGCAGTTCATCGAGAAGCGCCAGCAGTGTGTTGTCCATCGCTTCCCCTCCCGATCGCTTTGATGGAACACGCGAGCTTATCGCCGGTTCGGTTAGGGATGATGTCGAGCCGGGTGTCGCGATGCGGGTAGAGTCATCGCCATGACGCTCGTCCTGCTCACCGGAGCCACGCGCGGCATCGGCCGCGCCGCGGCCATCGACCTGGCCCGAGCGGGCGCCGAGGTCGTGCTCGTGGGCCGCGAGCGCGAACGTGTGGAGGCTGTGGCACGGGAGGCGAGGGCGGCCGGCGGCGGCGCACCGGTCCACGAGCACGTCGCCGACCTGACGCTGATGGCCGACGTGCGGGCGCTTGCCGAGGAGGTTCGCGAGCGCCACGATCACATCGATGTCCTTGCCAACAACGCGGGCGCGCTGTTCGCCTCGCGCAAGGAGACCTCCGAGGGCCTCGAGCGCACGTTCGCGCTTAACCACCTCGCCCCGTTTCTGCTCACGAACCTGCTGCGCGATCGCCTGGAGGGCGGGCGTGTCCTCACCACCGCATCCGACGCTCACAAGTCCGGGCGCCTGGACCTCGAGGATCTGCAGTCCGAGCGCTCCTACTCGGCGATGCGCGTTTACGGCACCTCGAAGCTCTGCAACATCCTCTTCACGCGCGAGCTTGCAAAGCGCGCGCCGGAGCTGCACGCCAACTGCTTTCACCCTGGGGTCGTGCGCACCGGCTTCGGCAAGAACGAGAATGGGATCTGGAAGATCCTCACCACCGTCGCCGGGCCGTTCTTCCGCTCGCCCGAGCGCGGCGCCCGCTCGCTGGTGTGGCTCTCGCTCTCCGAGGGATCGGCCGCGCTCACCGGCGAGTACGTCCAGGACGAGAAGGTGCTGGCGCCCTCCGCTCAGGCCCAGGACGAGGTGCTCGCCGCGGGTCTATGGGAGCGCAGCGCCCGGCTGGTCGGCCTGCCCGCCGAAGCGCCCGCCTGAGCTCGCTCGAGCGATGGCCGAGGTCTGGGTGTACATGCTGCGCTGCGCCGATGGATCGCTCTACACGGGCTGGACAGTCGATATCCAGAGGCGCCTTGCGAGTCATCGCGCAGGCACCGGAAGCCGCTACACGGCCAGTCGGCTGCCCGTGGAGCTGGCCTGGGCCCGGGAGATGCCAGATCGCCGTGCCGCCATGCGCGAAGAGGCCCGGATCAAGCGCCTGGGACGCGCAGAGAAGCTGGCACTGATCGCGGAGTCCCCGCTCTGACCCGCGCAGGCTGAACTGGAGGATGATCCACCGCATGGACCCTCCCGCGCAGGAGCGCGAGCAGATGCCCCAGCGCCTGCGTCCGATGCTCGCCACCGCGGGCGCGCTGCCGCGCGAGGACGAGGGGTGGGCCTTCGAGGTGAAGTGGGATGGGGTGCGTGCGCTCACCTACTGGCGAGCAGGGCACCTGCGGATTGAGAGCCGCAACCTCAACGACGTCGGCTCCCGCTATCCGGAGCTGCGCGCGCTGGGTCGTGAGCTGGGCGCGCGCGAGGCGGTCCTCGATGGGGAGATCGTTGCCTTCGACGAGCATGGAAAGCCGAGCTTCGAGCGCCTGCAGCACCGTATGCACGTCACCTCCGAGAGCGTCATCCGCCGCCTCGCGAGCGAGCATCCCGTCATCTATGAGATCTTCGATCTGCTCTATCTGGATGGACGCTCGACAATGGCGCTCCCCTATCGCGAGCGACGCGCGCTGCTCGCCGAGCTGAACCTGAACGGCAAGGCTTGGCAGACGCCCGCCTACCACGTGGGCAGCGGACGCGACTTCCTCGCGGCGACCGCCGAGCATGGTCTGGAGGGACTCCTCGCCAAGCGCATGGACTCCCCCTACCGCCCCGGCGAGCGTGGCGGGGATTGGCTGAAGGTGAAGAACGTCAACCGCCAGGAGCTCGTGATCGGAGGGTGGCTGCCCGGCAGCGGGCGCCGCAGTGGACAGATCGGGGCGCTCCTCATGGGCTACCGGGAAGCGGAGGAGGGGGGCCGGCAGGCGCTGCGCTACGCGGGTCGCGTGGGCACCGGCTTCGATGAGGACGAGCTGGTGCGCCTGGGTGCTGAGCTGGCTGCGCGCAAGCGCCGCTCCAGCCCCTTTGCCAAGCGGGGGGTGCAGCCTCCGCGGGAGGCCTGTTTCGTGGAGCCCGAGTTGGTTGCCGAGATTGAGTTCTCCCATTGGACGCGCCAACGCATCCTGCGCCACTCCGTGTACAAGGGGCTGCGCTCGGACAAGCCTGCATCCAAGGTCCTCGTGGAGTCGCCCCCGGCGCCCCCGTGCGGCTACCGGGTGCTGCACGAAACCAAGCGCTACACCAAGGTCGAAGCGCAGGGGCGCACGTTGCGCCTGTCCAACCGCGAGAAGGTCCTCTACCCCCGCACGGGGTTCACGAAGGGGCAGCTGATCGACTTCTACGCGGCGCTCGCGCCCGTGGTGCTGGGGCACCTCGCGGAGCGCCCGCTCACGTTCAAGCGCTACCCGGATGGGGTCGAGGGGGAGTATTTCTACGAGAAGCGCTGTCCCGCTCACCGCCCCGAGTGGGTGCGGACGGCTGCGATCTGGAGCGAGCGCCAGGACGCCCCGATCGAGTACTGCGTGGTGGAGGACCTGCCGACGCTCATCTGGATCGCGAACCTCGCGGACATCGAGCTGCACACGAGCCTCGCGCGCGCGCGCGAGATGGAGACTCCCACCGCGCTCGTATTCGACCTCGATCCCGGCGAGGGCGCGGGGCTGCGCGCGTGCTGCCGGGTGGCGCTTGCGATCAGGGAGCTGTTTGATGCGTTCGCGCTGCAGACGCTCGTGAAGACCTCGGGCGCGAAGGGTCTGCAGGTGTATGTGCCGCTGAACACGCCGATCTCCTACGAGCAGACCAAGCCGTTCGCGCGCGCCGTAGCTGAGCTGCTGGAGAAGGAGCACCCCGAGCTGATCGTCTCGCGCATGACCCGCAGCGTGCGGGCAGGCAGGGTGCTGGTCGATTGGAGCCAGAACGATCCGCACAAGACGACCGTGTGCGTCTACTCGCTGCGCGCGAGCGAGTGTCCGATCGCCTCCACACCGCTCACCTGGGAGGAGGTCGAGCGCGGCTCGCGCCGGCGCAGCGAGCCGCAGCTGAGCCTCGAGCCCGCGGCTCTGCTGGAGCGCGTGGCGAGCGAGGGCGACCTGTTCGCAGCAATGCTCCACCTCACCCAGACGCTGCCGGAGCTCTCGAGCCAGGCCGGCAAACGAAAAGCCGGTGGACGGCGCTAGCTCGCCAGCGAAGGCGCGAGCTGCTCGCCCGCCGCGGCGGGACCTTCCGGCGCGAGAGCGTCGAGTGCGGGGGCGGCGGTGGCGGCCACGACGCGGTTGCGCCCGGCGCGCTTGGCGTCGTACAGCGCCGCGTCGGCGGCTCGGAAGAGGGTGTCGTAGTCGACCTCCTCGCCGCTGCCGGTGCTGAGGCCGAGGGAGATGGTGATGGGGATGCCCTGCGGCTGAATGGCCTCGATGGCGGCGCGCAGGCGCTCGGCGATCTCCTCGCCGCCGCCGGCATCGATGCCGGGGAGCACGATCAGGAACTCCTCGCCACCGAGGCGGTAGACGAGCTCGAAGGAGCGCAGCCGCTTGCGCAGCTCATAGGCCACGTCGCGCAGTACCGCGTCGCCGCGGTCGTGGCCGTACTCGTCGTTGACTTCCTTGAAGCCATCCACGTCGCAGAGGACCATGCACACGGGCTGTTCGGCGAGGCGCGCCTGGTGGGAGATCTCGATGAAGCGGGGCATCAGCGCGTGGCGATTGAGCAGGCCCGTGAGCGGGTCGAGGATCGCTTCGTCGCGGTGGTGCAGCTCGGCGGCTTGCAGCGCCCACACAACCGAGACCACTCCGGCGAGGAGGGCGAGCGTGGCGATCACCGGCACCGGATCGTTCGCGGCCGCGCGCGGGTCCACCCCCACGGTGGAGATGAGGATCAGGGACACCGTCAGCGCGAGGCCCGCGAGCACCACGCGCGGGCGAAAGCGCGCGGCGACCATCGCCGCGGGCAGCACCATCCAGGGGAGCGCGGGGGAGCGGGGGCCGCCGCTCATCGCGACCCCCCCCGCGAGCAGGAGGTCGGTGACGACGATCGCCGAGGCGCTCACGCGCTCGGGGTGGGCGCTCGTGCGCAGGCGGCGATCGACGTTGAGGAAGTTCAGCGCGGAGAGTGCGAACAGGATCAGCGTCCACCAGCCGATCCAGGGAGCCGAGATGAGGAGGGCCGCGCCCACCGCGCTCGAGCCGACCAGCCGGATCATGCGCACGCGGTCGTTCGCGTCGACCACGCGACTGCGATCCAGCTCGGTGGGGCAAAGCCAAGATCCCTCGCTCATTTGGTCATTGCTTCGGTTGCTCACGGGCACGGCTTGAGGGGAGCGGGCGAGGCACAACGTGTGTATCACCAAGACGAGTGTCTAAGACGAATATAAGAATGCGCGGGAACTCCGCGGAGGCCGGTGCAAGACCCCTGGCAGTCTTGATGTTTGGCTCTGTAGAGCCGATCTATCTGGCAATGACTCTGGATAGGCCGGAATTACTCGGATATCCGGGCACCCAGCGCGACCGCGGCGCGGCCGCCTCACTCCGAGGAGTCCTCCGGACTAGCTAACTTCCGTGCATGGCTCCGCTGTTTCCATCCAGCTCCGAGGGCGACTCGGGCGAAGAGGGCTGCGCTCAGGGTCTCGGGAGCGCGCCGCGGGGCGACCCGACGTACGACGCTGAGCGGCTCGCCGGCTATGACATCCTGCGTTTGCGCGCCGAGAATCCGGGCCCGTTCACCCTGTCGGGCACCAATACGTGGATCGTGGGGGATCATCCGGCCTACGTCGTGGATCCGGGTCCCGCGCTGGAGGCGCACCTGCAGAGGATGCTCGAGGCGATCGACGCGCGGGGCGGGCTGGGGGGCGTCGCGCTCACCCACGATCACACCGATCACGCGGAGTGCGTGCAACTCCTGCGCGAGCACCGCCCCGCGCCGCTGGCCGCCGCGCGGGGGGGCGCGGATGTGATGCTGCGCGATGGCACCCGCTTCGGTCCGCTGCGCGCGGTGCCCACCCCGGGCCACGCGCGCGATCACTTCGCGCTGGCGACCGACCGCGCATGCTTCACGGGCGATGCGGTGCTCGGCGAGGGGAGCGTGTTCGTGGAAGCCTACCCGGGAGCGCTATCGGGCTACATGAATGGGCTCGCTCGCCTGGCGACCCTCGAAGTGGACGTGATGTGCCCCGGGCACGGGCCGCCGATCTGGGAACCGGAGACACGGGTGGAGGAGTACATCGCTCACCGCTACGAGCGCGAGCACCGCGTGCTGCTCGCGCTGGGTTCAGGGAAACGCTCGATCGCGGAGCTGCTCGATGAGGTGTGGTCGGATGTCCCTCCCGAGCTGCGCCCCGCGGCCGTTGTGATGCTCGCGGCGCACCTGGATAAACTCGACGAAGAGGGTCTCTTGCCGCGCGGCGTTGAGCGACCCGAATGGCAATGACCCCGGAGGACTCGCCCTTCCCGCCGATCGCCGATTACGGGTTCCTCTCCGATTGCCACACCGGGGCGCTGCTCGCCTCCGATGGGTCGATCGAGTGGATGTGCCTGCCCCACTTCGACTCTCCCTCGATATTCGCGGCGCTGCTCGATCGGGGCGCGGGAAGCTTTCGGGTGGGCCCCTACGGGACGTATGTGCCCGCGGGCAGGCGCTACCTGCCGGGAACGAACGTGATCGAGACGACCTGGATGACCGCCGCGGGGTGGCTGCGGGTGCTCGACGCGCTGACGATCAGCGATTGGCACGAGAACGAGCTCAATACCAGCCACACTCGACCCCCGACGGACTTCGATGCTGACCACCTGCTGGTGCGTATCGTGGAATGCATTCAGGGGCAGGTGCAGGTTGAGATGGTGTGCGAGCCGATGCTCGACTACGGGGCGACGCCCGCGAGGTGGGAGTGGGTGGAGGACGAGCACGGCAAGGGGCTAAAGGCCAGCGCCGGCGATACGACGTTCGGCCTCTTCAGCGACATGCGGATGGGCATCGAGGGCAACCGCGCGCACGCGCGCCACACGATGGCCGAGGGCGAGAAGCGCTTCTGTGCGCTGTCCTGGACGGAGGCGCTGGCGGGCCCGCGCACAGTGGAGCAGGCCGAGGGGCACCTGGAGCGCACGAGCCACTTCTGGCGCACGTGGATGGCGGAAGGAACCTACCCAGATCACCCCTGGCGCGTCCACCTGGAGCGCTCGGCGCTGGCGCTGAAGGGGCTCACGTTCATGCCCACGGGGGCGCTCGTGGCGGCACCGACGACCTCACTGCCGGAGACGCAGGGGGGCGAACGCAACTGGGATTACCGCTACTGCTGGATGCGCGACGCGTCGTTCACGCTGTGGGGGCTGCACGCGCTGGGGCTCGATTGGGAGGCGGAGGACTTCATCCAGTATGTGGCGGATATGGAGCGAAACGAGGATGGCTCGCTGCAGATCATGTACGGGATCAAGGGTCAGAAGGACCTCGCGGAGAGCACACTCGAGCACCTCAAGGGTTACGAGAACGCGCGCCCGGTGCGCGTTGGCAACGGCGCGTACGATCAGCGCCAGAACGACGTGTACGGGGCGGTGCTGGATTCGGTGTATCTGCACTCCAAGCGCCGCGATCACATCCCCGAGCGCCTGTGGCCGGTGCTGCTCGATCAGGTGCGCTGTGCCGCGCGCGTCTGGAAGGAGCCCGATCAGGGCATCTGGGAGGCGCGCGGGGAGCCCCGCCACTATGTCTCCTCGAAGCTGATGTGCTGGGTCGCGATGGACCGCGGCGCGCGCCTGGCCGAACGGCGCGGGGAGGAGCAGTTGGCCAAGCAGTGGCAGGCGGTGGCCGAGGAGATCCGCGCGGAGATCCTCGAGCGCGGAGTGGATGGGCGCGGGGTGTTCCGCCAGCACTACGAGACGGACGCGCTCGACGCGTCGAACCTGCTGATCGGACTCGTGCGCTTCCTGCCCCCTGAGGACGAGCGCCTGCGCGCCACCGTGCGGGCGATCTGCGATGAGCTCACCCAGCACGGGCTAGTGCTGCGCTACCGCACCGAGGAGACCGACGACGGGCAGAGCGGGGAGGAGGGGACGTTCCTGATCTGCTCCTTCTGGCTCGTCTCGGCGCTCTCGGAGATCGGCGAGCACCGCGAGGCGGAGCACCTGTGCGAGCGCCTGCTCTCCTACTCCTCGCCGCTGGGACTCTACGCGGAGGAGCTGGAGGCCTCATCGGGGCGCCACCTGGGCAACTACCCGCAGGCGTTCACGCACCTCGCGCTGATAAATGCGGTGACGCACGTAGTGCAGGCCCAGCAGCAGAGCTGAAGACAGCGCGCGGCAAGAAGGGAGAGGGGCCGCCGAGGCGGCCCCGCGAGGGCCGCGTAGCGGGTGCGCGCCGGCTGGCGAGCAACGCGGCCCGCCGGCGGAGCCCCTCTGGGGCGGAGCTCACTCGTAGCCAGGCTCCCCCGGCATCACCACGCGCACGCCCTCCTCCTCAATGAGAACGCGAGGCTGAACCGCCCTCACCTCCAGCTCGGAGGCGTGGCGCAGCAAATCCGACACGTTGGCGAACTCGCTCAGCTGTTCGAGGTGCTTGATCGTGGGGAACACCAGCTCGATCTCCTGCCTGCCGTGCGCCTGGAGCGCGCCGTGGGGGGTGAACCAGCCGAGGTCCACGCACTCCTCGCCATCCACCTTCGGCTCCTGGCCCGCGGGCAGGGGGGCGAGGAAGAAGTGGGTGTCGAAGCGCACCTTCACCTCCGCGGGGGTGATCCAGCGTGAGAACTTCACGAGCTCTGCGGGGCCGGCAAGCTCGATGCCGGCCTCCTCGTGCAGCTCGCGGATGGCCGCGGCGCGGTGGGCGGCGTCGTCCTCGCCCTCGCTCTGATCGACGGCGCCGCCCGGGAAGACCCACACGCCACCCATGAACCGCGCGTGGGGCGTGCGCCTGACCAGCAGCAGCTCGAGCTGCTCGGTGCCGCCCCTGAGCACGATCACGCTCGCCGCCTGGCGCGGGCGCGTGGGTGGCCCCGGGTTGTAGGCCTCGCCCGGGCCGGGGCGCTCGCTGTCCTCGGAG
>JBIOES010000076.1:0-9428 GCA_044446265.1 Solirubrobacterales bacterium
CCGCGGCCGCCGGCAGCGCGGCCTGGGCGTCGAGGAAGCGCGCGCGCCCCTCGTGACTCGCGCGCGTATACACCTGACCGGAGGAGCGCTGCGCGCGCTCCCCCTCTGCGATCGTTCGCCGGGCCGCCGCAAGCGCCTCCCGCTGCTGGGCAACCTCCCCCTCGATGCGCTGCGCGCGCACCCCCAGACGCGCGGCCCTGCCCGTGTCGCCGTCCTGGCGAGCCCTGCCCCGCTCGCTCTGTATCCGCGCGAGCCGGCTCTGCATGACCGCGAGTCCCGCCTGGAGCGCAGTCGCCTCGCGCACCTGCGCGCGCGCCTGCCCGTACTCGTGCTCGAGCATGTGACGCACCTGCTCCTCAGCCTCCCCCCGTGCCCGCCTGCGCACGGCCTCGGCGCGCGCCTGCACCTGCTCCACGCTGCGTCCCGGTCCGGAGAACCGGCCCTTGACCCAGCCGGCCCCGCGGGTCCCCACGCGCCGCGATACCGGCAGCGCCTTCTTCAAGAGCCCTGCCCCGTGGGGCCCGCCGCCGATCCCTCCCGCTGAGCGCCGCTCGCCGTGGGCGAAGCCCAGCGCCTGGTGGCGCTGGCGAAAAGCGCCCCACCACACCGCGCTGATCAGCAGCCACTGCGTCCACCAGCCGAGCCCCTGCAGACCCAGCAGGATCCGCATCATCAGCAGCAGCGTGCCCAGCAGCAGCGAGAAGAGCAGCTTCGAGATCACCGTCCCCAAGAGGCGCGTAGCCCACCCTCGGAAGACCGCGCGACCACCCTCGCCGAACGCCGGCGCCAGCACGGCCGCGGGCGCCAGCAGGAGGTAGAGCAGGCTCAGCAGCGCCGCTCCGAGCAGGTGCAGCGCGATGAAGCCAAGCGCCAGCACCATGCCGCTCGCGCCCACCAGGATCAGCATCAGGCCCGCCGCGCGCTGCCACGTCGCGCCGCCGCCGCGAAACTCCGCCTGCGCCGCGGTCGGCCCCTTGCAGCTGTCGATCGATTCACTCCCGCACAGCACTCTCAGCAGCGATTCCGACTCGCTGATCGAGTTTCGCAGCGCCCCGTTCGCGGGCAGCGCGAGGAACAGCTCCCCGTTGGTCCGCGCCCCCAGCAGCTCTTCACGGCCGCGAGCGCTCGCTGCACGAGCCTGTTCCTCGCTGAGCGGGGTGCACACTTCGAGGTCGCTTTCGGCTTCCCCGCAGCCCACCCGCGCACCCTTGGGGGGGTTGAGAAGATGCGCCGCGGCGGCGCGCAGCCGCGGATCGAGCAGCGCCGGGTCGCGGCACCACCGCACATCCCCGAACTCCATGTAGCACCAGGGAGCTTCGATCCCGTAGGCGAACACCGTGCCCATTCCCTCACTCAGCGGACGCTCCCCAGCGGTGGGGGCGCCCTGTGCGACGGCCCCCAACGCGCCCAGGCTGGCCTGGTTGGCCCACTCCCCCAGCGCCCCCACGGTGCCAGCGGGGTCGGCGATCATCCACAGCCCCGCGGTCATCATCGCGACCGTGAGGAGCGCCTGGCCGATCGACTGCGCCACCTGCCGGCGCACGAGGCCGTGGTAGACGGCGAGCACGGAGGCCACCGCGAGGGCGCTCACCAGCCACGGATCGGTGAACGTCGCCTGCGCTTGGCGCAGTCCACGCCCCACCTCTCCCATCGTGGAGCTGTCGTTGAGCAGGTCGAGCGAGTAGCACCACTCGAGCATCACCAGCAGCGCGTGCACGACCCATACCAGCGCCATCCACACGGGCGCGAGGATGTAGTCCTGCAGGAGCGTCAAAGGATTCACTTCGAGGTACCTGTGTTCCACATTCACGTCGAACGCATAGTTGGAGGTGGGCGCCGGCGCCCCGAGGAAGCCGGAGGTGCGGCAGTTGTGCAGCGCCGTTGGGGACAGCGCGCCGGCGCGGGCTCCCCGATGACAGAGGGGGCTGCCAAGCCCGTTGCCCACGAGCGGATCGCCTTCGCCCGCGGGCTGCGCGAGGGACTGCGCCGCTTCGCCTTTGGGTTCTTGGGAGGAAGGGCGCGGGGCCGCTCCAGAGGACGCCTTGGGCGCCGAGCCGTGGGAAACCAGCGGCGGACCTTTCGGTGCGTGGGGCGCGGCTTGCGCCACGAGCGTGGGAAGGAGCACCAAGGCGCCCATCAGCGCAAGCGAGACGGCGACGATGTGCGCAGCGAGCGCACGGCTCAACGAAGCGCCCCCCTGCCTCACGGCCGTTCGCGCCTTCATCGTGCGCTTGGCGCTCCGCCATCCCGCCGCGGTGTCGTCGAGAAGGCACGCAGCAGCGCCGGCACGACCACCTCCACCTGGATCGCCTCGACGCGCCCGCGATGATCGCGAAACAGGCAGCGCCCGGCCTCGAAGTCGAGCAGCGCCGAGCGCTGCGCCCGATCCTCGGGGTCGAGCCCCAGCAGTGCCAGCGCACGCGCCGCCTCGGCCTCCGAGCGCATCCCGAAGGCGAACGTCGCGCCCAGCAGGTTCTCGAGCGAGCTGCGCTCGCCCACCAGCGCGTCGGTCACGAGCTGCGTGCTGATGATCGGCACCGCGAGCTCCGAGCGGCCCATGCGCTGCAGCGAGGCCAGCAGCTGGCGCCCCACCGGGTCGCCCAGCAGACGCCAGCCCTCGTCGAAGGAGAACACCTTCAGCCGCTCGCGCTCGTGCTCCATCAGGTGCATCGCGAACATCGCGATCAGGCGCACGAGCTGCTCCCCCACGCGCTCGGCCTGGGAGTACTCCGCCCGCCGCGCGCCCGGCTCGGGGCCGGGGAGATCGCGAATCGGCAGGTAGGTCACCTGGCTCGAGCCCACCTCCGCGAGGCGCACCGTGGGGTCGGCGAAGCCCAGCTGGGTGAGCCCCGAGCGCGCGTACACCTCGAGCGTCTTGGCCACCTGTGCGTCGACCTCGTCGCCTTCGCGCAGCGCCCCCACCACCTCCCCGCAGGTGGGCTCGCCGCGGCGGCGTAGCACGCGGTCGACCGCCCCCACGATCGCGGTCTCCCACGCCGGCTCGGAGCGCCCGGGGAGCAAGTCGCGCAGGAACGACACCGCGGCTTCCTGGCGCAGGTGCTCGGGGGCCACGCGCAGCGGATCGAGCACCCCGCGCAGCGCGAGGTCGGGGCGCAGCACGATCTGCTCCACGTGCGGCGCCACCTCCTCCAGCAGATGGAAGCGGTGGTCGCCCTTGGGGTCGCAATCGATCACGCGCGCGCCCAGCAGGAACGCCTCGTACTTGAGCTTCTGATCGAGCGTCGTCTTGCCCGAGCCCAGCGCCCCGACGCTGAGGATCGCGGTGTTGCGATCGCTCTCGGAGCCCTCGCGCAGGTTGAACAGCACCGGACGCCCCGAACCGGAGAGCGTGTGACCGAGGTAGAATCCCCTGCGCGAGCCTGCGGCGTGGGTGGCCGTGGGCATCATCGCCGCGACCTGCTCGGGGGTGAGCGTGTCGTCATAGCCGGCGATGCGCGTGCGCTGCGCGGGCAGGTGCTGCCAGAACAGCTCGAGCTGCTCGCCGAGGGGACGGTGCAGGCGGACCTCCCCATACGCGCGCCGGCAGACCTCCACGCGCCGCTCTAGCTCCTCCTCGCTGTCGGCTCCGATCGCGACCGCGAGCGTCGCGCGCAGCAGCGGCGGGCGGCTGGAGGACTGCAGGTAGGCGAGCAGATCGCGCGCCTCCTGGGTTCGCTGATAGCCGAGGTCGGAGACCCCCTGCTCGCCGTCTGACTCCGCGCGCACGATCTGGTCGGCGTCCTGGATGCGCCGCCGCGCGATCCGCAGCGCCAGCTCGTTGGGGAGGTAGCGCGCGTTGAGCGACAGATCCACCTCGAACCCCACGCTCTCCACCGGCGCGAACATCAGCTCCACGCGCGCGCCGGGGAAGGATGCCTGCTCGGGCAGTGCCCCCAGCACCAGCTGCGCCTGCCAGCTCGTCCCCTTCTCGGACTCGATTCGCAGCGTGCGTCCGCGGTGCTCCACCCAGCTCTCGCACCAGCGCAGCACATCCCCTTCCAGGGGCGCAAGGAGGGCCTGCCCGTTGCGTTCGAACACCAGCGCGCGCGGCTCGTGCAGCCCCTCCACGTAGGGCTCCCCCAGCCCGCGACAGAACGCGCGGCGCACGAGCCACTGCAACTCCACGCCGCGCGCGGGGCGCACGTCGAGGAAGTCCGCCACGCGCGCGTGGACCTGATCGGCGCGCACCCGCACGCGCTCCAGCTCGGTGACGCTCAAGAGGCGCCTATCGCGCACCGAGAGCCCCTGTCGCAGCGCCGCGAGCCACTCACGCGGGTGCCGTTCGGCGGCGCGCGAAACGTACGTGGCGACATCGCGCTCGGGGTCGCGCAGGCTCACCAGCAGGAACACGCAGGGCCACCCCGCATCGAGTTCGCGCAGGCGCCCCGCGTGCTCGTGCGCGTAGCGCCGCCGTGCGCGCACATGCGCCCCGGTGCGCTGCTCGCGCTCGCCCACGGCGCCCCCTCCGCTTTCGAGACCCTGCTCCTCCACGCTTTCGAGACCCTGCGCCTCCAGCTCGCGCACGTAGCGCTCGGTGTCCCAGCGGCGGCTGACGCGCACGATCTGCACGTCGGCCTGCACCGCCTCCAGCGCACCCAGCAGCGCGAGGAAGCGCGCGCGCTTCTCGTCCTCGGGCAGGTACGCGTAGGAGCCGGTGGGCAACGAGAACGCGGCCCACCCATCGTCGAGGCCGGTGGCGAACACGCAGTTGCCGTAAACGAAGCTGAGCGGGCTCGCCACCGGCTCACTCCGCCGCGTCCGTCACGCGCACATCCAGCCGCGCGCCCGGCGCGAGCGCCAGCACCGAAGCCGGCCGCGGAGCGTGCCGGCCCGGCAGTTCGCATAGGCTCAGCTGGGAGGAGCGCGCAATCCCGGCGAGCAGGCCGCCGGCATGAACGCTGCGCTCGTGCGCCACCGCCACGAGCACCGCCCCCGGTCCGGTGTAGCGCAGCCGCCGCAGACGCGCATCGGAGCCATCCGGCAGGAACAGCACCTCGGGCGGGTGCCAGCGCCGCCCCGGCGCCGAGCGGGCGAGGCGCCCCCGCGGGCGCACTCCCACGAGCACGCGCGGACCGACGGCGTGGCGCGCCATCGCCCGCGCCGCCAGGTGAAAGGGACGGCCCTCGATGCGGATCGCGGTGAACAGCGCCGCCGCGCCCGCCGGCAGGGCCAGCTCGCGCAGGTACCACGGCAGCGCGCGCACGCTCACGCCCACCAGCGGCGCCGAGCTCGCCAGCAGCGTGGCGAGCAGCAGGACGATGAAGTACACCGCCCCACGCACCGGCACGCCGCCCGGGTTCAGGCGCAGCCGGTCGATCCGGTAGATGCGCCGCTCCAGGTCGAACACGCTGCGGTAGGAGCGAATCTCGATCGCCACTACGAGGTCCCGAACAGCGAGTTGACCGTGTCGTGCAGGAGGCTCACCCCAGCGGGCGTCGCCAGCAGGATCGCGACGATCCCCACGGCGAACACGCCCGCGGCCTCCTTGAAGTCGCGTCGGAAGGCGAGCACGATGCCGGCGATCGCGAACGCCAGACCGATCAGGCTCATCGCCACCTTGCGCCCCGTTTCACCGGCCCTGCTCGCGGCGGCTTCCAGCGAGTTCGCGGGCCCGCCCGCGGGCGCCCCGGGCTGGGCGGCGGCGGCTGTTTCCGAGCGCACGACCTGCGCTCCGGCCGGCGGGCAAACGCCGGCGAGGAAACCGCAGCCGAGCATCGTCGCGACCAGCACGTTCGCACCGCGGCGCCGGAGTGCCCCCTCGCGACCGCTGGGCCCAGCACCAGGGCGTTGTCCCTGCCGGACCGCGCCCTGGCGACCGCCGGGCCCAGCACCAGGGCGTTGTCCCTGCTGCGCCGCGGCGTGATCGGATGGGGGTGACAGGCTCATCTCATGCTCCTTTGGTTGTCTTGTTGAGGTCATAGGGAGAGATGGACAGGGGTCTCGCGCCTAGCTGTCGGGGTCGGTCTGGATGGCGGAGATCTCCCAGCGCCCCTGCGCGCGGGTGACGTCCAGTTCGTAGGCGAGCGTGTATTGGGTCCCGCGTTCGTCCTCAGCCGCCACCGAGGCGAGCACCGCACCGCCGTCCGGCGCCCAATCGAGCTGGATCACCGAGCGCAGCGAGAGCGCCAAGCCGGGGCCGGGCAGCGCCACGCGCGCCCCGCTCGTCAGGTCCGCCGCCAGCTCGGAGGCCGAGGCCGCGAGGTAGTTGCGCAGCGCGCGTCTAATGATCGTCTCGAGCGCCGGGTCTTCGACTTCGCGCAGACGCCCACCATGTGCCAGTTCGGCGGGCGCGCTCGCCGGCGCGCCCACGATCGCCGGGTAGCCGCCCAGCGCGAGCGCCCCGCCGGCCTCGCGCAGCACGTCCACCGTCAGATACACGAGCCCCGCCGCATCGGTCTGCGCGGCGAGTGTGTAAACGTGCTCGCCGGGCTGGAGCGCGCGGGCCTGCACCACCTGGGTCCACAGCACCTGCTGCGCGCCCCGGCTCGGCGGCTGCAGCCCCGCGTCGGGGTCCATCCCCGGTCCCACGAACTGCGCGAGCGCAAGCCGGTGGGCTTCGGGGTCCTGGGAATCCCAGCTGAGGTAGCGCCGCGCGAACAGCGCCGCGAACCCCTCGGCGCCCTCATCGGGCGCTGCCGAGACGTGTGCGGCGATCGCCGCAGCGGGCGGCCGCGGCGGGTCGATCGCGAAGCGAGCGCTCGCCAGCACTCCCGCCATCGCCAGCGCCTGCAACAGCCAGCGCGGCGCCTCGCGAGCGAGGCGCACGCGCCATAGCGGGCGGGCAGTGAGCGTCACCTGAGGATCTCGCTCGGGGCTCTGATGCGGCGCCGGCAACTCAGCTCTCGAACCCGAACTCGGATGTCTGCACCGCGGGCGGAGGCCCTTCTGCGGGAGCGGCGGCGAGCGCGGATGACTCGGCCGGTATCGCGCTCGCGGACCGACTCGCCACCGTCAGCCGCTCAGCGGGGTTGGGTCTCGCGCGGTGCGCGGGTGGGTGCGCCGACGTCTCCCGCCTCGCGCCTGAGGAGTGGCTGAGCGCGGAGATCGTGCGCTGAGCGGGCGCCCTGGGAGGCGCGGCCGCAACGGGTACTGCCGGCGCGTGTGTGGGAAACGGCGCGGCCCCTCCTCCTCCCCTCCTCTTCCCTCCTGTGGATCCGCTCAGACTGTGCTGCGCGAGCGCCGCGACGACTCCCACGCCGGCGCCGAGCAGCGTCATGGTGGCCACCCGCCGCAGCGTGTGCGCTCGCGCGCCGCTCCGAACCGGGGCCCGCTCGGGGCGCGGCTCTTCGCGCGGCTTCGGATCGAGCTCGCTCAGCTCGCGCGTGGGTTGCTCGGACTGCGACCAGTCGTCGTGTGCCGGCACTTCGTGCTCGCCATACACGTGGTAGAGCTCGCGGATGCGTTCACGCCCGAGCATCACCGCCGCGCCTCCCCGCGCAGGCGCACGCCGGCGGCCGGGAGCCTGGGGAGGAGGGGATTCGGCTCCCGGCCGCTTGCGCGCGGATGGGCGACGCCGTGCGGTCGTATCTGCAACCGACTGCCAGCGGCCCAGGGGACGCGCCTATGCGGGGGTGAGTTGGTCATAGGTTGGTCCCTGTCTTCTCTTCCGACTCGCGCACGCCGGGCGGGACACCGTCGTCGGATTCGCTGAGCCGGCGCAGGCGCGCGCGAGCTCGCTGAGCCACCTTGCGGTACTTCTCGTGGGTCCATCCGTGCAGCGCGCAGAACTCGGCGCACCCCATCTGCAGGGACACCTGAGAAGCCAGAACGAGCCGTTGCTCGGAGCTCAAGGCGAGCGCCAAGCGCGGCAGGCGACGCAGCTCGATCCGCAGCAGCACCCGCTCCTCGGTTCCGGGAGCGAGATCGGGCACGCTGCAACCAAAGCCCTCCCCCAGGCCTCCCAGCGCAAGCGCGCCCTCCAGCGCGGCCTGCATCGGGCTGCGCCCCGATACGGCGCGGCGGCGATCCTGCACGCGGGATTCGAAGCGCTGCTCGAGCACGCGAGCCAGATGGGCGGTGCTGGCCCACGTGCCGCCCGCCCGCGCCCGAGCCACGAGCTCGAGGGTCGCCTGGCTCAGGCAGTCCTCGAGGTCCTGCGCCCGCAGGCGATGGCGGTGCGCGCGCAGCAGCGCGGAGCGTCGCGCGCGCGCCACCAGCGCCACGCGCTCGGCGAAGTCCAGCTCACGCGGGGCTGGTCTTTTGGGCTCGCATCGGGTAGACAC
Source organism: Solirubrobacterales bacterium (assembly GCA_044446265.1). Lineage (GTDB taxonomy): Bacteria > Actinomycetota > Thermoleophilia > Solirubrobacterales > Solirubrobacteraceae > Palsa-744. Next base: position 8,223 of record JBIOES010000076.1, read on the forward strand.
GCATACATGTCGCCCCGCGCCGCCCGCAGACCCCCCCGCCAATGACTCTCACCGAGCGCCTGCGCGCGATCGACGAGACCCAGCAGCGCCATTCCTGGCTGAGCTTCCCAGCGGCGGTCGTGAAGAAGTTTGGCGACGACCAGGCAGGTCAGCTGGCAGCGCTGATCGCCTACTACGCGTTCGTCTCGCTGTTCCCGCTGCTGCTGGTGTTCGTGACGGTGCTCGGCTTCGTGCTGCAGGGCGACCCGAGCGCCCAGACGAGCGTGCTGCACTCCACGCTCAGCCAGTTCCCCGTGATCGGCACCCAGCTGCAGAACAACGTCCACTCGCTCACGGGCTCCGCCGGCGCCCTGGCGATCGGCCTCGTGGGCTCGCTGCTGGGGGCGCTTGGCGTCACCGGCGCCGCCCAGAACGCCTTCAACCAGGTGTGGCACGTGCCGCGCAAGGACCGGCCGAACTTCCTCTCCTCGCGGCTGCGCGGCCTGGGACTGATCGCCGCGCTCGGAACGCTGAGCATCCTCTCCACCGTCGTCGCGGGCGCGGTGACCGCGGAGATCCCCAGCGGCACCCTCGCGACAGTCGGCAGCGTGCTGCTCGCTCTGGCGGCGAACCTGCTGCTGTTCTTCGCCGCCTTCCGCCTGCTCACCGTCGAGGACGTGCCCACCCGCGACCTGCTCCCCGGCGTGCTCTTCGGCGCGGTGCTGTGGCAGGCGTTGCTGTACGTCGGCGGCTACTACGTCGCCCACGTGGTGCGCCACGCCCAGGAGACCTCCGGGCTGTTCGCGTTCGTGCTGGGCCTGCTCGCCTGGCTCTACCTCGGCGGCCAGCTCACGCTGCTGGCGGCCGAGATCAACGTCGTGCGCGCGCGGCGGCTGTGGCCGCGCAGCTTCTTCACCCCGCCCCTGCTCGACGCCGACAGGCGCGCGCTCGTCTCCGCCGCCGCGATCGAGGAGCGCGTCGACGAGGAGAACGTCGAGGTCACCTTCGATGGCCTCTGACGTGGTACTTGCACAAGCAACGATCTTTGGCTATACTACCTTCCAATTAGTAAGTACATATGGAGCCGATAGCTATGAATAACGTCCCGCCTCCCTCTCCCAACACCCCCGATCCCGCCAACCCCGCTGAGCCCAAGCGCGTGCTGCGCCTGATCCCGCTCGAGGACACCGTGGTGTTCCCCAGCATGGGCATCACGCTCACCGTGGA
>JBIOES010000077.1:0-9362 GCA_044446265.1 Solirubrobacterales bacterium
GCCCACCCCACCTCCCGACACGGGTCCGACCTCGCCGAGTCCGGCGCGCCCCAGCTTCGCCCACCAGGCACCCTCGCCGAGGGCAAGTGAGCGCTGAAGCGCAGCGGCAGCTGCGGCGCCTAGAGCGGGCCACCGCCGAGCTGGAGCCCCCCTTCGCGCTGGTGGACCTCGATGCTTTCTGGTTCAACGCGGCGGAGATGGAACGGCGTGCGGCCCCCAAGCCGATCCGCCTGGCGAGCAAGTCAGTGCGCTGCCGGGCGTTGCAGGAACGCGTGCTCGAGCGCTCGGCCTTCCAGGGCACGCTCGCCTTCACGCTGCCCGAGGCGCTGTGGTTGGCCGGCCATGGGACACAGGACATCCTGGTGGCCTACCCCACCGCCGATCGCGACGCGCTGGGGAGGCTCGCCACCCTCGCCGAGGACCAGCCGGAGGCGCGGATCACACTGATGGTGGACTGCATGGAGCAGCTCGATCTGCTCGACGCGGCGCGGAGCCGCTGCACCGGTGGCGCCCAGGCGCCCCCGGTGCGTGTTTGCCTGGAGCTCGACGCCGGTTTTCCGCTGCCGGTTCCGGGCCGCTCGCTGCGGGTGGGCGCCAAGCGCTCTCCCATCCACACCCCCGCGCAGGCCGAGGCGCTCGCGCGGGCGATCGCAGCGCGCGAGGGTGTGCGGTTGGTTGGGGTGATGGCGTATGAGTCCCAGATCGCCGGTTTGGGCGACGCACCCCCCGGCAGGCCGCTGCGGGCCGCGGCGATTCGCTTGCTGCAGGTAGCCTCGGCGCGAGAGCTCGCCAAGCGCCGCGCCGCGAGCGTGGCGGCGGTGCGCGCTGTGGCACCGCTGGAGTTCGTCAACGGCGGCGGCACCGGGAGCCTCGCGGCGACCTCCTCGGAGGCCGCGGTTACCGAGCTGGCGGCTGGCTCGGGGCTATATGGGCCGACGCTGTTCGACGCCTACCGCGCCTTCCGGCCTCGCCCCGCCGCGTTGTTCGCGCTCCCGGTCGTGCGCCGTCCCGGGCCGGGTGTGGCGACCACGCTGGGCGGCGGCTACCTCGCCTCTGGTCCAGCCGAGCGCTCGCGCCTGCCCAGCCCGTACCTCCCCGCCGGCCTGCGACTGGATCCTCAGGAGGGGGCGGGGGAGGTGCAGACCCCCGTGTTGGGAGACGCCGCCGACGGATTGCGCGTGGGCGACCGCGTGTACTTCCGCCACGCCAAGGCCGGCGAGCTATGCGAGCGCTTCGACCGACTGTATCTGATCGAGGGAGACCGGATCGTGGAGGAGGTCCCCACCTACCGGGGCGAGGGCATGTGCTTCCTGTGAGCTACAGGATCCCCGCCAGCTTCCGGCCCGCGGCCACCAGCCCCCGCTCGTCGCTGGCCTCCAGCACCACCTGCAGATCGAGGATGCGCGCCTCGAAGCGGTCGAGGCCGTCGCGGCCGGCGATCGCATAGCACGGCACGCCCGCCTGACGGGCGCGCGTGGCGATCTCGAACACCGCATCGCCATCCAGCAGCGTCTCGTGGTCAAGGCGCTCGGCGGCGATGACCACCGCTCGTGAGCGGCGCATGCGCGCATCGAAGTCCAGGGCGTCGAGACTCCGGCGCAGCTCTCCCTGGAGATCCCGGCCCGGGGTGGGCAGCCCATCGAGCGGACACGGATCGCTCTCCAACTCGCTGTTGGCGGCCCGCAGGCCGCGCCCGATCGCCCGGGCCGCACGCGTGGCGTCGAGCTCCCCGCCGAAGCTCTGTGAGGCGATGAGCACCGTGTTCGGGATCACGGTCGGGCATCCTTACAGGATGCCCCCCAAAGGCGAGTACGAGACGATCGAGCTGTGCGGCCAGGAGCTGCGGGTGTCCAACCCCTCCAAGCCGTACTTCCCCGAGCCCGGGTTCACCAAGCTCGACCTGGTGCGCTACTACATCGAGTGCGAGCTGGAGGTGGTGCGCCACCTGCGCGAGCGCCCCACCGTGATGAAGCGCTGGGTGGATGGCGTGCAGGGCAAGCCCTTCTTCCAGAAGCGCGTCCCCGATGGGGCGCCGGAGTGGTTGCAGACCGCCACCGTGACCTTCCCCAGCGGCCGCCACGCGCGCGAGCTGGTGCCCAATGACGCGGCGCACCTGGTGTGGGGGGTGAACCTGGGCGTGATCGACTGGAACCCGTGGCCGGTGCGCCGCGCGGATCTCGACCACCCAGATGAGCTGCGCGTCGATCTGGATCCCCAACCGGACATCCCCTTCGCGCAGGTGCGCCAGGTCGCCCTCGGCGTGAAGGAGGTGCTCGAGGAGCACGGCCTGCGGGGCTTCCCCAAGACCTCCGGCTCGCGCGGGATGCACGTGTTCGTGCGCGTCCCCCCCGAGCAGCCGTTCAAGGAGGTCCGTCGCGCCGCGCTGGCGCTGGCGCGCGAGGTGGAGCGGCGGATGCCGGGAAAGGCGACCACCCGCTGGTGGAAGGAGCAGCGCGAGGGCGTGTTCATCGACTACAACCAGAACGCCCGCGACCGCACGGTGGCCTCCGCCTACTCGGTGCGCGCGGTGCCCGATGCGCGCGTGTCCTGTCCGCTCGCGTGGGAGGAGGTGGCCGACGTGGAGCCGGCGGAGCTGCGCCTGGACACGGTGCCCAAGCGCCTGCGCGAGCGCGGCGACCCCTCGGCGGACATCGACGAGCACGCCGGATCGCTCGACTCGCTGCTCGAGCTGGCGGCCCGCGACGAGCGCGAGGGCCTCGGCGACGCCCCCTGGCCGCCGCACTTTCGCAAGCAGCAGGGGGAGCCGCGGCGCGTGCAGCCAAGCCGCGCGCGAAAGTGATGACGCTCCCTCTCACATCCCCCATCGCACCCCAGCTGGCGCTGTCGCGCAAGGCGCTGCCCGAAGGCGAGCAGTACATATACGAGGTCAAGCTTGACGGCTTTCGCTGCCTGGCGTTCGTGGATGAGGAGGAGGTGTTCCTGCAGTCCCGCGGCAGCCGGCCGCTGGGGCGTTACTTCCCGGAGCTCAGCTTCCCGCGAGGCCGCTATGTGCTTGACGGCGAGATCGTCGTCCGGGGGGAGGATGGGCGTGAGGACTTCGACGCGCTGCAGCAGCGCCTGCACCCGGCCGCCTCGCGCGTGCAGCGTCTGGCGGGTGAGACGCCGGCGGTGTACGTCGCGTTCGACCTGCTCGCGCTGGGGGACGAGTCGTGGCTGGAGCGACCCTTCGCCGAGCGCCGTGGCGCTCTGCAGGAGCTGCTCGGCGGCGCGGGGTGGGCAGAGGCTCCGGTCGAGCTGATGGGAACGACGGACTCGGTCGAGCAGGCCAAGCTCTGGCTGGCGCGGGCCGAGGGGGCGATGGCCAAGGAGCGCTCGGCGGTCTATGAGCCCGGCAAGCGCCGAGGGATGGCCAAGGTCAAGCGTGTACGCATGATCGACGCGGTGGTGGTGGGTTGGCGTCCTGGCAAGAAGCCCGACACCGTAGGCGCTCTGATACTTGGCCTCTACGACGGTTCCGAGCTGCGCGTCGTCGGACACTGCTCGGGTCTCACCGCCGCGGAGAAGCGCCGTCTGATTGGCTTCCTCGAGCCCTTCCAGACAGGCGAGCACGGCTCCGGGGACCCCAGCCGCTGGACCGCGGGCCGGGACCTGGAGTGGGTGGGTCTGCGGCCCGAGCTGGTGGTTGAGATCGACTTCGATCACGTCAGCGCCGGGCGCATCCGCCACGGCGCCAAGCTGAGGCGCTGGCGCGAGGACAAGTCCGCGCGCGAGTGCACCTTCGACCAGCTTTCGAGCTGAGAGGCGCGGGGCCAGACCCTCGCCCTTCCTCTAGCATCAGAACGAGATGCCCAGCGAGAGCGCAACCGTCGCCGAGGAGGAGTACCTGCAGATTCTGTTCTGGCTGCAGGAGGCCGGTCTGCCGATGACCGGAGCCAACGTGGCGCGCGCGATGCAGCTCTCCGCGCCCACGGTGCACGAGATGGTCGTCCGTCTGGAGCACGACGGCTACATCACGCGCGGCGAGGACAAAGCGATCGTCTTCACCTCCGACGGCGCTGTGCAGGCCGAGGGCATCGTGCGCCGCCACCGCTTGATCGAGCGTTTCCTGACGGATGTGCTGGGCGTGCCCTGGGATGAGGTGCACGAGGAGGCCGAGCGCCTGGAGCACGCGATGTCGCCCGTGCTCGAGCAGCGCATGCTGGCGGCGATCGGCGACGCCAAGACCTGCCCGCACGGCCATCCAATCGTGGCTGGGGCTCGTCTCGGGGGGGTGCCGCTCGCCGATGTGGCGGTCGGCGCCTCGGTGCGCGTGCTGCGCTTCGAGAACGAGGCCGAGGACCTGCTGCACTACCTCAAGGTCTCGGGCCTCGAGCCCGGGCTGGAGGGCACGCTGGCCGTTCACGACGGCGAGCAGGTCGTTGTGCAAGGGGCGGATGGGCGTCGCTGCGTCGTCACCCCCAGCGTGGCCGAAACGGTCTCGGTGATCGCCGACCCCTCGCCGCCGCCGCGCACCGCGCTGCCGGAGCAGTTGGTCTTGGGCCAGCGCTATGGCAGGTGACGGTAGGCCTCGGCGAGGCGCGCGACGCCCTCGTCGATCTCCTCGGGCGTAACGCCGGAGTAGGCCAGGCGCAGCGTGTTCTCGCCGCCCTCGAGCAGGAAGTCGGTGCCCTTCACGAACGCCACCCCGCCCTCGGCGGCGGCCTTGTGCAGCGCGCCCACGTTGGTGCCCTTGGGCAGCGTCACCCACATGAAGTAGCCCCCCTGCGGAGCCACGAACCCGGCCTCGGGCAGCTCTCGGTTCAGCGCTACCTCCAGCGTGCGCAGACGCTTGGTGAGGGCCGTCTTGACGGTCTCGATCGAGCGCTCGATGGCGCCCGAGGCGCAGAACTCGTACACGATCGCCTGGGAGACCATGCTGGGGGATATGTAGGTGTTGGTGGCCAGCCGCGCGATCTCTCCGATCAGCTCGGCGGGACCCACCAGGTAGCCCACGCGGATGCCCGGGCACACGGTCTTGGAGAACGAGGAGGCGTACACCACGCGCTCCGGGTCCATCGACACCATCGTTGGCAGCGTCTCGCCGCTGAAGCGCAGCTCCACGTAGGGGTCGTCCTCGAACACCACGAAGTCGTGCTCGCTCGCCAGCTCCAGCAGCGCGCGGCGCTTTGGCAAGGACAGTGTGTAGCCGGCGGGGTTCTGGAAGTTGGGGATGATGTGGGCCAGCTTCGGCCGCACCGCCTCCGCGCCGTCACCGGCGAGCAGGGCGGCGAGCGCGCCGGTGTCGATGCCGTCGGGCTGCAGCTCCACCGCGTGCACGCGCGCGCCCCGGGCGCGCAGCGAGAGCAGCGTGCGGTCGTAGGAGGGTCGCTCCACCACCACGTCGTCGCCATCCTCGATCAGGTGCTCGAACAGGAAGGCGTCGGCCTGCATCGAGCCGTTGGTCACCAGCACCCGCTCGGGCTCCACGCCGTGGCGCTCGGCGATCCACGCGCGCAGGCGGGGATACCCCACCGACGTGCCGTAGGCGGTGCTGCCGGCAGGGTCGCTCGCGAACGCGCGCGTGGCGGCGTCGCGCAGCCCCTCCACGTCGATGATGTCCAGCGAGGGCGCGCCTCGTGCGAATGAGATGGTCGGTGGCATGACGGTGAAGCTTAAGGGTGGGGCGCCCGTGCGCGTCGTGGAGCCGCTTAGCGTCGTGGATCCGAGCCCCTCAGGCATCGTCGAACGTCAGCAGGAGGCGACCCTCCGCGACCTGGCGCACGCTGAAGCCCGTCTGCAGCGCGCGGCGCAGCTCGCTCACCAGCGCCACCGGGGCCGCCAGGCGGAGGTCCACCACGGCGTGGCTTGCCTCGAAGCGGCGCACCGCCACCTCGTTCACGCCCGGCATCCTGGCCAAGCTCTGTTCGAAGGCGCTCAGTGAGGCGATGTCGTAGAACGGGCCCACCCCCAGCTCCATGCGGCCCTCGAAGAGGGCCTCCTCCGGACCGGCCGGCGGTTGAGGGGTGGGCGAGGGCTCGCTCGACCCCCGCCCGGACAGCCCTGCCATCACGCGGCCGAGCAGCGCGTCGTAGTCGTCGGTCAGCTCCCTGGCAAAGCGCTCGATGCGGTCGCGAAAGCGCCGCAGCTCCGCCAGGCTGGCCAGCTGCGCGTCGCTCGGGCTTGCTGACCCGGGCGCCGGCGAGAACTCCTCCATGGGAGCGGCCCGCTCCTCCACGGGAGTGGCTCGTTCCGCGGGAGTCGCCCATTCCACGGAGGCGTGCTCGACCGGAGGCTCGGGCTCCGCCTGCTCGTCTATCAGGCGCCCCGCCGTCCCCATCGGAGCCCCAGCCGTGTGAGCCGCGGCGGGGGAGGTCTCCGCGGCGGCTTCCTCCGGACGCAGGCGCCGGCGGCCGATCGAGGTCAGCTCCTGCTCGAGCTCGCGCAGCTTGCGCTCGAGCTCCGCCAGCGCGCTCGTGACGTCGTTGGCCGGCTGGTCTGGCTGGGCGCCTGGAGAGGGCGCGCTTCCGCTGGAGAACGTATCGGTCATGGGTCGGCCCACGAGGTTGGGCACTCATCCTACTCGGGCGCTTCCCACGCCGGCACGAGTAGTGGTTGGACTATTGCGCTTGGAGCCGCCGATGACCGCTATTTGTAGAACTGCGGTTTGCGCGACGGGCAGTAGTCCTGGGCGCCGGGGGCGTAGGGGTTGCCCAGGCGTATCCACACGCCCGTGCCATCGGCGAGCTTGATGCACGGCGGCGTGTGGTTCTTGGCGAGCTCTTCGCGGTCGAACACCGCGACGGTGTTATTCAGGCTGGCCAGCGAGTTGGCTTCGCCCAGGTTGAGGTTCGCGATCACGGTGAGCGGAAGGAGACCTTCGAGGAACGCGGCCTGATTGCCCGTTTCCGTGGGGAGCGCCACGATCGCTTCCACGCCGCTCGCCTTCAGTTCTTTCAGCGTCGCCAGCATGTCGTCTTCGCGGTGAGGCGCGGCCGTCACCAGATAGCCTTCGTTGGAGTAGACCATCGCGGAGTTGGGCTCGTTCGAGAACTGGAGCGCGTGGGGGATCGTGAGCCTCACGTCCCCGCCCACGCCGAAGTTGCTCGCGAGGGTGTTGGCGACCGCCACCAGCACCAGCGCCGCCGTCGCCGCGATGCGCCCCGGGCGCGGAAGCCGCACGATCCAGAAGCTTCCGAACACCGCGAAGTAGACCAGCATCGACATGCCATAGCGGGTGTCGTGGAAGTACGTCTCGGTCAGGGCCAGCCACGACACGAAGGCGCCCACGAACAGCTCGGGGGCAAACGGGCTGACCCAGCGCCGACGCACGAACCCGACGATCATCCACAACCATCCCACCGTCGCGAACAGGAACAGCGGCAGGTAGACCTGGCCGTCGAGGAAGCTCCACATGTACCACTCGAGGTTCTGGCTGGATAGGCGTGGTGGGGCGATCCCGCTGGCGGCGGACGTCGGCGACTCGCTCACCGCCTTGGTGATCCCCTGCACCTGCGTGAAGTCGTTTATGTACCAGGGCCCGGCCACCACGAGCACCGCCACCGCGAACACCGCCATTCCCCGCCAGGAGCGCCACCCGCCGCGCACGAACGTGACCGCGAGCGGCCCGGCGACGAACAGCGCCAGCGGCTCCTTGACCAGCATCCCGAGGCCCACGGCGACACCGGCGGCGGCGCAGTAGCGCAGGCGCGTGAAGTACTTCGTGTCGAGGATCAGCCACACCGACAGGGCCGCCAGCGCGGCCTGCGGGGCGTCGAGCATGGTCAGGTGGAACAGCCTCTCCACCAGCGGCGAACCCAAGGCGGCGACAACCGCCAGCAGTCCAGCCAGTGGCTCGAACGCCAGCCGCCCGAGCTGGTAGCAGCCGAGCGCCATCAGCGGCACGAAGAAGAGGTTCTCGGCGATCACCATCGAGGGCGGGCTGAGGCCGCCGATGTAGTCGCCCAGCGCGCCCACCAGGTACACGAGCGGCGGGTACTGGAGGTGGGGTGCGACCGCCGCCGACCAGTTGCCCGCCTGCAGATCCTTGAAGACTTCGATCGTCACCTGCAGATGGAAGCCGGCGTCGGAGATCGGAACGCTGTGGTCCACGATCGTCCACCAGCACGAGAGGGCGAGGAACAGCGCCGTCACGGCGATCGCTCCCCACGCCTCGGCGGGCCACTCGCGCCAGCGCTCGAGCACAGGCGTGCTCGCCGGTCGAGCGCGCGCGGGGGGGCGGCGGGGGCGGACATTGACTGCCATCGGGCCACCGTAGCCCGAAAGGCGCGTCACAGCAAAAAGTCAGAACTTTTCGTTTCTATCGTGCTGTTTCAGCCGCGCAGGGTCTGCACGGCGAGCTCGGCAACCTCGGTGGGGGTGCGCCCCACCCGCACGCCCCGCTCCTCCAACGCCTGCGCCTTCGCGGCGGCGGTGCCAGCCGAGCCGGAGACGATCGCGCCCGCATGGCCCATCTGCTTGCCCGCGGGCGCGGTGAAGCCCGCGATGTAGGCCACCACGGGCTTGCTCACGTGCTCGGCGATGTACTGCGCGGCCTCCTCCTCGGCGCTGCCGCCGATCTCGCCGGAGAGCACGATCAGCTCGGTCTGCGCGTCGTTCTGGAAGAGCTCCAGCACGTCCACGAACGAGGAGCCCGGCACCGGGTCGCCGCCGATCCCCACGATCGAGCTGCAGCCGAAGCCGGCCTGGGCGATCTCGTTGCCGATCTGATAGGTCAGCGTGCCCGAGCGCGACACCACGCCCACGTTTCCCTCCCTGAAGAAGGACGCCGGGATGATCCCCACGTTGGCCTTGCCCGGCGAGAGGATGCCGGGGCAGTTGGGGCCGATCAGGCGAGTCGAGCGCCCATTCGCCCGGTCTCGCTGCAGCGTGTTGTACACCCGCAGCTCGTCGTGCGCGGGGATCCCCTCGGTGATCGCGATCACCAGCTCGACCCCCGCGGAGGCGGCCTCCAGGATCGCGTCGGCGGCGAAGCGGGGCGGCACGAAGATCATTGCGGTGTTGGGCTGCGCCTGCTCCATCGCCTGCGCCCAGTCGTCGAATACGGGGATCCCCTCGACGTCCTGACCGCCCTTGCCGGGCGTCACGCCACCGACCACGTTGGTGCCGTAGGCGCGGTTGTTGAGCGTGTGGAAAGAGCCCTCGCGGCCGGTGACGCCGGCGACGGCCAGGCGCGTGTCGCTGTCGACGAGGATCGCCATCAGGCGCGCGCTCCGACGCTCTCGCCGGCCGCCAGCGCGACGACCAGCTCGGCTGCCTCGTTCATCGTCTTCGCCGGGTGCACGTTGGGCAGCGAAGCCTCCGCCAGCAGCTCCCGCCCGGCCACGTCGTTGGTGCCGTCCAGGCGCACCACGAACGGAATGCCGTCCCCACCCACCCCGATCTCCTCAAAGGCGGCGATCAAC
>JBIOES010000078.1:0-9342 GCA_044446265.1 Solirubrobacterales bacterium
ACCCGCTTGACGCCCGCGCGGCCGAGGCCCTACAAGCCCCCACCCAACTCCCATCCCCCAGGGCTCAGCCCTCGCACCTCAGGAGACCCCCATGACACCCACCGCCTCACCCGTGCCCGCAATCGCAAGGGTCGCCGAGCCTCGCCGCGCCCATTCGAAGTCGTGCATGCCGCCGGCGTCCGGCGCCGAGCGCGTGCTCGGTCGCTACGCCGATCTCCAGGGCCGTCCCCGCGAAGTGCTCACCCAGCCTGCCGCCGCCGGCAGCGTCCTGGTGATCGATCGCGACGGCGTCACGCTTGGCGATTGGCGCCTGGTGGCGCACCTCGCCGCCGACGAGCCGCCTCTCAACGCCGTGCTCGTCTGCCGCGACTACCTGAGCCGCCCGCGGGGCCGCTGGTGCCGGCCTGTCGCCGCCGAGGATCTGTGCTCGGCGCCCTTCGGCGAACACCGCTCCCAGGAGGTCGAGGCGCCCGCGCTCCTCGATCGCCAGGGGTGCGCCTACCGCCTGTCGCCGGCCGACACCGGCCGGTCGATCCCCGAGCTGCGCTGGCACCGCCTCTGCCCAGCCGGCAGCAGCGAGCAGGGAGTGTGCGAGCCGGTCGGAGCGGGCGAGCCGCTTGGGGTGCGCGAGGTCGTCGGTGCGCTCGAAAGCTACGAGCCCATCCGCTCCCTCACCGTTCGAGCGCTCGAGCGCCACCACGGCGACCCGAGCCTCTCGACCTACACGCTGCGCGCCGAGCTCGAGCGGCTGGACGCCAGCCGCATCGTCCTCAACCGCGGTCTGCGCGAAGCCGTCGCCGCGGCCGTCGCGAGCGGGAGCGTGAGCATGAGCGAGATCACGATCCGCTGCGGGCGCGTCAAGCGTCACAGGCGCGCCGGCGTCAGTGGCGATACCAGCTGGCTCGCGCGGCGCGTCGGCCTGATGCCCGAGGGTGGCCGCGGCGGCGTCCCCACGCCGTGGGTCCACAGCGACGTGCTCGCGCTGATCGCCCGCCGTGGCCTCGGCATCAGCCCGCGCGAGGTCGAGCTGGGGTGATGATCGTCGGCGACGCCTTCGAGCCGGATGCGCGGTTTGGCGTCTTCGGCGATGCCGGCGCTCGTGGCGCGAGCCTGGAGCCGCCGGCGATCCTGCTGGTCGAGCACGACCCCGAGGTCGGGCGTCCGCTTGCCGAGCAGCTCGCCGCCGACGGCTACCGCGCGAGCCTTGCCCTCACAGCCGAGCACGCCCGCGTGATCGCCCGCGATCGCCGCCCGGCCGCCGTGATCCTCGGCGCGCTCGACACGCCGCGGGGCGCCCTGGACCTGCTACGCGAGATCCGCGGCCTCGCGCGTGGAGATTCCGATGGAGCCGCCGCGCCCTGGCGGGAAGACCTGCCCGCCGTGGTTCTTGGCTCCCCCGCGCACCACCTCGATCTGGTGCGTGCCTTCGAGGCCGGCGCGGACGACTTCCTCGCGCGCCCCATCGCCTATCTGGAGCTGCGCGTCCGTCTGCGCGCGCTCCTGCGCCGTGCCTTCGGCGAGTCCCCGGGGGCATGCCTGGAGGTCGGCCCGCTGTGCATCGACAACCGCACGCAAGCCGTCACTCTGCACGGCCATCCCGTGCGCTTGCGCCGCCTGGAGTACTGCCTGCTGGTGCACCTCGCCCGCGAGCCCACCCGCGTGTTCACGCGCCGGGAGCTGCTGCGCGAGGTGTGGGGGTTCTCCGCTCCCTGCTCCACGCGCACGCTCGACAGCCACGCCAGCCGTCTGCGCCGCGCCCTCTCCTGTGAAGGCCATCGCTGGGTCATCAACGTCAGGGGCGTCGGCTACCGGCTGACCTGAGCTCCTCGCTTCCCATGCCTCACTCCTCGCGGCGAGCCCCTGTGGCTCGCCGTTGCTCGTTAACCACGGGTCGGCTCGCCGGCCCCTCACGAAAGGAGCGGCTTCATGCCCTCGTTCTCAACGCATCCTCACCCCGAACCCGGCGCGCATTCCTTCGCCCCGGAACCGCCGAGCCATCTGCTCGCTCCCTTCGAGCAGCTCTTTCAGCGGCTTGCCAACACGGCCGTTCATGTCGGCGAGGGCTTCGCGCTCGGCCTGCTCCTGGCGCCCATCGTGCGCGCGCGTCACCTGCACTGGAGCTGGCCTGCCGCCGCAACCGCGCTGGTGGTCTCCGTGGGAGGTTCCCTTGGGCCTCTCGCTCCCACGCTCGCCACTGCCGCGCTCACCATCACTGTGCGCAACCGGCGCTGGCACCGCGAAGACCTCGAAGCGGGTGCCGACCTCGCCGAGGCCGCTCGCGAGCGCCACACCCCGCTCGACTCCCTGCGCGCGGCCCTCCGCCGGCTCGGGGAGCTCAACCTGGGCGCGCTCTTCGGCCCGCTGCGCCCACTGCGCCGCCGGCGTCCCAACGCGCTGGAAGTGGCCACCTACGCAGGCGTCGATATTCGCGAGGAGGCGCCCTGGTGGCGCCGCGCGCTCGCGGGCAGCTCCCCGCGGCCCGTGCCCAGCGAGCTGATCGTCGGCGTGGACCGCAGCTCGCGTCCCATCTCGATCCCGCTGCGCGATGGGAGCGGCGGCGTCCACACGCTCGTCGTCGGCGCCACCGGCTCGGGCAAGACCGTCACCCAGACCGCCATCGCCGTCGCCGCCGCGCAGCGCGAGATGGCGGTGATCGTCATCGATCCCAAGGAGGACTCCCACATGCGCTCCGAGCTCGAGCGCGCCGCGCGCATCGCGGGGCGGCCGTTCGTCGAATGGACTCCCGAGGGACCCTCCGTCTACAACCCCTTCGCCCACGGCGCCCCCACCGAGATCGTCGATCGCGCGCTCGCCGGCGAGCACTACACCGAGCCCCACTACCTGCGCCAGGCCCAGCGCTACCTCGGACACGCCGTGCGCACCCTGCGCCACCGCGAGCGCGAGGTCAGCCTCGCGGAGCTGGTGCGCCAGCTCGACCCCGATGAGCTGGAAGTTCTCGCGCGGAGCCTTCCCGAGTCGCGCTCGCGGGAGGTCTGCGACTACCTGGGCTCGCTCAACCCGCGCCAGCTCACCGATCTGAGCGGCGTCCGCGATCGCCTTGCGATCATGGCCGAGTCTGATATCGGCCCGTGGCTCGACCCGCGCACCGAGGGCGCGCCGGTGTTCGAGCTGCCGGGTGCCCTGCGCGAGCGCGCGGTGCTCTACTTCGGCCTGCGCGCCGACCAGCGCCCGCTTCTCGCGCAGATGCTCGCAGCGGCGATCGTGCAGGATCTGCAGAGCGCCATCGCGGGCCTGCAGTGCGCGCCGATCCCCTCGCTCGTGGCGATCGACGAGTTCTCCGCGCTTGGCGCCGAGCACGTCGCACGGTTGTTCGGTCGCGCGCGCTCAGCCGGGATGAGCCTGCTGCTCGGCACGCAGGAGTTCTCTGACCTGCGCATCCCCGGGCAGGAGCGGCTGCTGGAGCAGATCCTCGGCAACCTCTCCACGCTGATCGCCCACCGCCAGGTCGTCCCCGACTCGGCCGAGCTCGTGGCCCGCCTCGCCGGCACGCGCGGCGCGTGGAGCACATCCATCAACTCGAGCGGCCAGCGCACCCGCACGCGGGTGCGCGAGTTCCTATTTCACCCGCACTACCTCACCGAGATGCCACGCGGCTGTGCCGCGGTCCTCGCGCTCACCGGCGGACCCGCGCAGGTCAGCATCGCGCGGATGCGCCCGCCTCAGCGGTAGCGCTCGGCATCGCCCTGTTCCCCGGCGGGCGCCCCGGGCCTTACGTGAGTCCCGCGGCGCCTGCCCAGCGCCATGTCTCACCACCACGCGACCCTCTCGGGACCCCCTTGTGGGGTCCTCTTATCTCAAAAAGGAGACTCCCATGTCCAGCTCTCATCCCGTCCTCTCGCCCGAGCGCGAGGCCCTTGTGCGGTGGGCCGCCAACCTCGGCGCCATCACTGTCGAGGCGCTCGCGCTGCGCCTCGACGTCTCGCTCCCTTCCGCGCGTGCGCGGCTCTCCGCCGCGTGTCGCGCTGAGCTGCTGGTTCCTCACCGGCTCGGCGGTCCCGTGCTGTTCACCGCCACTCCCGCCGGCCTGCGCGCCTGCCAGCCCGGGCTCGACCCCTGCCGCGTCAGCGCCTCCTCGGCGCGCCACCTCGCCGTCTGCGCGCGCGTCGCCGCTGCGTTGGAGCGGGGCTACCCCGAGTGCCGCGTGCTCGGCGAGCGCCTCCTGCGCCTGGAAGAGCGCGACGGTCCGCTCGCCAGCGTGCCTCTCGGCCGCGGGCCCGGTGGCGAGCCCGCGCTGCACCGTCCCGACCTCGTCCTGTGGCCCAAGCGCGCCGAGGATGGGCTGCCCGTCGCGGTCGAGGTCGAGCTCACCATCAAGGCCCCCCAGCGGCTGCTCTCGATCTGCCGCGCCTGGGCGCGTGCCCACTGCGTCGCCGGCGTCCTATATCTCGCCCCGCCCCACGTCCAGCGCGCCGTGCAGCGCGCGATCGAGCGGGCCCGCGCCGAGGCCACGATCGTCGTTCTCCCCCTCGACGCACTCCCCGGCCTGGAGGACTGATCGAGGTCAACCCAGCGAAGTCTCTCACCCCCTCGCTACCTTCCTGCGTGGGGGTGTCCTCTCAAACCAAAAGGAGCACCATGTCCCACGCCAACACCAACCGCGTCATCCTCATCGGCCGCCTCACCCGCGACCCCGAGCTGCGCGCCCTCCCTACGGGGAACTCCGTCTGCAGCCTGCGCGTCGCCTGCAACGGCCTGCGCAAGGACGGCGAGTCCTACCAGGAGCGCCCCAACTTCTTCGACGTCTCCGTCTTCGGCGGCCAGGGCGAGAACGTCGAGCGCTACCTGCGCAAGGGCTCGCGCCTTGCCATCGACGGCCGCCTGGAGTGGCGCGAGTGGGAGACCACCGACGACCGATCGTCCGAGATGGGCCCGCACAAGCGCCAGGCCGTCGCGATCATCGCCGACTCCGTCGAGTTCCTCGACTCGCCCGGCTCCGCGCAGCGCGAGGGCGCGGGAGCCGAGGGTGAGCTCCAGGGCCCCGCCGAGGAGCGCGAGCTGGTGGGCGCCGGCGTTGGCGGCGAGGGCGACCTCGTCTTCTGACGTTCGTCCCGCGAGAGTCCCTGGATCGCTGCATGTAGCGCGATCCAGGGGCTCCTTTTGCGTTTAAGGACTCTCTTGGCATCAACCGAGATATGGTAATCTGATGGTATGCGTGTTACCATCGATGGAGTTGGACGTTTGGTCATCCCGAAGACGCTTCGGGAGGAGCTTGGGGTGCGGGGTCCCACTGACCTGGAGTTGACCGCAACCGACGGCAGGCTGGAAGTGACGGTCGCGGATGTGCCGGCTCGTGTCGAGGAGCGAGATGGCTTCCCGGTGATCGTCACCGATCGGCCGATGGAGCCGATGAGTGCTGCGGAGGCCCGCGCGGCGGTCGAGCGCGTGCGGCGGTGATCGCCCCCGACTCGAGCGTCGTGATCGCGGCGCTCGCACCGTGGCATGACGCTCATCGTCCAGCTCGCGCCGCCGTCGTGGAGGGGGAGGTCCGGCTGCCGGCTCATGTCGCCTTCGAGACGACCTCGGCGCTCAGCCGGATGCCGGAGGGACGGCGGATAGCGCCCGCGGTCGTCCTGGAGGCGCTGGAACGTGGCTTTACGCAGCCTTGGCTTGCGATGGACGCCAACGGTCTGCGCGACGCCCTGCGGAGAGCGGTCGAGGCCGAGGTGCGCGGCGGCGCCCTCTATGACGCCCTAATCGCCGCGATCGCGGTCGCTCACGGCGCCGAGATCCTCAGCGCCGATCGGCGAGCGCTCGGGACCTACAGGGCGATGGGCGTCGGGTTCAGGTTCCTCGACGCTTGACTCCCGCCCAACTTGACAACCACCATCCATATCAACCGAGCGGGTTCTGCCAGCGCACTCCCGCGAAGCGCGCGAAGTCGGTGTCAGTGCTGCACACCGTCAGGCCGTGTTCGAGCGCCAGCGCCGCCATGTGGGCATCGGGGATGAGATCGCCGTGCACGTCGTCGCGCAGCAGCGTTGCGAGCGTGGTTCGATGGCGATCGGTCGGTGCGGGGATCCATGCGTTCGGTTGTTCCAGCCACTCCTCCACGCGCTTCCACGCGGCGTGCGTGGAGGTTGGGGGGTTGAGGATGCGCGGGTTGGTCACGATCCGCACGAACCCCAGGAGCGAGGGCCACGGCAGGCCGACCTTCACGGGCCGCGCGAAGGAGTCCTCGAGCCACGCGCGGCAGGCCTCGTGCTGGGGGAAGGACTCGATCGATGCGTAGATCAGGATGTTCGCGTCGAGGAGGATCAACCGTGTTCGTCGCCCTCTACGATCGACAGCACCTCGGCGACATCGTCGATGTTCGGTAGCAGGCACTCCCCGGCGCGCAGCGGCTCGAAGCTGGGCCGTGGGTTCTCCGCGGACATTCCTTCCACGTTCAGCAGTCCCACCCGCAGCAGCTCGTTGACCTCCTCCTTCAGGGAGTGTCCGTGCTCGCGGCGGCGGCGCTCCACCGCGACCGCCACATCGTCCTCGAGCGTCAGGGTCGTCCGCATTAATCAGAGCATATCAAGGCTGATGCATTGATGCCTCAGCCCCCTGCGGTCCGCCCCCTGGCGCCGCGAACGCGTAAACTGCGCGCCCGCAACCCCGTGCGCTAAAGGAGCCCCATTCGGTGCCAGTCAACACGCAGGCCGTCGGTAAGACCTATGAGCCCGCCGTCTATGCGGTGGGCCGCGAGAAGATCAGGGAGTACGCCCGCGCCGTGGGCGAGACCAACCCCGTCCACCTGGACGTCGAGGCGGCGCGTGCCGCCGGCTACGCCGACGTGGTGGCGCCGCCGATGTTCGCCGTCGTCTACTCCGCTCCCTCCGTGGGCCCGCCGATCTTCGACCCCGAGATCGAGTTGAACTTCGCGATGATGGTGCACGGCGGCCAGGAGTTCGAGTGGGGGCCCGTCGTCGTCGCGGGCGATGAGATCACCACCACCGCCTCCGTCAAGGACATCTCCGAACGCGACGGGCGCGGCTACTACGTATTCGAGTCCATCTCCACCAACCAGCGCGGCGAGCGGGTCGTGCGCGGCACGTGGACCAACATCGTGCGAGGAGTCTGAGCCATGAGCGATCTTTCTGTGGGCGCCTCGATCCCCGAGGTGCGCGTCACGCCCGACAAGTACCTCACCGCCCGCTATGCGGGGGCCTCGGGCGACTTCAACCCGATCCACATCGACGAGGAGTTCGCGCGCGCCGTGGGGCTCCCCGGGCGCATCCTGCACGGGCTCTGGTCGATGGCGCAGGTCGCCCGCGCGCAGACCGAGGCCGCCGGCGGGCCCGAGCATCTCAAGCGCCTCTCGGTGCAGTTCCGCGGCATGGGCGTGCCCGAGCAGGAGGTGCTCGTCAGCGGCACCGTGCGCGAGGTCGCCGATGGCCTGGCCACGATCGACACCGTCGCCGAACAGGACGGCAAGCAGATCATCCGCAACGCCGAGGCCGTCGTCACCACGTAGCCACACGGGTGGCCGCCAGCTCGGGGCCTACAATCACAACATGTTAACCGCCAGGCAGGAGCGCATCCTCTGCAAGGTCATCGACGGCTACCTGCGCACGGGAGAGCCGGTGCCGTCCAAAGCGATCGCCGCCGACCCCGAGCTCGACTGCGGGGCCTCCACTGTGCGGGGCGAGCTCGCGCAGTTGGAGGAGCTGGGGCTGCTCGCGCACCCGCACACCTCCGCCGGTCGTGTGCCCACCGACGCCGGTCACCGCCACGTGGTCGATCGCATGCTCTACACCGGCCAGGGCCTCGAGCCCGCGCCGCGCCTTGGGCTATCGGTCACCCAGCGCGAGGTCGAGGAGGCGATGCGGGTGAGCGCCGAGACCCTCTCGCACGTCACGAACCTGCTCGCGGTCGTCTCCGCGCCCTCGCCCTCCACCGCGACGATCCGCCACGTGGAGGTGCTCGCGCTGCAGCCGCACGTGGCGATGGCCGTGATCATCACCTCCACGGGCGGCGTCTCCAAGGTGCTGGCGACGCTGGAGGGCGCCGCGGACCCAGGGCTGTTGGCGTGGGCGGGCGAGTACCTCAACGAGCGCCTCGTGGGGCAGCACCTGGGGGCGCGCATGCTCCACGCGCGCCTGATCGACCCCACGCTGCCCCCGACCGAGCGCGCGTTCCTCGATCGCCTCGCGCCCGCGATCGGCGCGCTGGGCTCCGAGGCCGGGGACACCCTCTACGTGGAGGGCACCGCGCGGCTGTTCTCCGAGGAGCGTCCCCGCGACCTGACTCAGGTCAACGAGCTGATGGACCTCTTGGAGCGGCGCGTCGCGCTGCTCGACGTGCTGCGTGCGGCGCTCAGCAAGCCGGGTGTATACGTGCGGATCGGCCACGAGAATCCGATTCCGGCGATGCGCTCGCTGGCGCTGGTGGCCGCCGGCTACGGGGTCGCGCAGCGCAAGCTCGGCACCGTCTCTGTTATCGGCCCCGTGCGGATGGACTACGCGCAGGCGATTCCCACCGTGCGCGAGGCCGCGCACGAGCTCTCGCGCTTCGTCGAAGACGCCTACGCCGAGAACTGAAAGCGCCGGAGCCCGGACACTCCAAGCCGACGGATAGGCTCTGACCTCTCATGCCACGCGACCCCTACGAGGTGCTGGGCGTCCAGCGCGACGCCACCGAGCAGCAGGTCAAGAAGGCCTTCCGCGGGCAGGCCCGCGAGCTGCACCCCGACGTCAACGCGCACGACCCGCAGGCCGAGGAGAAGTTCAAGGAGGCCGCTGAGGCGTATGAGATCCTCTCCGACCCCGAGCGGCGCGCCACCTTCGATCGCTTCGGCCACGAGGGGCTGCGTTCGGGCGGCTACGCGCCCAACTTCGACGCCTTCGGCTCGATCGGCGACCTGTTCGATGCCTTCTTCGGCGGGAGCTCCCCCTTCGGCGGCGGGCGGGGAGGGGGCGCCCGCGCGCCCGGTCCCGCGCCGGGAGGCGACGTGGCGGTGGCCGTCGAGGTCGATCTGGCGCAGGCCGCCGAGGGGGCCACCGTCGAGGTCTCCTTCGAGGCGATCGAGCGCTGCGAGCACTGCCACGGCAACGGCGCCGAGCCGGGCACTCCGATCGAGACGTGCCAGCGCTGCGGCGGCGCCGGGCAGCTACAGGCGGTCACGCGCACGCCCTTCGGGCAGATGATGCGCAACGTCCTCTGCGACACCTGCCACGGCGACGGCCGCGTGCCCTCCAAGCCGTGCGGCGAGTGCCGCGGGCGGGGGCGCATCGCCGCGACGCGCAAGCTCGACGTGGACGTGCCCATCGGCATCTCCGACGGGCAGCGCATCCGCCTCTCCGGCCGTGGGCACGCCGGAGGATTTGGACCCCACCCACC
>JBIOES010000079.1:0-9303 GCA_044446265.1 Solirubrobacterales bacterium
ACCGTGTGGGTGGGCTTCACACAGACCGCGGTCTCCTACGAGCGCGACGCGCGCCACGCCGGGGAGACCAAGTACACGGTGCGGCGCATGCTGCGCTTCTCGCTCGACGCCATCACCTCGTTCTCGCACCTGCCGCTGCAGCTCGCAACCTACGTCGGGATGCTCTCCGCGGGCGTCGCCTTCGTCGCGATCCCCGTCGTCATCGGGCTGCGCCTCGTGGACTCCTACCTGCCCGGCTTCGGCTCGCTCACGATCGCCATCCTGCTGCTCGGCGGCATCCAGCTGATCGCCCTCGGCGTCATCGGGGAGTACGTGGGGCGCATCTACGACGAGGTCAAGCACCGCCCCCTCTACATCGTGCGCGAGGAGCGCAACGCCCCCGCCGACTCGCTCGGCGTGGCCCCCGGTCCGGCAGTGCGCGCCGGGCTGCCCGCGCGCGTGCCGCAGAATGTGGCCTGAGAACGTGGGCTGAGGCTCTAGCGCCGTCGAGCTTGGGTCGGGCTCAGGCGCGTGGAGCCGGATCGGGCTCGAGATTCGCGGGGACGGATCGGGGCTTTGACCGCTCCGCTGAGGCCCATCGGGTGTTCTTCTGAGAGCCACCTACGGAAAGGGATCCCTCTGATGCACCGCTCTCCGCGCTCCTCGCGCCGCCGTCCGCACTCCCGCCTGCTCATGCTGCTGGCCACTCCAGCCGTCGTGGGCGCGATGACCGTCGCCGTTCCGGCCCTCGCCGGCACGAGCCTGCTGGGCGCCTCCGCTCACGAGGCGCGCTCCCACTGCGTGATCGTCCTCTCCGGCCACCGCCACCTGCGCGAGTGCCTGCTGCGCGGGCCGCAGGGTCCGCGGGGCTTCACCGGGGTGCCCGGTCCGCGTGGGTTGAAGGGGGCCACAGGACCCAAGGGCTCTAGGGGGTCCACCGGCGCAAAGGGCGCCACGGGCGCAGCGGGCCCACAGGGCATTCAGGGAATCCAGGGTCCCGCGGGACCCTCGGGCATGGTGGCCTACGGGTTGGTGGCGCCCACCGCCTCGCCCACGCAGGCCAATCTGATCGCCGCGCAGAGCGCCGGCATCGCCAGCGTCACCGAGCCCACCGGCGGCGCCTACTGCGTCACACCCACGGCGCCCGTCAATGCGGCCGCGGTATCGGTGTCCGTCTCGCCCGAGGTCTCCTACACCACCGCCGGCGGTGCGCTCGGCACGATCGCCGTCAACGCGCAGCACCCCCACTGCGCCGCCAGCGCCTTCGAGGTCGACACCTACGCCCCCGCCACCACGATCCTCACGACGGGCTACGCCTTCACGATCCTCGTCCCGTAGGGGAGGCTGTGCGCGGAGCTCACGCGGTCAGGCGATAATGACCGCGTGAGCTCCACCGAAGCCGCCGCCGGCGCCTCCTCCGAGGGGCGTGGGGATCCTGAGCACGGGGACGAGCACCTGGACTTCCGCCAGGAGCGCATCCGCGTGGAGACACTTCGGCACCGCATCGAAGGCGTGATGACGCTCGCCCGCGACGGCTACCGCAGCCGCGTCTCGGACGTGCTCAACGCCTCCGAGCGGGACTTCCTCACGCTCACCGACGTCTCGGTGCAACCGCTGGATGGGGGGCCCGTGGAGAGCCACTCCTTCCTCGCGGTCGCCCGCGCTCACATCGTGTTTGCGGTCAGCGCCGCAGAGCCGCCCGGCGCCGCCGTGCCGCTCGCCGCCGAGGCCCCTGCCGGGCGCCTCGTCGTCGAGCCGCCCGCGGTCGAGCCCCCCGCTGGACCCCTCCAGGAGTAGTCCACCGCTCGCATCCCCGGCAGCGCCAGCCCGCCGAGCGTCGCCACCGCCCCCAGCAGGCCCGCCGCGATCAGCGTCGTGCGCACGCCCAGCGCGGCGCTCAGCGGCCCCGTGAGCGCGAGCGAGACGGGCAGCAGCCCAATCGAGATCAGCCAATCGAGGCTCGAGACCCGTCCCAGCAGGTGCCCCGGAACGTGGCGCTGCTTCATCGTCGCCCACACGATCGTTCCCGCCGTCTCCAGCAGGTTGAAGGCGAGGCTGGCCAGCATCAGCTGCCACATCGCCGTCGCGAGCCCGTACCCCGCGACGGCCACCGTGGCCATCGTCCACACCACGTAGATGAAGCTCATGCTGCGCTGGGGCAGTCCGCTGCGGCTCATCGCCACCGCGCACGCCACCGACCCCAGCCCCCCGGCGCCGAGCACGAGGCCGAGCTGCACCCCGTTGCCGCCCAGCTCGTTCTTCACCATGAACGGCAGCAGCACCTCCGAGGGTCCCATGAACAGCAGGTACGCCAACCCAGCGCTCGCGAACGTCCCCCACAGCCACACGTGCCGGCGCACGTAGCTCCAGCCCTCGCGCAGCTCACGTCCCGCCATCGCGATGGCGGGGCTGGGCTCCTCGCCTGCCGGCGCTCCGCCGGGTGCGCCCTCGGCACGCGCTCGATCGGGAAACCTCGCGGCGAGGGCACGCTCGAGGGGGCCCTCGGTGTGAGTCTGCTCGGCGCCCCGCTCGGAGAGCACGCGCGCGGACATCGCCCACAGCGCCGCCGCCGAGGCCACGAAGGTAGCGCCGTCGGCGAGGAACGCCGCCCCCGCACCGAATCCGCCAACCAGCGCTCCTCCCAGCGCCGGTCCAGCCAGGCGCAGCGCGAGCGGGCGCACGAACTGCTCCAGCGCGTTCGCCTCTCCCAGCTGCTCGTTCGGCAGCAGCTCGGGCACGATCGCGTCGCTCGCGGGGTCGAAGAACGCCTGCGCGGCGCCGTAGATCGCGACGATCACCATCATGTGCCACAGGCGCAGCGTTCCGCTCAGCGCGAGCGCTCCCATCACGCCCAGCAGCGCCGCGCGCACCAGATCGGCCAGCAGCATCACCCGGCGGCGGTCGTGGCGGTCGCTCACCACGCCGCCGAGCAGCAGCAGCGCGATCAGCGGCACCGTCATCGCGATCCCCAGCAGCGAGAGGGCGGTGGGGGCGTTGGAGAGCGTGTACGCCTGCCACGCGAGCGCCACCAGGAACGCTCCATCTCCCAGCAGGGACACGCACCTGCCCGTGAACAGCAGCCGGAAGTCCCGGTGCGCGAGCAGCTCCCGCGGTCCGGGGCGCGCGGGCAGGCGCCGGTGGGGGCGCGGCGGCGGCAGGGCGCGCGGGTGGCTCGCTGGGCGCGCGAGCGGGTGCGGGTCGCTATGCGGCATCGGGCGCGATGGGCGCCGGCTCGCCGGTCTCTCCGCCGTTCAGCGACGCTCCAGCGAGGTAGTTCAGCATCAGCTCGGACTCCATCGGGTGCGCGAAGTGAAAGCCCTGGCCAAGCTCGCAGCCGAGATCGCGCAGGCGCTTGAACTGCTCGTCGAGCTCGATGCCCTCCGCCACCACCTCCAGCGCCAGCGAGCTGCCGAGCGCCACCACGGCGCTTGACAAGTCGACCGCCTCTGGCGTCGACTCCGGGCGCAGGAAGGAGCGGTCCATCTTGATGATGTCCACCGGGAAGCGGCTGAGGTAGCTGAGCGAGGAGTACCCCGTGCCGAAGTCGTCCATCGCGATGCGCACGCCCAACGAGCGCAGCTCGGTGAGCTTCACCACGGCGATCTCCGGGTCGTCGATCAGCATCGACTCGGTGATCTCCAGCGTGAGCAGGCCCGGATCGAGGCCCGAGTCGGCGAGCGCGTCGCCGACGTCGGAGATCACGTCGCTGTGCTGCAGCTGCTTCACCGACAGGTTCACGCACATGTACAGCGGCGGATCCTCCGACCACAGCTGCCCCACCTCCACCGCCAGACGGCAGGCCTCGCGCAGAACCCAGCGGCCGATCGGGACGATCAGCCCCGTCTCCTCCGCGAACGGGATGAAGTCCCCGGGCACCACCAGCCCGCGCTCGGGGTGGCGCCAGCGCAAGAGCGCCTCCATCCCCGCGACCTTGCCGTTGGCGAGCCGCACGATCGGCTGGTAGTGCAGGTCGAACTGGCCGTCCTCCAGCGCTCGCTGCAGGTCCGCGCGCAGCTCCAGGCGCGCCAGCACGCCCGCGTGCATCTCGGGCTCGAACAGGCGATAGCCGCCCTTGCCGTCGCGCTTGGCGATGTACATCGCGGCGTCGGCGTCGCGGATCAGCTCGTCCGCGCTCGCGGTGGAGTCGCCCTCCAGGATCGAGATACCGATGCTGCCCCTAACCACCAGCTCCTTGCCGGCCACCATCAGCGGCTGGCGCAGATCCTCGAGGATCCGCTCCGCCACTTCCACCGCCGTCTCGGTGCCATCGAGGTCCTCCAGCAGCACCACGAACTCATCGCCCCCGAAGCGCGCCGCCGTGTCGCTGGAGCGGATGCTCAGCGACAGGCGCTTGGCGACGTCGATCAGCGCCGTGTCGCCGGCGCCGTGGCCGAGGCTGTCGTTGATCGTCTTGAAGTCGTCGATATCGAGGAAGATCACCCCGAGCTCGCCGCTCTCGCGGCGCGAGCGGCTGATCGCGTGGCGCACGCGCTCGACGAACAGCGCGCGGTTGGGCAGGTTGGTGACGGGGTCGTGGAACGCCTGGTGGGCCAGCTGCTCCTCGAACGCCTTGCGCTCTGAGATGTCGCGCGCGTTCAGCACGATCCCCTGCACGTGCTCGTCGTCCAGCAGGTTGGTGTGCAGGATCTCGAACTGGCGCAGGCCCCCATCGCGGTGGCGCAGCGTGCACTCGATCACCTCGCCATCGCGCCGCGCATACGCGGCGCCGTCGGCGAGCAGCCGCAGCAGATGGCCCGCGTCGTCGAGCGCCACCAGGCGATCGAAGCGCGTGCCCAGCAGCTCGTGCGGGGGATAGCCGAGGACGTGCTCGGAGGAGGGGCTCTGGTAGGTGATCGTCGCGTCGGAGCCCACCACCGTGATCAGATCGCTGGAGTTCTGCACCAGCGAGGCGAAGCGGGCCTCGCTGCGCTGCACGTGAACCGACTCGGTGAGCCGCGCGCCCTCCAGCGCGAGCGCCAGCTGCGTGGCCAGCGCCACGAGCGCGCCCCTCGCCTCGCGGGGGGTGGGGGTGGGTCGTGCGACCAGCAGCAGGCCCATCACGCCATCGCGCACCGGCAGCGGCAGCACCAGCCCACAGATCCACTCCCGCGGCAGCTCGAGCGCGCCCAGCAGGGCCGTGTCCAGGCGCATGTCTCGGTAGCTGCCTTCGCCGGCGAGGCGCAGCAGCCGCGCGCCTGTGTGCTCGGGCAGCTCGCGCGCCGGCCAGCGGGGGTCGTCGCTGCGCGCCACCGCGGCGAGTGCCTCATCGGCGAAGGCGGATTGCGAGGGTGGCTGCACGAGGCACAGCACGCCCGCCCCACAGCTCTCCAGCAGCGGCGCCACCACCTTCAGCGCCGCCTTCTGCATCTCCTCACGCGTCGCGCAGGAGACGAGCGCCGCCCCGCAGGAGCTGAGCAGCCGCTCGCGCGCGACCGAGCGCTCCTGCTGGCGCACGAGGCCCACCATGCGCATCACCACGAAGCCGAACAGCACAACCGAGGCGCAGATGATCACGATCAGGTCGAGGTCGCCGCGACGCAGCTCCTTCAGCAGGATGCACACCGGCGCGATCAGCGAGGCGCCGGTGAGCAGGCTCAGGCGCAGCGGCGTGAGCTTGGCCTCGGGCGGGCCCGCCGGCTCCTGCAGCTCCACCATCGAGGGGTGCAGCGCGGCCGCGGCCCACAGCACCTGGTAGGAGAACCAGCCGAGGTCGAGCAGCAGCTGGTGGTGAAAGGCGTTGTCGAGGGTCATCACCCCGTACACGAAGTCCGTCACCAGCAGCGAGACGATGCTCGCGCTGAGCAGGTAGAAGGACGGCCGTCGCAGGCCGGCGTCGAGCACCAGGCGAATCGCGGCGGCCAGCAGGATGATGTCCCCGACCGGATAGGCCACCGAGACGAGCTTGGGCAAGAGGCCCAGGGTTGGATCGTGCAGGTAGGGCGCGATCAGGAGCACCCACGAGAGCAGCGAGAGCCCCAGCGTCAGGATCGCCGCGTCGATCAGCGTGTTGCGGCTGCGCTGCGGGTTGCGCCTGCGCACCAGCAGCAGCAGCCCCAGCATCAGCGCGAGGTACACCGTGAGGTAGATCGCGTCGCCGATCGACGGGAACGGGACTTCGGCGTGCAGGATGTACTTCGGGTAGCTGTAGGTGTAAACGTCGCCCAGCCAGTACAGGAAGAGCCCAAAATCGAACTGCCAACACGGGAGCGTGGAGGGGGGGCGGTTGCGCCTGATTCACTCGATCACCGCGATACAGCTGGTGTGCGCGTGGTGTTTGAAGAACGCCGCGTTGCCCTTCAGCGGCGGAACCAACAGATACAGGAACGCTCCCACCGCCGCGAAGGCCAGATAGCCCTGCCACAGCCGCACGCGCGGGCGTCCGCTCATCACCTCACCTCCGCCGTCCCCTGCGCGGTGGTGGATTGGAGCTCGTCCTGCTCCGCCAGCTCACGCAGGGCGGCGATCAGGGTGTCGACCTCGGCGTCGGTGTTGGCCGCGGTGAGCTGCACCCGAAAGCCCACCTCCGCCTTGGGCACGAGTGGGTAGGCGGCCAGCGTCACGTACACGCCTCGTTCGAACAGCAGCTCGCCCACGGCGCCGATGCGCTCGTGGTCGCGCAGCGGAACCTCGACGATCGGCAGCTCGGAGCGGTTGGGCGTGTGCACGCCGAGCTCCCTCAGCGCCGCCAGCACGCGCACGGAGTGGCGGTGCACGATCGCGCGCAGCTCATCGCCGCGCTTGTCGTTGACCTCGAAGCCGCTCAGCACCGTCGCGAGCGACGCAACCGGGGAGGGGCCGGAGTAGAGATAGGGCGGCGCTGCCACCTTCAGCAGGTTCTTGATCTCCGTCGGGCACGCGATGAAGGCCAGCAGCGAGGAGTAGGCCTTGGAGAAGCCCCCCACCAGCACCATATCCTCATAGCTCTCGCCGAAGTGGCGCACGATGCTGTTGCCGCGGCTGCCGTACGGGCAGGGAGGATCGCAGGCCCGCCCCCCCCGCTCGCCGATCAGCCCGAAGCCGTGGGCGTCATCGACATACAGCAGCGCCCCGTGACGGCGCGTCACCTCCGCGAAGGCGCGCAGGTCGGGCGGGTTGCCGGTCATGCTGTTGACCCCAACCATGCACACCAAACGCACGCGATCGCGATCGGCCGCGAGCAGCTCGTCGAGGTGCCCGGGGTCCTCGAAGCGAAAGCGCCGCACCGCCGCGCCGCGCGAGCGCGCCACCTGGCAGCCGTCGTAGATCGTCTTGTGGGCGCGTGCATCCAGGAAGATCGTCCCCGCCGCCGCCAGCACCGGGATCACCGAGGCGTGGATGTGTGTGATCGTGGGCAGCACCAGCGAGTCCTCGCAGCCCAAGAGCTCGCTCAGGCGGGTCTCGATCTGCTCGTACAGCACGGGGCTGCCGAGCAGCCGCGACCAGCTCGGGTGCGTGCCCCAGGCATCCAGGTAGGCCGGCACCGACTCGATGATCTCGCGATCCAGGTCGAAGCCCAGGTAGTTGCAGGAGGCGAAGTCCGCCAGCCACTGCTCGCCCACGCGGATCATGCGCCCGTCGATCTCCTCGATAACGGCGTCCATCATCGGGTGCCCCGCGCGCAGGTTCTCCAGGTCGCGGACCCCATCGAGCCAGTGATCGATCCAGCGTCCTGCGGAGCGCGGGGTCGTTGAGAGCAGGGCGGATGACATCTTCCGAATCATCGGATCGGAGACGCCAAGTCTTGATAGCCGGCAGCCCAACTCGGCGTTTCGCGCAGCTTTGCGCTCAGAAGTTCGCGTCTGGCGCGCCCGGCTGGCTCCGCCGTTAAGGCAGACGAGCTCAGCCGTCTTCCGTCTTCTTCGACTACCGTCTCGCGGGTGCCCGATCCCGCCTTCCTCCCAGCCGCGGGACGCCTCGGCCTGACGGCGCTCTATGACCCCGTCGTCGCTCTGACGATGCGCGAGCGGACCTTTCGCTCGCGCCTGGTGGCGCAGGTCGCGGCCGGCGAGCCCACCGCGGTGCTGGAGATCGGCTGTGGCACCGGCAGCCTCACGGTACGCCTCGCGCAGGCTCTCCCCACCGCCTCCATCATGGGCCTCGACCCCGATCGCGACGCGCTCGCCCGTGCGCGTGCGAAGGACCCGGCGAGCCGGATCGACTGGCGCGAGGGCGCCGCCGCGCAATTGCCGATGGCGGAGCGCTCCTGCGACCGGGTGGTGGCCTCGCTGCTCTTGCACCACCTGGAGACAGCAGAGAAGCGCGCGGCGCTGGCCGAGGCGCATCGCGTGCTGCGCCCCGGAGGGCGCCTGCACATCGCCGACTGGGGCGCACCGCAGGATGCCGTCATGTGGGCCGCGTTCCTCGCGCTCAGAGCGCTCGACGGCTTCGAGCGCACGCGCCCCCACGCGCGCGGGGAACTCCCCGCCCTGATCGAGCAGGCGGGCTTCCAGGAGGTCCGTCGCCGCGACAGGCTGCGAACGGCCTGGGGGACGCTGGAGCTGCTCTGCGCCGAGCGCTTCGGCGCGGAGTCCGCCGAGCGCCCCGGCGCGGGCGCGGGCTGATCTGGCTCCAAGAGCGGAAGGGGGGGATTCGAACCCCCGAGGCGGGGATTGCCCGCCTGCCGGTTTTCAAGCCTTCTAGTTTCTTCTCGATTTTTGGCTTTGTAGAGCCAAAAATCTCGGCATGGGCGCCAGTGCGCGCGCCAGTCTTTGGGGCGCAGTTTTAAGACTGTTAACGTTTTGGCTTTGTAGAGCCAAATATCGAGTCCTCGCGCCACAGCGCTCGTCGATCATTGGCTGGGGTTGGAGATGGCGCTGCTTGCGCCGGTTTGGTGAGCGCTTGGGACAGGTGTCCGCGCCGCGTTTGCATCTCGATGGCACGAGTCATCGCCATCGCATCACGATCGAGCGTGTCACGCTACGCCCTCCGGCCAGTGTCAGTGTGATGTCGCCGATAATGGGATGGTGCTTGGTGTTCGCGAGACGATGTCTGCCTGCCGGTGTGAGACGGAGCGTCACCTTGGCGCGCTTGTCTTCGGTCAACGCGAAGGACCCGCGCGCAAGCGTGATCGTCTCGCGCTGCGTCGTCCAGTGTGTCCCGTGGTGCTCGCGAACGGCGATCTGCATTGAAAGCTGAGCGGTCCCGGCGCATCGCGCTCCGCTGCAGGAGAGGGTCACCTGCGCTGTCTGCCCCGAGATGAGACTCGTGGCAACGGGAAGCGAGACGAGTGCCGCGTGAGCGGGCGCGGATCCGGTGTAAGCGGCGACGCCCGATCCGGTTGTTGAGGTTGGGGCGGGAGTAGACGGCGATGACGTCGATGGTGCGCTGTTTGCGGGAGGCTGAGGA
>JBIOES010000080.1:0-9295 GCA_044446265.1 Solirubrobacterales bacterium
GCCAGTATGATTGCCTCAACGCCCGCGGCAGCAACAGGAGGTCTTCACATGGCATCGACGGCAGGCAGCGACCTGAAGGACGCGACGGCAACCAGAGACATCAAGGATGTGCTCCTCACCGAGCGCGAGGTGTGGGAGGCGGGCGTGCCGCACGAGCTGTTCGCGCGTATGCGCAGCGAATGCCCCGTGCACTGGACCTCGCAGATCACGGAATTCCCCGAGGAGGCGGGCTTCTGGTCTGTGACCACGGGCGAGGACGTCCACACGGTGAGCCGCGACTTCAAGACCTACTCCTCTGAAGTGGGGGGCGTGACGGCCGCCAACATCGGCTTTCCGATCGAGCTCTCGCGAGCGATGTTCATCGGCATGGACCCGCCCAAGCACGACCGCGTGAAGGCGCTGTTCCAGGCCGGGTTCACGCCCAAGCGGATCGCCGCGCACGAGGAGGCCATCCGCGCGATCACCGTGGGGGTGCTCGATCGCCTGGAGGGACGCGAGAGGTGCGACCTCGTGATCGACGTCGCGCAGCCGGTCGTGGCGCGCGTGATCGGCAGCTTCATGGGCATCCCGCCGGAGGACGACGAGATGTGGGCGCGGCTGATGAACGCCACGCTGGGCGCGGGCGATCCCGATCTGAACCCGCACGAGGACATCCAGGAAGGGATCGAGAAGAGCATCGCCGAGATCTTCGCGCACTGCCAGCAGCTGATCTCCGAGCGCCGCGAGAACCCCACCGACGACCTCACGAGCGTGCTGGTGCACGCCGAGGTCGACGGCGAGAAGCTCGAGGAGCACGAGATCGTGATGGGCTTCTTCCTGCTGGTCGCCGCCGGCAACGACTCGACGAAGGCGACCTACTGCAGCGGCATGCGCGCGCTGATGGAAAACCCCGAGCAGCGCCAGCTGCTGCTGGACGATCCCAGCCTGATCTCCGGCGCCGTGGAGGAGTCGCTGCGCATGTTCCCCGCCTTCGCGCACTTCCGCCGCACCGCCACCTGCGACACCGAGCTGGGCGGGCAGCAGATCAAGGAGGGCGAGAAGGTGGTGATGTGGTACGTCTCCTCCAACCGCGACGAGGCGCGCCACGCCGACCCCAACCGCTTCGATGTACGCCGCGAAGAGGAGCACCAGGCGTTCGGAGCAGGCGGACGCCACTTCTGCCTCGGCACCGCACTGGCCCGCCTGGAGCTGCGGATCCTCTTCGAGGAGACCCTCGAGCGCTTCCCCGCGATGTCGATCGACGGCGAGCCGTTGAGAACCGAATCGGTGTTCCTCAACCAGCTCAAGACGCTGCCGGTGCGTTTGAACGCGTGAGAAGCGCCTACTTCTTCTTTGGCCCGTATCGCTTGTAGGCGCGCTTGCGACACGCCGCGCGCTTGCCCTTGGGCTTCTTCCTGCACGCCTTCAGCGCCTTGGCGAGCTTCTGGGCTCTGGTGAGGTGGATGCCCGTGACCGGCTTGGGCGTTGCCGGCGGAGTTGTGGTGGTCTGGGTGGGAGTTGGAGCCGGGGTCGACATCGTGGTCGTCGTCGTCCCAGCGGCAGTGACGGTGATCGTGCCCGTCATTTCCTTGTGGTGCACCGAGCATTCGAAGGTGTACGTGCCTGGCTGCGTGAAGGCGCAGGAGCCGGTCCAGTGTTCGCCAAAATTGTTTTCTCCGACCGGAACGGAGTTGGCGCAGGTGGGCTTGACCGCGCTTGTCCAGATGACGCCATGCGGAGCATTGGTGCTGCCGGTTGAGAACGTGACGCTGCCGCCCTGGGAGATGGTCGTCTGCGTTGGCGACCAAGCGTACATAGGGCCATAGACCCCACTGCCCATTGCCACCGCTTCGACGGAGGGCGTGGTTTCCGAGCTGGCCATCGCCGGAAGCAACGCCAGCGCTGCCCCCAGCGGGATCATGAGCAGAAGGTTGCGCGCTTTCACACTGCCGCCTTTCGGTACGTTGGCTGTCTTGCGGAGGGATCGGCAGGGCAGGCAACTCCTCCCCACGCGGCCCTCTCTATTTAACTCTCCAAGACGCCGACGGGCGCGGATCCTTCCCCGAGTCCCTCGCGCAGGCCGATGCGACGGTGCAGCTTGCGCAGCGGCCGCGGCGCCCACCAGGCCCACTCGCCGAGGCGGCCCATGATGGCGGGGACGAGCAGCGCGCGCACGACGGTCGCGTCGATCGCCACCGCAAGGGCAGCGCCCACGCCGAGCTGCTTGACGAAGAAGATGTGGGAGCTCGCGAAGGCGCCGATCGCCACGCAGAAGAGCAGCGCGGCGGCTGTCACCAGGCGCCCGGTGCGCTCCAGGCCGCGGGCAACCGCCTCGCGCGCGGGCAGGCCGCTGTCGTGAGCCTCCTTGATGCGCCCGAAGAGGAACACGCCGTAGTCGGTGGAGAGGGCGAAGGCGATCACGAACAGGAGCACGAGATTGGCCTCCTCCAGGCCGCCGATCGGGCTGAAGCCGAGCGGGGAGGAGAGGTGGCCGTCCTGGAAGATCAGCACCAGCAGGCCCGCGGCGACGGCCACCGTCAGCAGGTTCATCGCCAGCGCGATCAGCGGCATCACCGCCGAGCCCGTCATCAGGAAGAGGAAGCCGCAGGTGACCAGCGCGAGGATCGCCAGCACCAGGGGGACGTGCGAGGCGATCGAGGACTTCTGGTCGATGAAGCCCGCGGTGGGGCCGCCCACGAGGCCGCCCTGCTGGTTCACGAGCGCGCGCAGGCGCCTCACGAGCGCCTGGTTGGCGGTGGAGGCGCCCGAGCCCTGGGGCAGCAGGTCGATCTCCCACTCGCCCTTGCCGAGGCGGCGCGGCGGGGCCGCCTGCGCCTGGCCTCCCGCGATCCGCTGCGCCTGCGCCGCCACCGCCTGCACGGCTGGTGCGGTGCCCGCGACCACCACCGTGATCGCCTGCGAGCCGTCCACGGCGAAGTCGCTGCTCAGCACGCCGGCGATCTGGCGCGTTTCCGAGGAGGCGGGCAGCACGCGCGGGTCGGCGGGCGTCAGCGCCAGGCGCAGCGCGGGCGAGGCGACGACGAGCAGGACCACCGTGCTCACCAGCGCCACGGTGCCGGGCCGGCGCATCACCGCGTGGGCCAGCCGCGCCCAGCCGCCCTCATCGCCCGCGGTCGCGGCGCGGGCGGTGCCCCGCTGCATCCACTTCGGCGAGAGCGAGTCGATGCGCGGACCCAGCGCGATCAGCACGGCGGGCAGTACCACCAGCGAGACCGTGCCCGCCATCAGCGCCACGATCGTCCCCCCCACGCCCATCGAGTACAGGAAGCGCTCGGGGAACACCAGCATCGAGGCCAGCGCGCCGGCGACGGTCAGCGAGCCGTAGAGCACGGTGCGTCCAGCCGTTTGCAGCGTGCGCGCGATCGCATCGCGTGGCTCCCTGCCGGCGGCGAGCTCCTCGCGGTAGCGCGAGAGGATGAAGAGGCTGTAGTCGATGCCCAAGCCGAGGCCCACTCCCGTGACGAGGTTGACGGCGAAGATCGAGAGGCCCGCGAACTGGTTCACGAGGCGCAGCAGCACGAAGGTGAGCACGATCGCGAAGCCGCCCACGAGCAGCGGCAGCATCGCCGCCACCAGGCCGCGGAACACCCACAGCGAGAGCAGCAGCAAGATCGGGAAGGCGAGCAGCTCGGCGTGCTCCAGATCCGAGGACGTGCGGTGGTTGATTTCGTCGAACGCCACGTCCTGACCGCCGAAGCGCACGCCGGAGCCCGCGAGCTGGGGGCGCACGTGAGCGACGGCCGTCGCCGACTCTTCCTGCGTCGCGAACGCCGCCAGCACCACGCTCTCGTGGCCGTCGCGCGAGACGAGGAATGCCAGATGGCTGGAGGGGTAGTCGAGCACCCGCTGAAAGCCCTTCTGCGCGGCAAGCAGGGCTGCCAACCGCGCCGTCGTGCGCGCGGCGCCGGGGTCCGTGCGCGCGTCGCCCGTGCTCTTCAACACAGCGGCCACGCCATAGTCGGGGGACTGCCCCGTCGCGCGCTGGATCGCCGCCTTCGTCTGCAGGCTCTGATCGTGGGGGTCGTGGAAGTCCTGCGAGCGCCCCTTCAACACGCCGGCCACGGGGCCGCCGAGGCCGGCCGCCAGCAGGAACACGATTCCCGCGATAACCAAAACGCGGCGGGGATGTCCCGTGGCCAGACCCGTCAGACGGTTCATGTGCTTATTTATAGTGAGTGCTAACTAATCTGTCAAGGGCATCTGGCGAAAAGATTTCGCTGCCCGCCCGCCGCCCCGGCCTCCTCGCGAGCGCGCCACCGCCGCTGCCCTACTGCTCGGCCTCGCGCCACACCTCGACGGAGACCTCATCCACCGTTAGCGGAATCGGGGGCTCGGGCTTGGCGGCCTTCACCCACACCCCTTCGAGCTCGTAGTCCGCGAGCAGGCGATCGGCGATCGTCGAGCACAGCCGCTCGAGCGTCTTGTGGGAGCGCTGCTGGGCGATCAGCGCCACCAGCTGGCATACCTCGCCATAGTCCACCGTGTCCTCGATGTGGTCGGTCACGGTGGCGTCGGCCTCGCCCAGATCGAGGCGCAGATCGAACACCAGGCGCTGGCCCACCTCGCGCTCGGCGGCGCCCACGCCGTGGTGGGTGTACAGCGAGAGGCCCGTGATCTCGATCGTGACCGACTCGAGCGCCTCCCGCTCGTCGGCCTCCTCGTCGTCGTCCTCCTCCTCGTGGTCCTCTTCCTCCGGGTCCTCCCGCTCGGGACCCTCCGGCTCCACTCCCTCGGCGTCGAGCTCCTCGCCGTTCAGGTCCTCGTCGTCTGCGTCCGCGCCGGGCCCCATCGCCCGCCCAACGTAGCAGCCGCCACCACGAGCGCCGCGCGCGCCGGGGCGACGTCGTGCACGCGCAGTACGGTGGCGCCGCGCTCGTAGGCCATGACGCTCGTTGCCAGCGTGGCGGGGAGCCTCTGTGCGACCGGGACGGGCTCCTCGCTGCCCTGTGCATCCGCCAGGATACGCCCGAGGAAGCTCTTGCGCGAGGTGCCCACCACGAGCGGGCGGCCCAGCGTGGTCAACTCCTCCAAACGCGCCAGCAGTTCGAGGTTGTGCGCGAGCGTCTTGCCGAAGCCGATGCCCGGATCGAGCAGGATCCGCTGCTCCGCCACTCCCGCGCGCACGGCGAAGGCCAGGCGCTCCTCCAGGAACGCCCTCACGTCGTCCACCACGTCCTCATAGCGCGGGTCGCGCTGCATCGTGCGCGGCTCGCCCTGCATGTGCATCAGGCAGCACTGCGCTCCGCCCTCGACCACCACC
Organism: Solirubrobacterales bacterium; assembly: GCA_044446265.1. Lineage (GTDB taxonomy): Bacteria > Actinomycetota > Thermoleophilia > Solirubrobacterales > Solirubrobacteraceae > Palsa-744. The sequence goes on from JBIOES010000080.1 coordinate 5,261, forward strand.
CCGGCCATCGCTGGATCGGCGCGCAGGGCGCTGACGTCGTTGACCAGGCTCGCCCCCGCCGCGAGCGCCGCGCGGGCGACGGCCGCCTTGGAGGTGTCGATCGAGATCTGGGTGTCGCTGCCCGCGGCCAACCCCTCGATCACGGGCAGCACGCGGCGCAGCTCCTCGGACTCCGCCACCGGCTCGGCCCCCGGCCGCGTGGACTCCCCGCCGATGTCGAGGATGTCGGCCCCCTGCGCGGCCAGCTCGCGCCCGTGCGCCACCGCGGCCTTCGCATCCAGGAACAGTCCCCCGTCGGAGAACGAGTCCGGCGTCACATTGACCACGCCCATCAGGCGGAAGGGCGCCCTCACAGAGGTCTAGGAGTCTGCGGCGCCGCCGGCCAGCCCCGGCCGCGGCAGCGGCCTGGGCGCTTCGCGTCCCGCCCGATCCGCGGGCGCGGTGGGCACGGGCAGCTCGGGGGCGGTGTCCTCGTCGGGTCCGAAGACCTCCTCCTCGCTCTTGCCGGCGAGCAGCCCGAGGAACTCCTCCTTCTCGATCGTCTCGCGCTTCAGCAGCAGTTCGGAGATGCGGGTGAGACTCTCGCGGTGCGTTGTGAGGGTGTCTGTGGCGCGTTTGTGAGCGCTCTCGATGATGCGGCGGACCTCGTCGTCGATCTCGCGCGCGATCTCATCGGAGTAGTCGGGCTCGGTGGAGAACTCGCGGCCGAGGAACGGCTGGCCGTGGTCGTGGCCGAAGACGCGCGGGCCGAGCTTGTCGGACATGCCAAAGCGCATCACCATCTGCTTGGCCGTCGCGGTGACCTTCTCCAGATCGTTGGAGGCTCCTGTGGTGATCTCTCCGAAGACGATCTCCTCCGCCGCGCGCCCGCCCAAGGTCATCGCCATCGTGTCGTTGAGCTCAGCGCGTGTGGTCAGGAAGCGATCCTCCTGGGGCATCGAGATCGTGTAGCCCAGCGCCTGTCCGCGCGAGATCACCGAGATCTTGTGCACGGGGTCTGAGTGCTCCAGGTAATGGCCCACGATCGCGTGGCCCATCTCGTGGTAGGCGGTTATGAGGCGCTCCTTTTCGCTCATCACGCGCGTCTTCTTCTCGGGGCCGGCGATCACGCGCATGATCCCCTCCTCGAGCTCGTCCTGGCCGATCTCGCGCTTGCCGGTGCGGGCTGAGAGCAGCGCGGCCTCGTTGATCAGGTTCGACAGGTCCGCGCCGGTGAAGCCGGGCGTCTGGCCGGCGAGCGAGTCGATGTCGATGATCTTCGCCAGCGGCTTGCCGCGCGTGTGCACCTCGAGGATCTTCGCGCGGCCCTTGCGATCGGGGCGGTCCACGGCGATCTGGCGATCGAAGCGCCCGGGGCGCAGCAGCGCGGGGTCGAGGATGTCGGGGCGGTTGGTGGCCGCGATCATGATGATGTTGTCCTTCGCCTCGAAGCCATCCATCTCCACCAAGAGCTGGTTGAGCGTCTGCTCGCGCTCGTCGTGCCCGCCGCCGAGACCCGCGCCGCGATGGCGCCCCACGGCGTCGATCTCGTCCATGAAGATGATGCAGGGCGAGTTCTGCTTGGCCTGCTCGAACAGATCGCGCACGCGCGAGGCGCCCACGCCGACGAACATCTCCACGAAGTCCGAGCCCGAGATCGAGAAGAACGGCACGCCCGCCTCGCCCGCCACGGCGCGCGCGAGCAGCGTCTTGCCGGTGCCGGGGGGGCCGTAGAGCAGCACCCCGGTGGGGATGCGCGCACCGAGCGCCTGGAAGCGCTTGGGATTCTCCAGGAACTCCTTGATCTCGTGCAGCTCCTCCACCGCCTCATCCACGCCGGCGACGTCGCGGAAGGTGATCTTGGGGGAGTCCGCCGAGAGGCGCTTGGCACGCGACTTGCCGAAGGACATCACCTTCGAGCCTCCCCCCTGCACCTGGTTCATGAGGAAGATCCAGAAGCCCAGGAACAGCACGAACGGGATGATGTAGGTGATGATCGAGAGCAGCACACTGCTCTTGGCGGTCTCCACGTTGAAGTGCACGCCCGACTTTTCGAGCTGTGAGATCAGCTGCGAGGCGGCCTGGTCGGGGTAGCCGAATTCGTAGTTTTCGCCGTGGAAGTCCTGGACTTCGACCGCGTTGCCCTTCTGCTTGATGGTGACCTTCTTGACGTTCCCGCTCGGGAGATCCTTGGAGACGAACGTCTGGTAGGTGTGTTCGGTCGTGCTGGTCGAGCCCGAGGGGATCAGCTTGGTCGCCGCGAACGCCACCAGCACCACGATGAGGATCGGGAATGCGGCGCTCTTGAAGAAACGGCTCATAGCTTGATCCTGGGAGTTCTGAGGGCGCTTGAAGTGCTGGCCACCAGGGGCCTAGCGTACCACGGGAGTGCGGATTTTCCGGGCGTAGGGCCTACCGCTCCAACGCCGCCACGAAGGGAAGGTTGCGGTGGCGCTCGGCGTAGTCCAAGCCGTAGCCAATGACGAAGCGATCGGGGATCTCGAACCCCACGTAGCGCGTGGGCAGGTCCACCTTGCGACGCTCGGGCTTGGTCAGCAGCGCGCACACCTCCAAAGACGCCGGGTCGCGCGAGCCGAGGTTGCGCAGCAGGTACTGCAGCGTCAACCCAGAGTCGACGATGTCCTCGACGATCAGCACGTGGCGGCCCTCGATCACGACGTCGAGGTCCTTGAGGATGCGCACCACCCCGGAGGAGTCTGTCGCCGACCCGTAGGACGCCACCGCCATGAAGTCGAGCTCCACGGGGATGTCGATGCGGCGCATCAGATCCGAGAGGAAGAACACCGCCCCCTTCAGCACCCCCACCAACAGCAGCGAGCGGCCGGCGTAGTCGCGCGAGATCTCCTCGCCCAGCTCCAACACGCGCCGTTGCAGTGCTTCGGCGTCGACCAGCACCTCCCCCACCTCGGGCTGTGCGGGGGGCGAGCCATTCGCTGCAGCCGGTAGAACGCGCTCGGGCATGGCAGTGAGTTTAGTTACCCTTCGGCGAGGGGAAGTGCGGGGCGATCCCAACCATGCGCAGGCGCCCCTCCTCGATCACGGCGCTCACGAGGCCGCCGATGTGCAGCTCGGCTCGGCCCTGCCGGCGGCCGGCGAGCGCGAGGATCTCCGCCACGCGATCCCCTGCCTGGGGCACGTAGGCGCCGGGGCCGGCGGCCTGCTCGGCCAGGCGAATCACGACCAGGCGGGCGAGCGCGGGGTGCAGCTCGGCCAGGCGATCGATGGCGATCCAAGCGCTGCCCGCGCCCGCGGCGGCGGGCTCGCGCGTCACCTCGGCGTCCACCAAGCCGTCGAGCAGCCGCGTCTCCTCGCGCAGCAGCTCCGCGGTGCGCAGCACGTTGGCCTCGGCCGCCGGGTGCACCGCGCGCAGCGCGGGCACCAGACCCGCCCGCACGCGCCCGCGCGCATAGGCGTCGCTCTCGTTGGTGGCGTCCTCGCGCCACCGCAGCCCGCGCGCCACGCAGTGGGCGGCGGTCTGCTCGCGTGTGACCCCCAGCAGCGGCCGCACCACGCGCCCCTCGCTGGGCGCCATCCCCAGCAGCGCCCGCCGCCCCGGGGAGGCCGCCAGGCGGTAGAGGATCGTCTCCACCTGGTCGGTCGCGGTGTGCCCCACCGCCACCAGCGCATCGTGCTGCTCGGCCAGACCCAGGGCCGCCTCGTAGCGGACGCGGCGTGCCCACGCCTGGACGTTGCCGGGTGCCCGTTCGGGCGCCACCACCTCCAGCGGGACATCCAGCTCCCGGCACAGCCGCTCGCAGTGGCTCTGATCCTCGCCGGCCTCCTCGCGCAGGCGGTAGTTGACGTGCAGCGCTCGCACCCGCGCGGACCCACACAGACTCACGGCCACATCGAGCAGGCAGACCGAGTCGCGCCCCCCGGAGAGCATCACGACGAGCGGACGGTCCTCGCCGAAGAGGCCCCCGGCGCGCACCGCCTCGCGCACCTCCGCGGCGCCATCGTGGGGGCCGTTGGCGCCGGCGGCGTCGTCGAGCGCCATCTGCTCCCGCCTAGCCCTCCGCGGCGGCTGCCAGGAAC
>JBIOES010000081.1:0-9259 GCA_044446265.1 Solirubrobacterales bacterium
GCCTGAAGGAGCGCTACGAGGTTCACCACGGCGTGCGCATCCAGGACAGCGCGCTGATCGCGGCGGCGACGCTCTCAGACCGCTATATCGCCGACCGCTTCCTGCCCGACAAGGCGATCGACCTGATCGACGAGGCCGCCTCGGGCCTGCGCATCGAGATCGACTCGCTGCCGACGGAGATCGACGAGGTCGATCGCCGCGTGATGCAGCTGGAGATCGAGCTGACGAGCCTGCGCAAGGAGAAGGACGAGGCAAGCGCGGAGCGGCGCGAGGCGATCGAGCGCGAGCTGTCCGAGCTGAAGGCGCGCAGCGCGGAGATGAAGGCGCAGTGGGAAAAGGAGAAGCAGGCGATCCAGGGCGTGCGCGAGCTGAAGGTGCGCTTGGAGGAGGCGCGCGTGGAGGCCGAAAAGGCCGAGCGGACAGCCGATCTGCAGCGCGCGGCAGAGCTGCGCTACGGCGAGATCCCGGAATTGGAAAAGGAGTTGGCCGCCCAGGAGGGCGGCGGCGATGGGCCGCGTGACGAGGAGACGACGCCGGTCTTCCTGAAGGAGGAGGTGGACGCCGACGACGTGGCGGAGGTGGTGGCGCGCTGGACGGGCATCCCGGTGAGCCGCCTGCTGGAGGGCGAAGTGCAGAAGCTGATCCACATGGAGGAGCGCCTGCACGAGCGCGTGGTGGGCCAGGACGAGGCGATCGAGGCGGTCGCGTCCGCGCTGCGCCGCTCGCGCGCGGGCCTGCAGGACCCGGGCCGCCCGATCGGCACGTTCCTGTTCCTCGGCCCGACGGGCGTGGGCAAGACCGAGCTGGCGCGGGCGCTGGCGGAGTTCATGTTCGACTCGCAGGACGCGATGGTGCGGATCGACATGAGCGAGTACATGGAGAAGCACTCGGTTTCGCGCCTGGTGGGAGCGCCTCCCGGATACGTGGGCTACGAAGAGGGCGGCCAGCTGACCGAGGCGGTGCGCCGGCGCCCCTACAGCGTGGTGCTGCTCGACGAGATCGAGAAGGCCCACCCGGACGTGTTCAACACGCTCCTGCAGGTGATGGACGACGGCCGCCTGACCGACGGCCAGGGCCGCACGGTGGACTTCAAGAACACCGTCTTGATAATGACGTCCAACTTCCCGGTGAGCGAAACGGCAGATGAGCCCCAGCTGCGCTCAGAACTCCTGGCCCACTTCAAGCCCGAGTTCATAAACCGCCTCGATGACATAGTCCGCTTCCACGCCCTGACGCGCGAGCAGATCTCAGAGATTGTGGACCTCCAGGTGGGCCACGTGATCGAGCGCGTGGCCCAGCGCGGCGTGCAGGTGACGCTCACCGACGACGCGCGCACCCTGATCGGCAACCTCGGCTACGACCCCGCCTACGGAGCCCGCCCCCTGCGCCGCGTGATCCAGAAGCAGCTGACCGACCGCCTGGCGCTGGCGCTGCTGCAGGGCGAGCTGCGCGAAGGTGACTCGGTGACGGTGGATGTCGAGGGTGGTGAGCTGTTGCTGAAGGTGGCAGAGCGGGCCGCCGCGGCGACTGCCTGACGAGGGCGAGCGCAGGGGGACGAGCTTCGGCGAACATTGGCCACAAGTCCCATGGGCCATGTCAACGGACACATGATTGCGCTAGATTGGACATATGGCTGCCCTGGCATTGCTGGCTGACGAGGTGGGTGTGAACGAGCGGACGCTGCGGCGAGCGGTCGCCGACGGGACACTACGAGGGATGAGGCGTTCGCCGCGGAAGCTCGATCTGCCGCTGGCAGAGCGCCAGTACATACGCCGCTCGTGGAGTCTGCTAGCGAGGCTGCGCGAGGCCTTGCGCACGGAGCAGAACGTGCGCTTCGCGCTGCTGTTCGGGTCCGTGGCGGCGGGGACGGATACGGCGGACAGCGATATCGACGTGCTGGTCGATCTGCGCGACGGGAGCCTGGAGCGAGTGGCCGACCTCAACGCCAAGCTGTCGGCGGTCGCTGGGCGGCCCGTCGATGTCGTGCGTCTGGAGGATGCCGAGGCCGAGCCATCGTTCCTCGCCGACGTGCTCGCTTATGGGCGGGTGTTGGTGGATCGCGAGGAGCAATGGCCGCGGCTGCGCCGACGCGAGGCGGAACTCGGCAGGCGCGGTCGCATCCAGGACGCGCGTCGTGTGCGGGCCGCATTGGCCGGCATCGATCGGCTGCTCGGCACATGAGCCTCTGAACATGCCACGCAAGGTGGAGGGCAAACGCTGGCGGCGCGACATCGCCGAGCACTTGGAGCAGTTCCCGAGGCAGTACGCGGCACTCGAGAGCGCGATGGCGGCGTTCGGGAGCGAGTTCGATCTGAAGGAGTTCAAGGCAGCCTTCGACACCACCGAGGACATGGAGGCATACAACCGTGTCCAAGCGCTGGAGCGTGCCACTGGGCGGGTACAGAACTTCGTGGCCGAGCTCGCGGAGTTAGGCGTCAAGCTGACGGAGCTGCCACCACCATCGAAGGAGGCGGGAGGATCGGCAGCGCGAGCTTTCGAGTCGCTGCGTGAGGCGGGCGTTATCGACGGCAGCCTCTGCCGGCGACTGGTCCGGGCACAGGTCGCGCGAGCGACGATCGAGCACGGCTATCTGCGGGTCTCGGCTGGGGACGTGCACCGCGCTGCGGAGCTGGTACACGAGGCGGCGCGCGACTTCATCGCGCGCTACCGGGTGTGGATCGAGCCCCATCTCGAAGACAACAGCTCCGAGCGCCAATGATCTCGGCCGGAGTTCACGCAGGCGGACTGTACGGGACTCGCCGATCGGGTAAAACGGTCAGTGGGCGCGCAATGCGCGCGGGATCGCTACCGACGGAGGGCTCCTCATGCCGACCTACATCATGCTCGCCAACCTGACCCCGGATGGCGTGCAGACTGTGAAGAACAACCCGCAGCGCATCCGCGAGGTCAACAAGGAGGTGGAACAGCTGGGGGCGACCGTGAAGGCGCAGTGGGCGACGCTGGGACGCTTCGACTTCGTCAACATCGTGGAGGCGCCCGACGAGCAGACGATGGCGCGCGTGTCGCTGGAGCTGGGGTCGCGCGGGACCGTGAGCTACGAGACGCTGGCGGCGATACCTGTGGACGACTTCATTGCGTCGCTTTGACGCGCCGCGCCGCACAGGCGTGAGGACGGTCCGATGAGGGTTCTCGTCGTGGGAGCCGGCGGCCGCGAGCACGCGCTTGTGCGCGCGCTGAAGCGCTCGCCGCGGCGACCGGAGCTGCTGTGCGCGCCGGGAAACGCGGGAATCGCGCTCGATGCGCGGGTGCTCGATGTGGCGGCCGATGACATCGCGGGCTTAGTGGCGGCCGTGGAGCGCGAGGGGGTGGAGTTCACCGTGGTGGGGCCGGAGGCGCCGCTGGTGGCGGGGCTGGTGGATGCGCTCGCCGCGCGCGGCCACCGCGCGTTCGGGCCGAGCGCGGCGGCGGCGATGCTGGAGGGATCGAAGGCGTTCGCGAAGCAGGCGATGGAGCAGGCCGGGGTGCCGACGGCGCGCTGGCGGCGCGTGGTGTCGCTGGAGGATGGCATCGAGGCAGTGAGCGAACTGGCTGCGCCGGGCGTGGTGGTGAAGGCCGACGGGCTCGCCGCCGGCAAGGGTGTGACGGTGGCAGACACGGCAGAGCAGGCGCGGGCGGCGCTGGAGGAGATCTTCATGGAGGGCCGTTTTGGGGCCGTGCCGGCCATCGCCTCTGCCGCTCCCTCTGCGACCACCGCCGGAGCCGTCATTGTTCCGGGCGGTGAGCGCCCCACGGCCGTCGTCGAGGAGCGCTTGGCGGGCGCGGAGCTGTCGCTGCTGGCGGTGTGCGACGGCGAGCGGGCGCTGCCGCTGGCCCCTGCGCGCGATTACAAGCGGATCGGCGAGGGCGATGTGGGCCCGAACACCGGCGGGATGGGCTCCTACTCGCCCGTGGCGGGCTTCGACGCGGAGCGGGTGCGAGAGATCGTCGCGAGCGTGCACCAGCCGGTGGTGGATCTGATGCGCGAGCGCGGTACGCCCTTCCACGGGGTGCTGTACGCGGGTCTGATGCTCACGCCGAGCGGACCGAGCGTGCTGGAGTTCAACGTGCGCTTCGGCGACCCGGAGACGCAGGCGGTGCTGCCGCGGCTGCGCTCGGACGTGCTGGAGCTGTTGCTGGCGGCCTCCCGCCCGGGAGGCCTGGCTGGGATGGAGCTGGAGTGGTCGCCGCGGCCTGCGGTGAGCGTGGTGCTGGCGAGCGCGGGCTACCCGGCGAGGTCCTCCAGCGGCGATCTCATAGCGGGTCTTGAGACGGTGCCCGACAATGTGGAGGTGACCCACGCAGGCACGGCGGCTCGGAATGGGGTTGTGGTGACCGCGGGGGGCCGTGTGCTGAACGTCACCGCGCTCGGCGCAGACCTGGGCTCCGCCCGCGCGGCGGCGTATGCTGGCGCACAGATGATCTCCTTCGAGGGTATGCAGATTCGCGGCGACATCGCCGCGGGAGAGGCGTGAGCGTGGGCGACGTCTCCCAGATTTCCACCCCCCTGACTGAGGTCGAGTCGGCGCTCTCGGAGCTCGATGTGGACGGGCCGCTGGTGGGCATCGTGATGGGCTCCAAGAGCGATATGGAGGCGATGGAGAAGGCGGCGGAGGAGCTGCGGGAGCGCGGCATCATGCACGAGCTGCGCGTGATGTCGGCTCACCGCGAGCCCGATCTGGTGGCCGAATACGCCAAGAACGCGCGCATGCGCGGCTTGCGCGTGATCATCGCCGGCGCCGGCATCTCCGCGGCGCTGCCCGGCGCGGTGGCGGCGCACACCGACCTGCCTGTGATCGGCGTGCCGCTGACGAGCCGCCTAAGCGCGGCTGGGGGACTGGATGCGATCCTCTCGATCGTGCAGATGCCCCCGGGCGTGCCGGTGGCGTGCGTGGGGCTCGACAACCCCCGCAACGCCGCGATCCTCGCGGCGCGCATCCTTGGGGCGTAGTGATCGCCCGCTATACCCGCCCCGAGCTCGGCCGGCTGTGGACCGACGAGGCGCGCATGGAGAGCTGGCGCCGCGTGGAGGTCGCTGCCTGCGAAGAGCTGCCCGCTCTGCTCGGGAAGGGCAAGGGCCCTACTCCGGAGGATCTGGAGGCGATCCGCGCGGCGACGTTCACGGTGGAGGCGGTGAACGAGCGCGAGCGCACGACCGATCACGATGTGGCGGCGTTCGTGGACGTGCTGGCGCAGTCCGCGGGCGAGGCGGGGCGCTGGATCCACTTCGGCCTGACCTCCTCCGATGTGCTCGACACCGCGCTCGCGCTGCAGCTGAAGGCGGTGGGCGAGATCGTCGTGGCGGGCGCGCACGAGCTACGCGCGGCGCTGATCGCGCGCGCGCGCGAGCACTCCGAGACGCTGTGCGTGGGGCGAACGCACGGCGTGCACGCCGAGCCGACGACGTTCGGGGTGAAGCTCGCGGGCTTTGCCTTCGAGGCGGATCGCAACGCGCGGCGCCTGGAACGCGCATTCATCCAGGCGTCGGTGGGCGCGGTGTCGGGCGCGGTGGGCACCTACGCGGCGACCTCGCCGGAGTTCGAGGTCAGCGTGCTCGCGCGGCTGCGACTCAAGCGCGAGCCGGTCTCCACGCAGATCGTCGCGCGCGATCGCCACGCCGAGCTGCTCAGCGCGATCGCGCTCGCTGGCGCGGGATTGGAGCGATTTGCGACCGAGGTGCGCCACCTGCAGCGCACGGAGGTGCGCGAGGTGCAGGAGCCCTTCCGCTCAGGCCAGAAGGGCTCGAGCGCGATGCCCCACAAGCGCAACCCGATCAAGAGCGAGCAGATCGCGGGGCTCGCGCGCGTGCTGCGCGGCAACGCGCAGGCGGGCCTGGAGGACGTGGCGCTGTGGCACGAGCGCGACATCTCGCACTCCTCGGTCGAGCGTGTGATCCTGCCCGACTCGACGATCCTGATCGACTACCTCCAGCACCGCACCACCGCGCTCGTGCAGGGCATGACGATCGACGCGGAGCGCATGCGCGAGAACCTCGAGCTGACGCACGGCGCGCTCTTCTCCCAGCGCCTGCTGCTGGCGCTGGTGGAGTCGGGCATGACCCGCGACGACGCTTACTATGGCGTGCAGCGCGTCGCCCAGCAGGCATGGGACGCCCAGACTCCCCTGCGCGAGCTGCTGGCCGACGATCCGGTAGGCGCGGAGCTCGATCTCGATGCGATCTTCGACTACGGGCAGTACACGCGCCACGCAAAGGAGATCGTTGCGCGGTTGGACGAGATCGCCTGAGCCGCTGGTAGCATCGCGCCACGTGAGCGCCCTCGCCGACCTGCCCCTGATCGCCCGTGGGAAGGTGCGCGAGATGTACGGCCTAGAGGGTGGCGCACCCCATAGCGGGGCACAGGCAGCCGGCCAAGGGTCGGCGAGCCGGGCCCCTCTTTATTCCCAGTCAAGCGGCTCGGAGGCGGGGCGTCTGCTGATGGTCGCCAGCGATCGCATCTCGACCTACGACGCGGTGCACCCGACGCCCATTCCGGACAAGGGCAAGGTGCTCACCGGGCTGTCGGTGTTCTGGTTCCAGATGACGAGCCACATCGTCGCCAACCACCTGCTGTCGGCCACCGAGGGCGTTCCCGAGGAGGCGCTGGGGCGGGGACTCGTCGTGCGCCGCCTGGAGATGCTGCCCGTGGAGTGCGTCGTGCGCGGCTACATCACGGGCTCGGGCTGGAAGGACTACCAGGCGAGCGGCGCGGTCTCGGGGATCGAGCTGCCCGCCGGGCTGCGCGAGTCCGAGCAGTTGCCCCACCCGATCTTCACCCCCTCAACCAAGGCCGATGTGGGCCACGACGAGGCGATCGACTTCGCGCGCGCCGCGGAGCTCGTGGGGGATGAGGGATTGATGGAGCGCGTGCGCGACGTCTCCGTCGAGCTGTACTCGTTCGCGGCCGAGCACGCACGCACATCGGGGGTGATCCTGGCCGACACGAAGTTCGAGTTCGGGCTGGACTCCGATGGCGAGCTGGTGGTGGGCGACGAGGTGCTCACGCCCGACTCCTCGCGCTACTGGCCGCTCGATGGCTATGAGCCGGGTCGCGGTCAGCCGAGCTTCGACAAGCAGTACGTGCGCGACTGGGCCGCGGGCAGCGGTTGGGACAAGAAGCCCCCGGCTCCGCCGATCCCCGAGGACGTGGTGGCGGGCACGCGCGCGCGGTACGTCGAGGCGTACGAGCGCATCGCCGGCGAGCCATTCCAGGCGTGGCTCGATCGGACCTCCTGATGCGTGCCCGCGTGCTGATCCGCCCCAAGGCAGGCATCCTCGACCCCCAGGGCGAGGCCGTGCAGCGCGCGCTGCCCGCGCTCGGCTTCGCGGGCGCCTCCAACGTCCATGTCGGCCGGCTCGTGGAGCTCGACGTGGACGACCCCGACGAGCTCGAGTCGATGTGCGAGAAGCTGCTCGCCAACCCGCTCATCGAGGACTACGAGGTCCAATTGCTCGGTCCCTCTGACTGACGTGCGCTTCGGCGTCCTCCAGTTCCCGGGGTCCTGCGACGAGGTCGACGCGCTGCTCGCCGCGCGCCGGGTGGGCGAGGCGGAGCTGCTGTGGCACGGGGAGCGCGACCTGAAGGGCGTCGACGCCGTCATCGTGCCCGGGGGCTTCTCCTACGGGGACTACCTGCGCGCGGGCGCCATCGCGCGCTTCGCGCCCGTGATGGAGGCCGTCATCGAGTTCGCTCGCGAGGGTGGGCTCGTGCTGGGGATCTGCAACGGCTTCCAGGTCCTCTGCGAGGCGCAGCTGCTGCCGGGCGCGCTGCTGCCCAACGCCAACCGGCGCTTCACCTTCCGCCAGGTGCGCCTGGAGGTCGTGCGGGGGGACACTCGGTTCACAGGCGCCTGCCCGGCGTCGCTGAGCATCCCGGCGAAGCACTCGTGGGGGCGCTACTACGCCGATGAGCCTACGCTCGACGAGCTGGAGGCTGGTGGGCAGGTCGTCCTGCGCTACGCCCCCGCGGAGAACTTCAACGGCTCGCTGCACGACATCGCGGGTGTTTGCAACGCGGCGGGCAACGTCTTCGGGTTGATGCCCCACCCCGAGCACGCCGTGGATCCGCTCACCGGATCGACCGACGGGCTGTGCATCTTCGAGTCGATGCGCCTCGCGATGGAGGGCGCGCGTGTCTGAGGGCGTTCCCAGCGTCGAGGACGCGCTCGCGCTGGGGTTGACCCGCGCCGAGTACGACCTCGTGTGCGAGAAGCAGGGCGGACCACCCAACCAGGTGGAGCTCGCGATGTACTCGCTGCTGTGGAGCGAGCACTGCGCCTACAAGCACTCCAAGAAGTTGCTGCGCACCCTTCCCACGGAGGGGCCGCACGTCGTGATGGGGCCCGGCGAGAACGCCGGCGCCGTCGATGTGGGCGGCGGTCTCGTGTGCGCCTTCAAGGTGGAGTCCCACAACCATCCCTCCGCGGTCGAGCCCTTCCAGGGCGCTGCGACTGGTGTCGGCGGCATCCTGCGCGACATCTTCGCGATCGGCGCCCGTCCGATCGCCGTGCTGGATTCGCTGCGTTTCGGCGAGGCGAGCTCTGCCCGCTCCCGCTACCTGCTCGATGGCGCCGTCGCGGGGATCGCTCACTACGGCAACTCGATCGGGGTTCCCACCGTCGGCGGGGAGGTCTACTTCGAGGGGCCCTACGAGCACAACTGCCTCGTCAACGCGATGGCGCTCGGGCTCGCGCCGCGCGAGCGCTTGGTGCGCAGCGCCGCCGCCGGGCCGGGGAACGTGCTCGTCTTGTTCGGCGCCTCCACCGGGCGCGATGGGATCGGCGGCGCCTCGGTGCTCGCCTCCGCCGAGCTGGGCGAGGGGGATGAAAAGAGACCCACCGTGCAGGTTGGCGATCCGTTCGAGGAGAAGAAGCTGCTGGAGTGCTCGCTGGAGCTCCTGGAGCGGGGGCTGCTCGTCTCCCTGCAGGACCTCGGCGCCGCGGGTTTGACCTCCGCGGCGGCCGAGATGGCCTCCAAGGGCGGCGTGGGGCTCGACATCGACGTCGCGCGCGTGCCCCTGCGCGAGGCGGGCTTGGAGCCTTTCGAGGTGATGGTCTCCGAGTCCCAGGAGCGCATGCTCTGCGTCGTCGCCCCCGCCGACGTCGAGGCGGTGCTGGCGCTGTGCGAGCGCTGGGAGGTGGGCGGCTCGGTGGTGGGCTCGATCACCGCATCGGAGCGGCTGCGGGTGTTCGCGGGGGAGGCGCTCGTGGGAGACATGCCCGTGCGCGCGCTGGTGGATGACTGCCCGCTGTACGACCTCGCGCC
>JBIOES010000082.1:0-8996 GCA_044446265.1 Solirubrobacterales bacterium
GACCGAGGGCGCCGCGTCGATCCCCATCGGCGCCCTCGGTCCGCTCGTCCCGTCCGGTTCGACACCCGACGTGCTGACCGTCAACCCGATCGCCCCCACCCACCGCGAGCCGGTCGAGGCCCGTGTCCTTGAGCGCCTGCGCGGCACGCGCGAGCAGGGAGTCCACGATCGCCTCCTGGTAGGAAGCGGCGAGATCGGCGGCGCGCGATCGCGCATCGGCCTCCCCCAGCTCGCGCACGCGGTAGAGCAGCGCGGTCTTTAGGCCGGCGAAGGAGAAGTCCAGCGAGCGCGCGAAGCGCACGCGCCCGGCGCCCATCCCCGCGCGCGGGCGCGCGCCGCCGGCGGGAAACTCGAACGCGCGCCGATCACCCCCGGCGGCGAGGCGCTCGAGCGCGGCGCCCCCCGGATAGCCCAGCCCGAGCATGCGGGCGCCCTTGTCGAAGGCCTCCCCGGCGGCGTCGTCGAGCGTGCGCCCGAGTACCTCGAAACCATCGTGCTCGCGCACGTGCGCAAGCAGGGTGTGCCCGCCGGAGGCGATCAGGCAGAGGAAGGGCGGCTCGAACGGCTCGTGGCCGTCGAAGCGAAGGAAGTTGGCGGCGACGTGCCCCTGGAGGTGGTCCACCGGGGCGAGCGGCAGCCGCCGCGCGGCGGCGAGGGCCTTGGCGGTGGAGAGCCCCACGAGCAGCGCCCCCACCAGCCCGGGCCCGCGCGTGACGGCGACCAGGCCGATCTCGTCGAGCGAGACCCCGGCCTCCTCCAGCGCGCGCGCGAGCACGAGGTTGACGAGCTCCAGGTGCTGACGCGAGGCGATCTCGGGAACGACGCCGCCGAAGCGGTCGTGCACCTGCGAGGAGATCGCGTTCGAGCGCACGACGCCCCCGCCGTCGATGACCGCCGCGCACGTATCGTCACAGCTGGTCTCGATCGCGAGGATGGGAAGGGAGGAGGAGAGGGGGCCGCGTTGCGCACCGCCGGCCTCTCCGCGCGGGACCGGGGGACGGTGCTCGGGTGAGGACGTAGCTGAGCGCGCGCTCATGGCGCCGCGCCCGGCACGTCCGCGAGCGAGCCGTCGAGGGTGGCGGGGGTGCGCCACATGATCAGGGCATCCTCGCCGTTGTCCTGGTAGTAGCGGCGGCGCACGCCGGCGGCGCGGAAGCCTTCGCGTTCGTAGAGGTGGATCGCCTGATGGTTCGACTGGCGCACCTCGAGCGTGTAGCGCGCGCGGTGGTCGTCGACGCGCGCGTAGAGCTCGGCGAGCAGCGCGGTGGCGATGCCCGTGCGCCGGGCCGCGGGGTCAACGGCGATGTTCATCACGTGCCAGACGGTGTCGTAGCGCGAGCAGATCATGTAGCCGACCAGTTTGCGCTCGCCGCGGAGCGCCGCGGCGAGGCAGATGCCCGATGGCTTGGAGAGCTCGAGCACGAACATCGCCAGCGACCACGGCGTCGGAAAGGCGCGGCGCTCGATCGCGATTACCTGCGGCAGGTCGGGGTAGGCCAGGCGCCTGATCTGCACCGGCGCGGGGGTGGAGGTGGGCTGAGGCTGGACGGCTGCCATCAGCTCGCGGCGGCCTCGAGGGCGATCTCGGCGTCGGGCCGGCGCAGGTAGTCGGGCACGACGGCCGCGAAGGACGCGGGGGAGGCGTCGAGCGCCCCCTCGCCGGAGCAGGCGAGCTCGCAGATGCAGGCGCCGCTCACGCGGTGCAGAGGCGAGGAGTTCTCCGGGACCGCGACGCCCAACTCCTCCAGGTGTGAGCGAAAGCGCACTGCCCCGTCGCCCACGGCAAGCGCACTTCCCTTGAGCATCGAGGCGAGCGCGTCGGGGACCAGCGCACGGGGAGCGACCACCTCCCGTCCGGGGGCGTAAGCGCCGGCAAAGACCTCTCCCCGACGCGCATCGATCGCGGCCACCACCGTGTCCCACCCGCTCGCAGCGTCGGCCCAATTTCTCGTGGCGGCGTCAGCCTCCCCTACCGAGGCGTCCACACCCTCTTTGGAGGCGCCCGCCCACACGCCCTCGGCGAGCGCGCGCAGTGTGCTCACACCGACCAGCTCCACGCCGAGCGACTGGGCGAGCCCGCGCGCGGTGGCGACACCGATGCGCAGCCCCGTGAACGTGCCGGGGCCGACTCCAACCGCGATCCGCTCCAGTGCCCCCCAGTCGAGGCTCGCCTGTGCGAGCAGCGCGTCGGCGAGCGGCAGCAGCCGCGTGGCGTGCCCTGGGCGCTCGCCGGGGCGCGGGTCGTCGCGGGCCTGGAGCGTGGCGCCGTCGGCGAGGAGCAGCCCCACGGCTGTGGCGGGGGTGGCGGTGTCGAAGCCGAGCACGATCACGGCTGCTCGTCCACCTCGATGCGCCGCCGGTCGCCGCCGCGGTGGGCGAGCACGATCCGCATCCGCGGGGCCGCCAGCTCGGCGCCGGCGCCCGCGGGCCACTCCACGAACGCGATCCGCCCCGCGCCGAGGTAGTCCGCGAGCAGCCCCGGGTCCTCGCCCTCCAGCGAGGCCAGCCGGTAGAGGTCGAGGTGCGAGACGGTCACCCCCTCGCCGCCGTAGCGGTGCCCGATCGAGAAGGTCGGGGAGGTCACCGGATCGGTGACACCCAGCGCCCGTGCGGCACCGCGCACCAGCGTGGTCTTGCCGGCCCCCAGCTCCCCCTGCACGAGCACGACATCACCCTCGCGCAGGCGCGCAGCCAGCTCCGCGCCCAGCGCCTCGGTCTCGGCGGGGTCCGAGGTCTCGACAACCAGCACAGCGCTAACTGTAGCCCCGAAAAGACGGCCGGCCCACCGAGAGAGAGTGGACCGGCCGCACTACTGGGAGGGTTGGAGACGTGTGTGTCATCGGCAGCGGAGCGGTAGACCTTTAGATCTGCGCGCCGCGATGAACCATCGAGCGCCCGTCGCACGGCGCGTCGCCCCCGGGAGGCCCCATGCAAGACTCGGCGCGGCCTCGCGCGGAGGGTCCGTCTTAGAACAGCCCGAGCTGGTCCACCTCGGCGCCCGCGCCACCGGCTTCAGCAGAGGGCGTTTGCTCCTCGGGCTCCAGCTCAGGCACCTCGAGCGCCTCGGACTGCTCGGGCTCCTCCATCGCCAGCAGCGCGGGCAGTCGCGCGAAGTCCTCGCGCAGGGTTTCGAGCATGCGCGGCGTGTAGAGGGCGGCGGCGGGATGGAAGATCGGGTACAGCCGCACCGTGCGCCGCCCCAGCGTGAGCGGCTGGGGCTGGCCGTGCAGGCGCGTGATCCCGGTGGGGTCGCCGCGCAGGAGCTTCGTCGAGAAGTTGCCCAGCGAGCAGATCACCTTGGGCTGGATCAGCTCCACCTGTCGGTAGAGATACTCGCGGCAGTTCTCGATCTCCACCGGCAGCGGATCGCGGTTGCCCGGAGGTCTGCAGTTGTGGACCACGCCTCCGGCGGTGACGAAGTTGTGTGTGTCCTCCACGTCGAGACAGAAGAACGTGGTGTCGGCCCGCTCACGTTTGGTTATGTCCTCCACCTCGATGTTGTCGTAGAGGAGCCGTCGAGGGCCGGGATGGAGACGGATCGGATCGAACGGCACTCCAGCGGCGACCTCGGGGTGCAGCTTGTAGCGCATAGAGGGAGGGACGTAGGGCGCGATCTTCTGCGAAAGCGTCTCAGTGACGTGCACGTCGAAGTGGATACGCCCGCGATATGCCTTGGCGGAGAGACCGAGACGAGACAGCCCTCGAAGCAGGACCTGGAGGTCCGCGTCGCTGAAGGCGACGCTGGCGATCTCGGCGCTGGGTTGGCGTCCCGGCCTGATCCGCATGTAGCCGTCGTCCATGAACCAGATCGCCAACATGCGCTCGGTGAGGCGATCGGCGATCCAGGTGGGCACACGCTTGCGCGAGCCGTAGAACTCTCGACGCAAGACGCTCAGCGAGCGATCGGCGAGCGTTCGCATCTGCACGATCCCGTAGGACTTGGGAGCACCCGCGGTCACCGCGATGGCCATGCTGTCTACCCGCGGATTCAGCTCGGCGAGAAGCTCCGCCTTGTAATGCGCGTACTCGCTTTGGCGTTCGGAGTGGGACAGGGAGAGGGTGGCGCTCTTCGCGCTCAGGTGACCGTCGCCGAGGACGGTGCCACAGACAACCTCGAAGGCAAGATCGCTCAGACCCTGACCCGTCGCAATCCGATCGTCGTGAAGCAACTCTTCAACCGGAACGTAACCACGCTCCGTCAAGACAGGATGATCGCCCGTGAGTTCGACGCCCACACGACCCGCGCCGGCGCTCTTGGCCGATCGGTAGGTGAGGCGAAACACGCGACGACCGGCGAGCGGGCTCGCATGCCACCCGATTATCCTCCGCGGGACCAAGGAGCCGTGCGCGTCAACCGACATGACCGTACCCGCGTAGCGCGACCTGACCAGCCGACCGATCCGCTCCCATGAGCCGTCTCCGAGCTGGACTTGCGCGTTGTATCTCAAGCACTTGAGCACATTCGCGATGAACACCTCCGCGCGCGTCATGCCGATCTCCACCAACAGCTTCTCCAGCAGCTTGCCTGCCTGACCCACAAACGGCAGCCCCTGCTCATCCTCGCTGGCCCCAGGCGCCTCGCCGACGAACATCAGCTCAGCGTCGGCGTTCCCCGCGCCGAACACCACGTTGCGCCGGGCCGCTGCCAGCTCGCTGCAGCGCACGCACCCCTTGACCTGGGTCAGAACTTCCTTAAGCGCCTCGCGGCGAGCAGCGGCCGACTCCGGTTGCGAACTCTCATCGAGGGAGGACATCCGCCGCCGATCCTAACTAGTGGAGGGGAGACCACGCTTAGCGGCGAGCGGCGCGCCAGCTACGAGCGCGATCCCACCTGCACATGGCGTTCATGCTGCTCGCTGCACGGTCGTCTGCCCGAGATGACCCATATGTGACAGACCGCACACCTATACCGCCGCGCCAAGGAACACAGGGGACTTTCTGCCCGCTGGCATCAGGGCTAAAGTCGGGGTATGACGGATGACGAGCGCGACCAGGAGCCGGAGCCGACCGAGCGGCTGCCCCGAACGGGGCTGCGCGTGCCCGTGCCGAAGCGCAAGGACGTGATGGACGCGCTGCGCAAGGTCAGCGAGCCGGACAAGGACGACTCGCCCATTGTGGACAGGGACTCGGCCTGATTCAATGGGAGTAGCGGGCGGAGCGTGAGGCCACCTGAGCCCTTCTCAGGACCCCACGCTCCGCTCCGGGCCTGCTGTCCGTACGGACAGACAACGGTCTATCACAGCAACGGGCCGCTGAACAGTAGACAGGGCTGGGTGACCCCCTACAGGCCAATATCTGCTCCTGGACTCCGCCTAAGTTAGCCAGGCTCCCGCTGCGCCTCAAGAATCCGCTCGGCCCGACTGAAGAGCGTTGACGGCGGCACGCCGAGGGCGGCGGCCATCTTCCAGATCGTCCGCAGAGTGGCGCTCTTGGAGGCGCGCTCGATGTGCCCGTAATAGGCGCGGTCGATGCCGCCATCCAGCGCGGCCTGCTCCTGACTGAGCCCGCGTTCCTTGCGAATCTCGCGGGCGGCTTGCCCGAAGGCTTGGGAAGGCGAGAGAGCCATCCCAGCAGCGTGGCCGCTCGCGGTCTAGCTCTCCACGGTCAAGAGTTCTCAAATCTGCTACGGTGCCGCGCCATGAGAAGCCGCGTGATTGCGCTCCCGTTGGTGCTTGCGGCTCTCACGGGGTGCGGCTCCACAAGCACCACGACACAGCCGACGCTCCCTGCGCCGAGCGCCGCCGAAGACGCGGCAGCCCGTCACACCGCTGAAGCAGAACAAGCCCATCAAGAAGCGGCGGAACGCAAGAAGGCGGCGGAAGCCAAGCGCAAGGCAAAGAAGCAGGCGGCTTTCGACAAGAAGCTCCATGCCTACGAGCAATCGCCGGAATACAAGAAGATCCAGGCCGAACTGCACCACGGCGAAGAATACGAACGCGCACACAAGTCCGAACAGGAAGCCCACGAACACGAATACGAACGGCGGGCGCGGGGCGAACTGACCCCCGAAGAACAGGAAGCCCGCGAAAAGGATCAGCAGGAATCGAAGAAGGAAGTCGAAGCGATCAAGGAAGGACAGCGCATTCGCGAACGCGGAGAAGGCAAGGTGCCGTGACGGATAGTCGCGAATAGGTCGGGCGAGGGAGCCGTCCATTCAGTCGGGCTCCCTCGCCCGGTGCTCAGTGGTCTATCTTGACTATCCGACGCAAGATTTCCATCTCATCATGTGGAACGATCTTGTGAAGATTCTTGACATGCAGGGACGCTCTACGCGGGGGCTGCTGCTCGCTCGATGAGCGCGTGGAACATGGCCCGGCGGTCGTGCCGATGGTTGTAGCGCCACGTGAACTCGTTGAGATAGCCCTGGAGCCACTTGTGCGAGACGAACTTGTAGTTGCCTCGGATGCCGGTCTTGAGGTTCCCGAAGAACCCCTCGATGGTGTTCGTGTAGGCATCCCCGACCACGTATTCCCCGGCGGCGTGCCGCACCCGCTGATGTCCGGCGAAATGCTTGTGTAACGAGTTGTAGGCGGGCCACTCGTCCGTGAAGACGATCGACTCCGGGTCCACCCACTCCACAGCCTGTTCTCGCAGGCGTGGTCCACGGCGACCGGGCAGCACCGTGGCCTTCACGCGCCCGCCGCGCTCGACAGCGGCGAACACCGTCGCGCGGCGGCGTTCAGCGAGCTTCACCGCCCGCGAGATCGCATCCGGTCGCTTGACCGCGCCCTGAAACTTGCGGGGCTTGCCATCCACGGATGTCTCGTCAATCTCGACCATGCCAGACAGCTGCTCGTCATCCTCGGTCATCAGCTTGTTGCGGATCAGGTTGAACATGCGCCATGCGGTCTTGTAGGTCACGCCAAGCTCGCGCTCCAAGTGCTTCGCGGAGACACCACATCGGGTGCTCGTCATCAGGTGGATGGCGTAGAACCACAGGTGCAGCGACGTGGAGGACTTGTGGAAGATCGTCCCGGCCAGCGGATAGAACTGGAAGCCACACGTCTCGCAGGCGTAGGAAGGTCGGGCCTTCACGCGATAGAACTTGCGCTCCTGATCGCACTTGGGACAGTGGGTGCGGGAGCCGTCCGGCGCGTAGCGCTGGCGCCACAGGTGATCCAAGCAGGCAGCATCGTCGGGGTAGTCCCGCATGAACTCCATGAAGGAGTATTGGGAGTACGACGCGGAGCCTCTGACGGGGTTGTTGCGGTCTGACATTTAGGAAAATCGAATCATATGAATCGGACGGGCTCTTGTGCATTTTGCAACGAAGTCGTCCGAGCGACTTCCCTACTCCTTTAGGTGGGTAGCACTCCATGACTTCAGGGGGCGACAGGCCGTTTTCCCGCAATTTGCGGACTTTTTCTTTTGGCCGAGTCAGGAAGGCACGACCTTACGCCGTGCAGAGCCCGGAGCTAGAGGTTCCTTGGCGCAGCGGTATAGGTGTGACAGACCGCACACACCGCCCGCCACTTCAGCCGGTAAGGTCGTCCGTGGCGGTATCATCTCTGTGGGCCGTCACCGAGCGAATCGGGATGGACCTCCAAGTCTTCTGTCTTTCGCCCTGTCGCGCCGGTATCCCCCGGGAACTGGACCGAGAGCTGTGAACCACATCCCCACCATACGCACCGTCCGCGAGCTGAGAGCGGCGATGGAGCCCACGCGCCGAGCCTCGCTGCCGATCGGGCTGGTGCCCACGATGGGCGCGTTGCACGAGGGCCATCTCTCCCTCATCCGCCGCGCTCGCGAGGAATGCGAGACGGTCGTGGTGTCGGTGTTCGTGAACCCCTCGCAGTTCGAGGATCGCGCCGATCTGGAGCGCTACCCGCGCCGGGAGGCCCACGACGCGGCGCTCGCCGCCGAGGCCGGCGCCGACTTCGTGTTCGCGCCGTCGATCGAGGAGGTCTACCCGCAGGGGTTCGCCACCCAGGTGCAGGTGCTGGGCCTCACCGATCGCCTGGAGGGGGCGGTGCGCGGACCCGAGCACTTCCGCGGCGTCACCACCGTCGTCGCCAAGCTGCTCGGCATGAGCCTGCCCAACGTGGCCTACTTCGGCCAGAAGGACGCCCAGCAGGTCGTGGTGCTCAGGCGTCTGGTGGCCGATCTGAATCTGCCGGTGCGCGTGGAGGTGTGCCCAACCGTGCGCGAAGCCGACGGGCTGGCGCTCTCCAGCCGCAACCTCCTGCTCGACCCGGCGTCGCGCGTGCGCGCGCGTGCGCTGTACCGAGCGCTCTGCGCCGCCGTGGAGAGGGCCACCGCCGGTGAGCGCTCGGCCGAGGCGCTGCTGGACGCCGCCCGCGCGGCGTTGGACGCGTCCGATGTTGTGCCCGACTACCTCGCGCTCGTCGATCCCGAGACGCTCGAACCCGTTTCGCAGCTACGCCGGCCGGCTCTGCTCGCGCTCGCCGCGCATGTGGGTGGGGTGCGCCTGATCGACAACCTCACGCTCGAGCCCTCCCACGACGCGGCCCCCTCCTCCTCCCCTTCTTCAATCGCCGGCGAGCGCCAGAGCGAGAGGACCCCTGTATGCAGCGCGTGATGCTCAAGTCGAAGATCCACCGAGCCACGGTCACCGACTGCGATCTGCACTACGTCGGCTCGATCACGATCGACCCCGATCTGCTGGAGGCCGCCGACATCCTCGAGCACGAGCAGGTGCATGTGGTCGACATCGACAACGGCGCGCGTTTCGAGACCTACACGATCGCCGGCGCGCGCGGGTCGGGCGCGATCAAGGTCAACGGCGCCGCCGCGCGCCTCGTGCACCGCGGCGACACCATCATCGTTATCTCCTACGGCCAGTACGACCGCGAGGAGATGGAGCGCTACGAGCCGCGCGTCGTGCACGTGCAGGCGCAGACCAACCGCATCATCACCATCGACGACGCGGTGGCGACCCTCCTGTCCAGTCCGGTCTCGGAAGAGGCCTGAGGCGGCAGCGAGGGCGTCAACCGAGCCAGAGAGGATTCCCCCCATGTCAAGCCACCCCTCCAGCC
>JBIOES010000083.1:0-8870 GCA_044446265.1 Solirubrobacterales bacterium
CCGCTGGAGCGTCCAGGGGGAGCTGGCGGTGCTCGAGGCGAGCGTGCGAGACGGCCACCTGCACGCCCCCGCCTACCCCGATGCCCTCACCCGCGTGTGGTCGGCGCTCACCTGCCCGACCTCGGGCGACGTGCTCCTCTCCGCCGCCCCCGGCTACGAGTTCCTCGATTGGGGTCGCCAGGCACACGTCGGCGGCGGCTCCCACGGCTCGCTGCACGCAAGCGACTCGCTCGGGGCGCTCGTGCTCTGCGGGGTCGAGCCGCCCCCGGGCGAGGAGCCGGCCCAGTGGGCGATCCGCGACGTGGCCGCCCTGATCGTCGATCACTTCGGCCTGGACCATTGAAGTGCCTGCCCCACCGATCGACTCCCGCCAGGGTTACAATGCGAGCATGAGCGCAGCGAGACCCAAGACTCCGGCCGTGCCGAAGGCGAGCCCGCCGCCGGCGAAGCGGCAGGATCTCGCACGCGGGCTCTCGGGCACCGACCGCGAGCGCGCCGAGAAGCGCCGCCGGTTCGCCGAGGAGCACCGCGAGACGCTGCGCCGCTTGGGCAAGTAGGCCGTGGCGGTCAACTACCCGGAGTTCGGCGACTTCTGCGATATCGCGGCTGAAATCCTCGGCACCACGCCTGAGCAGATCGCTCGCCTTCCAAACGTGGGCCTCGCCGAGTCGGCGCTGGCCGCACCGCGCGCCGGTTTCGGCGATGTGGAGGTTTACCCGACGATCCTTGAGAAAGCCGCGATCCTGGTGGCTCGCTTGGCGCGGAATCACCCACTGCCGGATGGCAACAAGCGAACCGCCTTCTTCCTGATGGGCGTATTCCTGGATGACAACGGCTCGCCGCTCCACGGCTCTCTGCCGGATGTGGATGTGCCGATGGTCGAGCGGATTGCCGCTGGTCAGGCCGATCACGATGTAGTCCTCGCGTGGTTGTCTGAGCGTATTGCCTGAGCCGCTTGGGGCCGCATCGGCACCTCGGAGAGTCCTAACTCACCGTGGCGCACCCCCGCGTGCGCCCGGCCGGCAGCAGGCGGTAGACGTCCAGCGCGCTGTTGGAGAACACAAGCCGGCTGACGCTCGGCGGCTCGGCCGCGCCGCCGCCGTGGATCTTGTCGATCAGGACGTAGCTGACGCCGTCGTTGCGCAACTGCGCCAGCGCCGCTGGGTCTCCCTGCGCGAGTGCCTGCGTGTTGAGCTTGTAGCGCGCCGGGAACGGTTGTGCCTCCAGGCCGTTGGCGGTGTACTTCCAGCTCTCCAGGAACACGCGGCGTTCGGTGAATGCGGAGTAGTAGAAATACAGTGAATTCGCCGGCGGGGTGCTTTCGTAGTGGTTGTTGACCGCGAGCACGTCGCAGCTGCTGGTGCGCGCGCGGGTCCACAGCAGGCCCCGGTACAGCGCTGCGGTCATCCCGTAGCTGCTCGCGGAATCCGGTATGGCCTGCTGTTCGTGGTGGACCGCCTTCCACGCTCCGACCCCGTCGAGCGTCATCGGCTTCACGAGGCCGAGCACGGTGAGCAGGGGGATGCAGCACGCGACGATCCGTCCGAGGCGGGTGGGGACGGTGGGTGAGAACTGGCGCGCCAGTCGCAGGACGGCTAGGGCCAGCGCCAGCACCAGCAGGCCATAGACGAGCAGGTACCAGAGCTTGCGCGAATGACCCGCCGGCGGCAGGGTCTGCGTGAGCCCCGCCAGCGTCAGTCCCACAGCGAGCACGATCGCGCAGGCGCCCAGCAGCGGTCGCCTCGCTCTTGCGGGAGTGTCGCTCCACAGGTTCATCAATCCCAGCGCCGCCACGGGTAGCAGCGCGATGTAGCCGTAGATGAGAAAGACTCCCTCGACTCCGTCGGGAGCGCCCAACGTCATATATGCCAGTACCCCCACGAAGAACATGCAGAGCAGGAGGTTGACCGAGGGCGAGAGAGGCTCGTTTCTCCTTAGCAGCCACACCGCGCCCAGCAGTGGCGCGAGCAGGACGACTGCCAGCAGCGGTCCGCCGACTGCCAGCGCCGGGATCCAGAGCCAGGACTGTCCGCTGAACGAACGCAGGGCATTTTTCACCGTTACGAAGCTCGCTCCGCTGTTGAGGAAGTCGAACGGGTGCACCCCCAGGTAGCCGGACATGCCACCTGCGAGCATCGCGAAGTACACCGCGCCGATGCTCACGATCGACACGATCAGGCAGAGCGCCAGCAGGCGCGCCGGTCTGCCGGCGATCACCGATATGAGCCACAACAGCCCGAGACCTCCGATGAAGACCGCCGCCGCAAAGGTCTTCGCGGCGCCACAGCCGAGGATCAGTAGGGCCACCAGCACGAGCGCGCGCCCCGAGCCGGGCATGTCGTCGCTCAGCAGGCGAGACTGAACCACCGCCAGTAGGGCAAGGAAGAAGGGAACGCCGAACGCGAACGTGGGACTCGCCCAGAACTGGCTGAATGGGTTGATGTGAAAAAGTTCGGTGTGGATCGGGTCCAGATTCAGGTCCGCCAGGGCGAGCATGAGGACCGCCGCCAGGGGACCCGTCCAGCGCGCGCGGCCCATCGAGCCGCCGATCGAGCTGCCCAGGAACCAGAGCTGCAGCGCGGTGAGGAGTAGCATCGTGGCAGGGAACAGCCGCAGGATCGTCGTGGACATCGACACGCCCGCGAGCTGGTTCGCCGCGGCGACGTGCATGAAGGCGCCCGTGTAGTAGTGAAACGGCTGGCCCGCCACCCAGGGTTCGGTTATCGGCCAGTGATGGCGCGCCTCGGCGGCGAGGGATATGTCGAACACGTTGTCGACGCTGTAGAAGACGCTGCGCGCGTGGGCCGGCAGCGGCGCGTGGGTGTAGAAGGCGAATGCCAGCAGGAGGATCGCTGCGGAGATCGCCCCCGCCACCACGAGGGCTTCGCGCTCGTGCCCACGCGCAGCCGCGCCGTCACCGACGCCGGAGTCCTCTTCCCGCCCCGCTGACTCGTTCGTCCGTGCCGCCGAAGCGCCGCCACTCACGCTGGAGGCGCCCCGCTGCGCCCCAGTGCCCTTGCGCAGGCGTCTCACCAGGAGGGGTCCCATCGTGAGGAGCGTAAGCAGCGGCAGCAGCGCGTAGGCGCCGCGCGCGCCCAGGGCGGCGGTCAGCGCGAACCAGCCCACCTCCAGCGCGTATCCGCAGGGCCAGCCGATCGCGAGGGTCCGCAGCCAACCCCCCGGCTTGGGGCTGAGCGACACGTAGAGGAGACAGCCGGGCAGCAGCGTGTAGAAGGCTTCGAACGCGATGAACCGCAGCGCTTCTCCCGCGGGCACCCCCGACAGCAGCCAGGTTGCGCCCAGCGCGACACCCACCACGAGGGCCGCCAGGTATTGCCCGGCGCAGCCGATCCCCAGACGGCGCTCGGCGCGCTTTCCGACGGCCCGCATGGCCGTGCCCGGCCCGGCGAGGGATATCGAGCGCTCTTCGCTAATCGTCCTCCCTCCCTCGCCCTCCGACGAGCGCGAGGAACTCGTCGTAGTCGTGGATGTAATCCGCTGGCTCGTACGGCCGCGAAGCCAGCACCAGCAGCAGGGCGTCGGCGCTGTAGCGGTACTGGATGCCCCAGGTCATCGGCGGCAGGTAGAGGCCGAGGCTGGGATCCTCCAGCGCGACCTCCTCGAGCACCCGTCCGTCGTCCACCGCCACCGTGATGCTGCCCACCAGGCAGATCAGGAACTGCTTGCAGCGGCGGTGGGCGTGCGCTCCGCGGAGATCCTTCGACGGCACGTGCATCACGCTGAAGACGCGCAGCGGGCGGAAGGGAACGTGGCCGTTCACCTCCGCCGCCACCAGGGTGCCGCGCGGGTCCGTGGCGCGGACGAGCCGGTGCAGCGTGACGCCCGTCACACCCAGCCGCTTTGGCTCGGTGGCGAGTTCGGAGGGCGGCTCCACGCGCGCCGCGCGGCGGCGCTCGTTGCCGTCCGAACCGGCGCGCGTGCCGATTGAGCTCATGGCCGCGGCGGCAGACTCGCCACGCCGAATATCCGCCGTCCCCCGAGGAAGTTCAGGGGCACGGTCACCGCCAGGACGGCGCCCACCGCGATCAGGTGAGAGCTGTGCAGCTCGCTGCTCGCGACGTGCACGATCGTGACGCCGAGCAGGTACACGGCGACATACCACCCCAGGAAGCGCGCGGTGGCGCGCGGAGGCGGCTGGCGGTGGAAGACGAAGCGCACCGTCACGAACGCCGTGAAGGTGAGCCCGATGACGTACACGATCGTGTAGGCGATGTCGATCGCCAGCCAGCTGGCGAGCAGCACCAGCAGCCCCGCGGTGATCGCGGTGTTCAGCGTGCCGGCGGCGATGAAGCGCAGCAGGCGCCTGAATTCGGGGCTGGACCTCGGCCCGAAATCGCCGGCGATCATCGGGACGCTAGGTCCGGTCGCGGGCATCGAAATCCTCGACGAGCGTGTGCACCGAGTCGGGGCGTCGCTTGCTGTTCTCGTAGGTGCGCCACACGTAGGAGCCCACCACGCCGAGACCCGACAGCGTCAGGGAGCCCATCCCAAGCAGCGTTAGCATCAGGGGCGTGTAGCCGGCCACCTTGATCCCTCCGAGCAGCCAGCCGAGGAAGACGACGGTCGCGGCGATCAGCGACAGCAGCACCCCCGTGACCCCGACCGTGAGCAGCAGGTTGATGGGAAGGTCGGTGAACGAGTAGGTGCTATCGAACAGGTAGCGCACCTTCTTGCGCAACGTCCAGGCGCTGCGCCCGGCGGGCCGCGGAGCGCGATCGTAGGGGATCTCCACGCGCCGGAAGCCCAGCCAGATGAGCAGGCCGACGAGGCTGCTGTGCGCCTCCTTCAGCGACATCAGGCGATCGCGCACCTGGCGCGTGCACGCGAACGTGTCCACGCCGCCGCGCGGCATCTGCGGCTGGACCAGGCGGCAGTAGACCGTCCAGAACCAGAAGGAGCCGAGGCGGCTCGCCCAGGGGTCCTTGCGCGTACGGCGCACGCCCAGCGCCACGTCGCAGTCGCCGCGGGAGAGCGCCGCGAAGAAGTCGAGCACCAGCTCCACCGGCTCCTGCAGGTCGGCGGCCATGATCGCCATGTAGCGGCCGCTGGCGAGCTGCAGGCCGGTGCGGATCGCGGCGAGGGCGCCGAAGTTGCGCGAGTGCCAGACCAGACGGGAGCGCAGGGGGCTGTCTTCGAGCAGCCCCCTGAGCAGTTCACCGGACTCGTCCGGTGAGCCGTCGACGACGAAGATCGTCTCCAGGCCGCGGTCCATCTGCGCGGACATCTGCTCGAGCCGGGCGACGAGCGCGGGCAGCGTCTCGCGGTTGCGGTACACGGGCACGACCACGGTCGCGATCGGCTCCGTCTGCTCGTCCGCGCGTGGGTCCTCGCGCGCCTGCACCAGGGCCTGGGCGCTCATCGCGGTGACCTCGCGATCCTGTGGAGCGCGGCGCTGGGAGTGGGGCGGGCCGCCCGCGAATGGTTCATCCCCAGCGACCCCGCGATCTCGCGGAGCGCGGCGCAGACGGCCTGCACCTCGTCGTCCTCCAGCAGCGGGAAACAGGGCAGCGAGAGAACCTCCCGCGCCGCGGCCTCCGTCACCGGCAGCACCGCCCCCGGTGCCCCGATCGCGGGCTGCCTGTGGTCGGGGATGGGGTAGTGGATGGCCGTGGCGATTCCCTGCGCTTCGAGCTCCGCGGCGAGGGCGGCGCGGTGCCTCGATCGCACCACGGCCAGGTGGGCGACGTAGTCCTCCTCCCCGCTGTGGGGGAAGCTCACGGGCGTCGGCGCAAGCGCCTCGGCGTAGCGCCGCGCGATTGTCCGGCGGCGCGCGTTGCAGCTGTCGAGCTCGCCGAGCCGTGCGCGCAGCACGGCCGCCTGGATCTCGTCGAGGCGGGAGTTCGCACCGCCGTCTTCCACGACCTCATACCGCTTGCGCCACCCGTACTGCGCGAGCCTGCGCACCCTTCGCGCCACCTCCTCCTCGGAGGTGACCACGGCGCCGCCATCGCCCATCGCGCCGAGGTTCTTCGTGGGGTAGAAGCTGAAGGCCGCCGCATCGCCGATGCTCCCCGCCGCCCGCCCGCCGGCCCGTGCGCCCGCGGCCTGCGCGCAGTCCTCGAGCACCCGCACCCCACGCGCGTGGCAGAGCTCCGCGATCGCCGCCACCGGCGCCATCTTGCCGTAGAGATGCGTGACGATGACGACCCGCGTGCGCGGTGTGAGCGCCCGCTCGATGGTCTGCGGAGACAGCAGCAGGCTGCTGTCCTCGACATCGGCGAAGCGAACCACGAGATTGCGCCGCCGCGCGGCGAGCGTGCCGTAGCCGCCCGCGTTCGCGGCAACCACCACCTCTGCGCCCGGGGCCGCTCCCAGCGCCGCGAGCGCCAGTTCCAGAGCGTCCGTGCCGCTGCCCACGCACACCGCGTGACCGGCTCCGAGATAGTCCGCGAACTCTCGCTCGAAGGCCTCCGTCTCCTCTCCCAGCAGATAGCGACCGCTGCGCGCCACCCGCTCGACGGCGCCCAGGACCTCCTCCTCGGCGGCCGCGCGGCGCAGGTCGTTGAAGGGGATCGCGTGCGCGACGGCCATGGCGCTCACTGGAGGAAGGTCAGATGGCTGGTGGTGGCGCTGACCACGTGGTAGATCACGACCGCGAACACCGCGCCGGCGAGCAGCAGCGCCGCCGGCGTGCGCAACCAGCGCAGGCCGGGCTCGGGCGAGCCGATCGGTTTCGGCCAGCCGGGGGCCAGCGCCAGCAGGTACACGAGCGTGTACACGGGCAGCATGTAGCGTGCCTCGACAGGCGAGGCGACGCCCGTCGCGCCGAGCACCAGCGCGATCGGATAGCGCCACCGAGCCGGGCCGAGGCTGCGCCGGGCGGTGGGCCACAGCAGGCGCACGAGCGCGAGGAAGACGAGCGTGAAGCCGGCGATCCGCAGCCAGCGGTTCCCCCCGCCTTCGACGTTTTCGACGTCCCCCGTGCGGTAGCGCGTGTCCAGGCCGTTGATGGCGTGTCGCGAGAGCAGGGCGCCCATCGCGATGGGGTGGCTTGCGATCAGCCCGAAGTACTGGCTGGTACTGGTGATCTTGCCGTCCTTCTGCGTGCGCAGCAGCCGTTCGCCGGCGGGGTCGGCGTAGAGCATCTTTGGAGGATGTTCGCCTCCGACGTAGGTGTCGTAGCGCTGAGAGGCCAGGCCGGGCGTCAGATACACTTCCGCCGTATTGAGGGTCGCCGCGGGGACGAAGCTCCACGTGTGGAAGTACCGGTGCGCCGTCAGCGACTGCGGCAGCGATACGGCCACGAAGCCCGCCACCAGCAGGCCCAGGCAGACGCTCCGGCGCAGAGTGGAGGCGCCCGCGGAGCCGCGCTGTTCGAAGAATGCCCACACGGCCAGCACGATCAGGGCGGGCAGCAGCATCACATAGGCCGACCGTACGTCGATCGCCAGGGCACACGCGATGCCGGCGCACAGCATCCAGCCCGGCTTGTCGGGTCTTGCGACGGCAATCAGCGCCAGCAGGGCCGCCGCAAGTCCCGGGAAGTCGCTCAGCGGGAAGTTGAGATAGCCGTCCCAGAAGACGATCAGCAGCGCGGTGAGGGCCAATCGCCGCCACAGCCCCCAGCGCTGCTCGGGCCAGGCGGTTTCGGCGAACATCGGGGCCAGCACGGCCCCGACCGACGCAAAGACCAGGGCGTTGAAGAGCTTCACGATGGAGGAGTCCGTCCAGGTGAGCCCTCTCGCGAGGGCCCGCAGCTCGTGGTAGATCAACGGCAGCCCATATCCGCGGAACTGGTCTTCGAAGTTCATCAGCGAGAAGTGCCCATTCCTGGTGAACAGTTCGGCGATTTCCCAGTACTGCCCGGAGTCGTAGTAGAAGGGCTTGGGGCTCTGGAGCAGCGCGTCCGCAAGCAGCGCGATGAAGGCGATGCCGAACGCCAATGCCACGGCGAGGAACGCCGATCGCCGCCACTTTGCCACGCCGGCCTCTCCCCGCGTGCCTGCCGCCCGGCGCGCCTGTGCGCGCGTCTGCCCGTGCGTCTGGCCGCGTGGCTGTGCGCGCGTCTGTGCGCGCGTTCGCGCTCGTGGCTGCTTTGCCGGAGCTCCCACATCGCAAGCCAATCATCGATTCGCACCCTCCCAAAAGCGGGGGCCGGAGCACCGGCGTTCGGTCAATGCGTTCGGGCTCCCCCCGTGCTGGCGGTGTTTCCATCTGAGTCCATCTGAGCCCCTGCGCGCCGGTACCCTCGGACTGTGCTCCCACGACTGGTACTGATGGTTTCTGTGGCAGTGTTACTAGCGCCGGTGCCGCTCGCGTACGGCGCGAGCACCGATCCCAACGCGCCCGTGCCCGTGGCGCCGTCGGAAATCCCCTATCCGGGTCGCCGCTTCTCAGCCGATGGGGTGCTGCGCATCGCCGAAGCGCTGCCCCTCGTGCGGCGCGAACGCGCGCGCAACCCGGGCTCCTACGGGGGGGCGTATTTGAAGGGTCCCGGGCGCTGGCAGGTGAGCTTCTTCTCGCACCGCGCGCGGGAGATCGTGCAGGTCTACATCTCCGATACCTCGGGCCGGGTGCTCGAGCAGTGGGCCGGGTTCCAGGTGGCGTGGACGATGGCGCGCGGCTACCCGGGCGCGTTCGGGCGCCACGTCACCGCGCTCTACATCTGGCTGCCCCTGTGCGTGGCGTTCTTCATGCCGTTCTTCAACTGGCGCAGGCCGTTCTCGCTGCTACACCTCGACCTGCTCGTGCTGCTGTCGCTGTCGGTCTCGCTGGCGTTCTTCGACCACGCGCGCATCGGGCTGTCGGTGCCGCTCGCGTATCCGCCGCTCGTGTACCTGCTGGTGCGCATGCTCGTGATCGCGCGCCCCCGCCTGCGCCCCGGCTCGCCTGCGCCCGCGTCCTCCACG
>JBIOES010000084.1:0-8729 GCA_044446265.1 Solirubrobacterales bacterium
AGGGTAGTGGGCCCCCCGACACTCGGGTGCACACACCCTCGTCAACCAAGCAACGTCCCCCTGCCGGTGTTGGCCCACCACCCTCCCACCCTTCGACAGTCGCCGCGGGCGCTGTCGAGGAAAGGAAACACTCATGGCTGTCGTCGCACCGGACAATCGCCCTCAGCCGGGCGCCGGCTCTGTGAGGGGGGCCGGCGAGGGATCGTGGCCGCCCCCCGGCCCAAGCGCCGGGACGGCGTCCATCTCCCGGTACTGCGCCAGCAGCCTCGCCTCCTCCTCCTTCTTGGGGAAGCAGAAGAAGACGAGCACAGCGCCGAGCAGGATCGCGACGATCCCAGCCGTATAGGCCCACTGATCGCCAGAAAGGAATGCCGACTTCGCCCCGGCGATGATCTGGCTCGAATAGGCCGGATACTGGTGTGCGACGTTGGCGGCGCTCGAAAACGAGCGCTCCAGCTCGGTCTGCACGTTGTCGGTGAGCCGGGCCTTTTCGGGCGATTCCGCGACCGCGGTGGCGACGGCGGCGGCGTAGCCGGCGGTGAGCAGCGCCCCGAGGATCGACTGCATGATCGCGCCTCCCAGATCGCGCTGCAGGTCGGCCGTTCCCGAGGCCATCCCCGCGCGCCGAACGGGGACCGAGCCGGTGAGCGAGTGCGAGGCTGGTGTGCCCGCGAATCCCACGCCGGCGCCAACCAGAGCGTAGGCGAGGCCGACCTTCCAATAGGCGATGTTCTCCTTCCACAGCAGCAGCATCACCAGGAACCCCAGCAGGCAGAAGACGTAGCCGACGAGCAGCGTGAAGCGCGCGCCGCGGACGTCGACGAGCTTGGCCGAGCGCGGCGCGATCAGCACCATGAACACGGCGGCGGGGATGATCGCGAACCCGGAGTCGAGCGTGGAGTAGCCGAGCACGTTCTGCAGGAACTGCTGGCCCACGAACATCGCGCCCATCAGCGTGCCGAACACGATGATCCCCGCGCACGCCGCCACCCAGAAGCCGCGCCGGCGCGCGATCCCGAGGTCGAACAGCGGATTGGCGACGTGGCGCTGGCGGATCACGACCGCGACAGCCGCCGCGAGCGCGATCGCGCCGAGCCCAAGCGCCAGGGTGCCCTTGTTGGGCACGGGCGCGAAGTTGATCGCGAGCACCAGACCCGCCACGAGCACCACCGAGAGGATGCCCCCAAGGTTGTCGACGGGATCGGTCGCCTCGTTGACGTGCGCCGGAACGAAGCGCCACGCCATGAAAAACGCCACGAGCGCCAGCGGCAACGTGATCAGGAAGACCGAGCCCCACTCATACTGCGTGAGCAGCGCGCCGGAGAGCAGCGGGCCGAGCGAGGAGATCGCGCCGCCGATGCCAGACCACAGCGCGATCGACCTGGTGCGCGCCGGGCCGGACCACAGCGCCGTGATCAACGCGAGCGTGGTCGGAAAGGCCATGCCCGCGGAGAGCCCGCCCAGCAGGCGCGCCCCGAACAGCACCTCGATCGAAGGCGCCAGGGCGGCGAGCAGACACGCGGGGATCGACAGCCCCATGCCCAGCAGGAGCATCAGCTTGCGCCCGTAGCGATCGCCCACCGCGCCCAGATAGAGCACCGAGGCGGCCAGCCCCAGCGAGTAGCCCACCGCGACGAGGTCCAGCCCCGTCTGCCCCGCGTTGAACGCCTTGCCGATGTCCGGCAGCGCGACGTTGGCCACCGCCAGGTTGAGGTTCGCCACCGCCGCGACCGCGATCAGCGCGGCGAGGACGAGTCCGCCGTGCTCGGGGACGGTCGAGTCCGCTTCGGTGCCGTCTGCCCTGCCGGGTTGTTTCGAGCCGGCGGCCGTCAAATCGTGGGCATCGGGCTCAGCCGCAGACATCGATCCCCTCCAGTCTATCTCCGGGGGATCCGTAGTGTAGTCCTCTTGCGAGATGCTAGAATCAAGCATCATGAATCAGATTGAGGTGAGCCCCATGCGCCGCACCACCGTCGCCGCCAAGCGCTCCTCGCTCGACACGCTCGAGGCAGAGGCGCGCAGGCGCGGGGTCGCATTGACAGCTGTCCTGGCTGAGGCCATCGACGAGAAGGCAATAGCCCTGCACGCCTCTCACCGCCCACGCCTTGGTGTGGCGCGATCCACCGATGGGCGCTCCGCCGCCGAGGTGACGGCGTATCCGATTGCCCACCGACCGTCGTAGATGCCGCTGGTGCTCGACACCGGCCCGCTGCTTGCCGCGCTGGACGCAGCCGACCCCGATCACAAGCGGTGCGTCACACTGCTCGGCGAGAGCCATGAGGATCTCGTCGTACCGGTCCTCGTGCTCGCCGAGCTCGACTACTGGTGCCATCAGCGCCTGGGCGCAGACGCTTGGATCACCTTCCTCGAGGACCTCCTGGCCGGGGCATACCGGCTCGAGACCTCAACCACTGCCGACCTCATGCGCTGCCGCGAGCTACAGGCGCAATACAGCGATCAGTCGCTGGGGGTAGTAGACGCAAGCGTGTTCGCGCTCGTCGAAAGACTCGGCGAGCCCAAGGTGGCGACGCTCGACCACAGGCACTTCTCGCTGCTGCGTCCGGCGCATGTCGAGGCGCTGGAGCTGTTGCCGTGAGTTTTGCCGACGGGTCGCGCCCCGGCGTATTGCGGAGCGCGACCGTTGACGAAGAAATTGATGTTGGGCGTCTACTCTGCTGTTACTGCGTACCGTTGGGTGTACCCCAGCCGGTCGGACCGTCATAACCCACTCTTGCGGTACAGAAGAGTTCGTCTTCAGCGGGCGGCGTACATGTTCCGTTGTTGCCTTCGGTGACGTCGAACAGTTTTGTCGCGCCGATCCAGAAGAATTCGGACCCCGCTTCCCTTACGGCCTTGTTCGAGATAGCCTCCACTGCGGCGAGTATCGGGGTGGCGACGCTCGTCCCGCCGTAATTTACCCACCCTTTGGACCCATATGAGTTGTACAGGGATACGGGCGTTTCGGTGGAGGCCACAGCCGAAACATCTCCCACCATCCGTGTGGCGCAGGCTTTGATGACGGTCTGCCATTTGGGCTTGGCCTCAAACGCGCTGCATCCACTACCTGTTTTGGACCACACCTTCTCGGCCCATTCCCGAGAGGTGTTCGCTTTCATGAGCTTGGTCCCGCCAACCGCTACGCCGTACTGCGATGCAGCCGGCCATTCGACACCATAGGCGTTGTCGCCAGCGGCAAAGAGAAGTGGTATTTTTGGGTGTTTGAGATACTTTGCGTCATATTCTTCCTCGGCAAGTTTCGACCATGAGTTCTCTTTGCCGGCCCAGCTGTTGCTCACCTCGTTGGCCCCAAGTTTGACAGCCATGTTCTCGGCCGCTCCCATGTTGGCCCAAGCGTTGGTGGTTGCCTCCACCAGCAGTATGTGACATTCTGGACATACTGCTGAGACCATGTCCACATCCAGGGATATCTCCCCAGCCCAGCTGACACTGGGCACGGGATAGTTACCGGTTTCACCAGCCTGATTGACCTTCTTGAAGCATCCATTTTCTTCCGGGCATGCAGGGAGTTTATACTGGCTTCGGTATACTTTCAGATCCGCTCCAGCATTGGGATCGTCGAACGCATCGACGATCACCACGGTTTGTCCCAGCCCGCCTTTTGCGGGCAACTTGTACGCAGAACGGAGATCCTGCGGGCTGTAGCCGCCTTCCTTACCGCTGCCTTCAAGCTGCGGGCGAGTCCTGAGCCCCGGATGCGCGCCCGAGATGGTGGGCAGCGGGACGACGAGCGCTTCGCACTCGAAATGACCCGGTGCAGGCAACGGGCACGCTCGATACGGTTCTTTCAGCGAGGGGGTTGCGGAGTATCCGGCGCTTGCCGGCGGGGGCTGGAACAGTGCGTATCCGGCCAGGGCGACCACGGTCGTGCCCAGAGCGGCGAGCAGACGATGCGCCCAAAGGCCTCCGGTCGCGACGTGCCGGCCGGCACGTCTTGAGTTGGCGATTGCGATATTGGTCATGGCACCTTCCCTTGCGATTGGTTGAGTCTTCGTTGCTAGCGCGATTCGGGATCGATGTCAAGCAGCTGGAAGTAGCCAGAGAATCGGCAAGCCTCAGCAGGGGCTTTGTGTACTCGACTCGGAGCGCTCGGCCTCGCGCTAGCGCCATTTTCCCGCGATGTAGAGAGGGATGCCGGCTGTCCGGGCGGAGCCGCTCCCCCTTGTGAACAGACGTCTCTACGTGCGCTGCGGCGCCTGCGTCCCGGCAGGAGCGACCTCGCCGGACATCTTCTGCAGGAACTCCTCGGTGCCGGCCACGTCGAGGGGACGGGCGAACAGGAAGCCCTGCCCGCTGTCGCAGTCCTCGTCTCTGAGCAGGGAGAGCTCCTGCTGCTCCTCGATGCCCTCGGCGAACGTCTCGATCGAGAGCGCCTTGCCGAGCTGCACGAGAGTGTGGATCAGCGTCTCGCCCTCCTGGTTGTGTCTCAGGCCCGAGATGAACGATCGGTCGATCTTCAATGCGTCGACCGGGAACCGCTGGAGGTGAGCGAGCGAGGAGTACCCGGTACCGAAGTCGTCGATCGCGATCCGCACGCCGAGCTGCTTGACGGCGGCGAGCCGGCGAGCGGTCTCCTCGACGTTGCGCATCAGCGTCGTCTCGGTGATCTCGATCGTCAACGCTCCCGGCTCCAGGCCGCTCCTCGAGAGCGCGCCCTTGATGTCGCCTATCAGCTGATCGGTGTCGAGCTGGCGCCCGGAGACGTTGACGGCCATGCCGATCGGATACCCGGCCGCTCGCCATGCAGCCCCCTGACGGCAGGCCTCCTCCAGGACCCACCCGCCGATCTCGGTGATCAGCCCTGTCTCCTCGAGCAGCGGAATGAAATCGTCGGGTTGAACCACGCCGCGCACCGGGTGCCTCCAGCGGATCAGAGCCTCCACCCCGTTGGGGCTCATGTCACTCAGATCGAACGTGGGCTGATAGGCAAGGAAGAACTCATCCTTCTCCAGGGCTTCGCGCAGGTCCATCTCCAGTTCCATGCGGTTCTGCACGGTGTCCTGCATGCCGGTCTCGAATACGACGTGGCGATTCTTGCCGTCCCACTTGGCGCGGTACATCGCGATGTCCGCGTCGCGCAGGAGATCCTCGGCCGAGGTTCGCTCTCCGACCGCGATCCCAATGCTCGCCGTTACGGTCACGCGGGTCTCCTTCTCCGCCCCGAGCTTGAACGGCTG
The DNA here is from genome assembly GCA_044446265.1 of Solirubrobacterales bacterium. Taxonomy (GTDB): domain Bacteria; phylum Actinomycetota; class Thermoleophilia; order Solirubrobacterales; family Solirubrobacteraceae; genus Palsa-744. Next base: position 5,196 of record JBIOES010000084.1, read on the forward strand.
CTTCAGCGCATCGAGCAGGCGCTCGGCGATCAGCTCGGGGCCCGCAGCCAGGGTGAGCTCCTCGGAGATGACGACGAACTCGTCCCCACCCAGGCGCCCCAGAGCATCGGTGGCGCGCAGGATGCCGTCGAGCCTCGCTGCCACAGCTTGCAGCAGTTCGTCGCCGGCCGAGTGACCGAGCGTGTCGTTGATGCTCTTGAAGTTGTCGAGATCGACAAACAGCGCCGCCACCGGCGTTTGGCTGCGACGCGAGCGCGCAAGCATCTGCTCGACGCGATCCAGGATCAACGTTCGGTTGGGCAGACCGGTCAACGGGTCGTGCGTCGCCAGGAACGCAAGCTCCTCCTCGCGCCGTGTGAGCTCCGCGTCGGTTCGCTGGCGCTCGGCCTCGTAGCACTCGCACATCTGAACGAGGCTGAACTCGAGACTCAGCTGCAAGATGTTCAGGGCCTGGGAGAGGGCGTCGGAGGAGCTATCCAGCTGCGCTGCGCTCTCGCGCAGCACATCGGCCATCGAGTTGCGCCAGAACAGACAGCGCCTGGTCACCTCGTTCAGGCTCGCCGCGCGGTGGGCGGCGAGCTCGCCGAAGATCTCCCAGGTTTCCCGCCCCGCCTCGAGCGCCACCTCCAGACCCTCCCCCGCGATCCAGCGGGCCACCGCGATCGTGGAGCTCCTGCTGATCCGTTCGAAGCTGTCCTGAACGAGCGTATCGACCTCGTGGCCCGGTCCCGTGCTGAGCGCGACCGTCAGGCTGAGCACGTCCTCAGCTCTGGCCTTCAGCGCCTCACCGAGAGGCCCAAGGTCCTCCGCGGGCTGCTCCCCCGGAACGGAGGGCGGCGCCGGCACCCGTATCTCATCCCTCTCTGAGTTCGAGCGCTGGGCAGCCATATCAACTCAGACAATCGACCTCTGCGGCCCATTCTTTAGAGTTGATTTAGAATTAGTTATCGTGAACTGGCACCGCCTGTGCCGCGCGCGGACTCCGATCGCCAAGACATCTCGGCCCTCAAGCGGCGGACGGGCCTCGAACCCGCGACCTCGAGCTTGGGAAGCTCGCGCTCTACCAACTGAGCTACCACCGCGCTGAGGCCAGATGTTACGCCGCCGCGGCACGGCTCGGCGCTCGGGCTGTGGGCGCCACCCCGCGACAGGGGGCGCACTACCCTTGGAGCTCCTCGTGAAGCGCCTGATCGTTCCCATCCTCGCCTCGCTCGCGGGCGCAGCCCTGCTGGCGCTGCTGATCTACGGCGTGACCCACAAGGCCGCCAGCCGCACGCTGGACGAAGCGGTCGCGCTGAAGCAGTGGCCGCAGGCGCCCGACGCGCGCGTCTCGCTGCCGGCGCTCGTGGGCGGCGGTCGCGGATCGCTCGCCGCCTACCGCGGCAGAGTGGTGGTGCTCAACTTCTGGGCCTCCTGGTGCGAACCCTGCCAGGTGGAGGCCCCCCGACTGGAGCACGCCGAGCGCGAACTGCGCAGCCACGGTGGCACGGTGCTCGGGGTCACCTACCTCGACGCCTCTCCGGATTCGCTGAAGTTCGTGCGCCGCTTCGGCCTCACCTATCCCAACCTGCGCGACACCACCGGGAACTTCGCGCACTCCTATGGAACCGATCAGCTGCCGGAGAGCTTCGTGATCGCCCGTGATGGGCGCATCGTGAAGATCTCCCGCGGCGAGGTCACCCCCGCGTTCCTGCAGAGCGCGGTGAAGCTGGCGCAGAGCACATGAGGGTCGCGACACGCACTCGATCGAGGTTCGCTCCTCCGGCGCCGGGGCTCATCCGTGCGCGCATTGCAGCCACGCTCCTGTGGGTCGCGCTGGCGCTCCAGGGTCCTGCTGCGATCGTGCCCATCGCAGCGTCCGCCGCAACCCCCCGCGCGAGCCTCCCAGCGATCGAAAGCCAGGTGATGTGCGTCACCTGCAAGATCCCGCTGAACGTCGCCCAGTCGCCCCAGTCAGACCGCGAGCGCGCCTTCATCCAGAGCCTGATCGACCAGGGTCAGAGCGAAGCGCAGATCAAGAGCGCGCTTGTCGCCCAGTACGGCCCGACGGTGCTCGCGCTGCCCGGCACCCACGGCTTCGACCTCGCCGCCTACCTCGTCCCGCTCATGGCTCTCGTGCTGGTGCTGGGGTTGCTTGCGCTGCTGCTGCCCAGGTGGCGGCGCGAGGGCCACTCGGCAAGGGAGAGCGGAGAGCAGAGCGAGGCAGCGCTCGCCCCTGACCCTGCCGACACCGCGCGCCTGGAGGCCGATCTGGCGCGCTTCGATCGATGAGGCCCCACCCACCCCTCTCTACATCTCTGTTGGAGCGCTCACCCCGAGCAGCTGCAATGCACCGGCGATGACGCGCTGCGCGGCGACGCACAGCGCGATGCGCGAGGACTCGAGCTCCCGGGGCTGCACGTCGAGCACGTGGCAGTCGCGGTAGAAGGCCGTGAACTCCTGCGCCAGCTCCAGCGCGTAGGCGGCGATCCGATGGGGGGCGCGCCGCCGAGCGGTCTCCTCGATCTCGCCGGGGTAGGCCAGCAGGCGCTTGACGAGACCGCGCTCGGAGGGGTGCAGCGGGGGCGCCTGCGCCGGGGTCCCCGACCCGGCCAGCGCCGTCGCGACGCGCTCGGCGCCCGCTTTGGCGAGCATCGAGGCGATCCTGGCGTGGGCGTACTGCACGTAGTAGACGGGGTTCTCGGCGGACTCCTCGCGCGCGAGGTCGAGGTCGAGGTCGATCGTGGTGTCGTGCGAGCGCGAGAGCAGGAACCAGCGCGCTGCGTCGACCCCGATCTCCACGACGAGGTCATCGAGCGTGACGAACTCGCCGGCGCGCTTTGACATCTGCGCCCGCTCGCCGCGGCGCACTAGGTGGACGAGCTGCATGATCAGCATCTCCAGATGCCCCGGGTCGCCGCCGAGGGCCTCGTAGGCGGCCTTCATGCGCGCCATGTAGCCGTGGTGGTCGGCGCCCCACACGTCGATCTGGCGCTCGAAGCCGCGCTCGCGCTTGTCCTGGTGGTAGGCGATGTCCGAGGCGAAGTACGTGTGCTCGCCGCTGGAGCGCACCAGCACGCGATCCTTGTCGTCGCCATAGGCGGTGGTGCGCAGCCACAGCGCCCCCTCGCTGCGGTAGGTGTGCCCCAGCTCCTCCAGCATCGAGAGGGTGTGCTCGACCGCCGATGGGGTCCCTTCGTAGAGCTCGCTCTCATAGATCCAGTGGTCGAAGCCCTCCACTCCGAAGCCCTCCAGCGACGCGCGCGTCTGCGTCACCATCACCGCCACCGCCGCGCGTCCCAGCTCGGCGGGGTCCATCGAGTCGGCGCCGGCCAGGCTGGCGAGGAGAGGCTTCACGTAGTCGCCCCTGTAGCCGTCCTCGGGCACCTCCTCACCGCGCGCAAGCGCCTGGATCGACTCGCCCAGCTTGCGCACCTGCGAGCCCGCGTCGTTGACGTAGAACTCGCGCACCACCTCGTGCCCGTGCAGGACGAGCACGCGCGCCAGCGCGTCGCCATAGGCGGCGTTGCGCGCGTGGCCCACGTGCATCGGGCC
>JBIOES010000085.1:0-8577 GCA_044446265.1 Solirubrobacterales bacterium
CCTTCACCCTCGCCCCCGCCGGGGCAGCCGTCACCGCGGCCTCCCATGCCCCGGGTGGCGCGCAGGCGCGTGCGATGAGCCCCGCGGTGGCTCGCACCGTGCGCCGTCTGATGATCGGCGTCGTGCGCGAAGGCACCGGCACCGCCGCGGCGATCCCCGGCGTGACCGTCGCGGGCAAGACCGGTACGGCAGAACTGGGAACCCCACCCACCCCCAAGTCGTGTAAGAGCGAATCGGAATCGGGGTCCGAATCCGAATCGGGCTCGGAATCGGGCTCTGGCTCCGGCGAATCGGGGACGAGCGAATGCAAGAGCTCCGCCGGCGAACCACAGAACACCGACGCCTGGTTCGCCGCCTTCGCCCCGGCTCTGCGCCCACGCGTCGTCGTGGGCGTGCTGCTCGTGCGCGACGGCGCGGGCGGCGCCACCGCCGCCCCGGTCGCTCGCCAGGTGCTGGAGGCCGGTCTAAAGCAGTAGGGCGGGCGTCCTACACATCCAGCTCAGCCGAGGCCGTATTGGCTGGGTTGAGCGGATCCACCAGCTTCAGTGTGAGCGGGCGGTTGTCCAGCGAGACGATGCTGATCTTGTAGAGCAGCAGCGCCCCCTGCGTGGGCCCAAACGAGGCAACGGTGTTGGGCGCCGGCACGCGGCTCTTGGCCGGCACGACGCCCGCGCGGTAGGCGAACGGGTTGGTCGCATTGGGCTCGATTGGGACGTAGACGTTCTTCTGGGTGTCGGTGATCTTCATCGTCACGGCGGGCGCGGCGAGGTGCGGAGCTTCGGTGTTGTTGTAGACCTGCAGGAACACCCCGAACCACTCTTCGCCCGGCGCCAGCCGGCGCTGGGCAGGCGTGAGCCCCACGAGGTAGGAGGAGTCCTCGACGTCGTACGGGTTGAGCTGGCGCGAGATCTGCACCTCATACACCAGCGGACCCACATCGAGGTAGGGCGCGTTGGCGCCGGACTCGCCCGCGTAGGTGCCGCCCGAGACCTTCGTATGGGAGTCCCCGCAGGCGCCCAGGGCAAGCGCCGCGACGATGCTCAGCGCGGCAAGCGCAAGACTCTTGAACATGGGTCTGCCGGACGTGGAGCGCATGCGACGCGGCAGTCTATCCGGCGGCCACCGTGACGCGCCCGCCGGGCGGGCGGGCCGCGGGTCCACCCTCGACGATCGAGCGCAGGCGGCGCATCGCGCGCTTGTTCTTGCGCTTGGTCCAGCCGCGCGCGCCGAAGCTCTCCATGATGCGATCCGCGAGCGTCGCCGGTTCGGTCTCCAGCGTGAAGCGCACGCGCGTGGTTCCGCCGGTGCCCGGGGCCAGCTCGTAGACCCCGAGCGTGCGGATGCGGTTGGTTTTGCCGGTGCGGCCCGCCTCGACGATGCGGTGCGGACGCTCCACCTCGACGAACGTCACGTCGGCCCAGCTGAAGCGGTTGCCGGGCGCCTTCACGCGAAAGCGCGCCCCAGCGCCGAGGCCCACGGAGTCGATGCGGGTCAGATGCCAGTCCACCAGATAGTGATCGGTGAACTCCGGGTGGTTGGCGAGATCCTGCAGGTAGTCGAACACCTCCTCGCGCGGGGCGTCTATGAGGATCGACACGCTCACCGGGCCCATGGCGCCCATGAGTCTATAAACGGGAGCGGAGACGACGCGGAACGCGAGCGGAGAGACTACGCCGCGCGCGCGGCGAGGCGCACGGTGTGACCGTGCTCGGCGTGGCGCACCAGCTCGCTCGCGGCTGGATCCTCGCGGCGCAGCGGACGACACAGCTCGCAGACGATCCCCACGCTGCGCTCGTACAGGTGCACGCGCTCGCCCACCAGCGGCGTGCGCCCGCAGTCCTTGCAGCGGTGGCGATCCGCCGACAAGGCGCCCACGCCGCGGCGCAGCAACAGGCGCTCGAGTTGGTCTGATTGGGAAGGGCGAGGGGCCCGACCGAAGCCGGGAGACACGCGCCTCCGGCGCGAATCCCCGTTTCGGCCAGCCGGCCTTCGGCCGACTGCGCCACCCTCTGAGTGTGTAACCGACGCGGGCACGGATGGGGTGTTCGCCGCCCCGCGCCCACCTCCTCCCCGGCGAGCTTGTCCGTTTGGGACAGCCTGGCGGCGGGTAGTTTTACGAAACCTCTACAGGCCGCTTACCAACCTCTTATGAGCAAGGAGCAGCCTTTCGTGGCAGAGGTTGACACCCTCGTTATGATTGCTACGAGGTTCCGTCGGCAGATACGATCCCAGCACGTCGCCTCGACGAAAGGGAGGTGCATTGATGGAGTCGATGACATCGGGCACAATGGCCGGCACCGGGTCGTTTCGCTGTCAGCGCTGCGGCTATGTGCTCACGCTCTCCGCGTGCGACATGCTCACCGACTGCCCCGGCTGCGGCGGCCGCAGCTTCGTGCGGGCCTCCCTGTTCAGCACCGCCCGGATGCCCCACGGCGACGCCGGCGCCCCGCCGCATGACACCGATCGCGAGGCGTGGCTCGGGGAGGTTCGCGAGCGGATCGAGGAGCCCGGCGAGTACATCGTCTACGAGGAGAGCGGCGAACCCAACGTGGTGGCGCTCACGCGCGAGTGGACGCGCGTGGGGCGCAGCCTGGCGGCGGATGTGCGCTTCGACGACCCCACCGTTTCGCGCCGGCACGCGCTGATCGTGCGCCAGCCCGATGGGGTTCGTGTGCTCGACGATCGCAGCCTCAACGGAGTGTTCGTCAACGGCGAGCGAATCGAGTGGCGCGTCTTGAAAGACGGCGATGAGATCGTCGTGGGGCGCTACCGGCTGGGCTTCCTGAGCGTCATGGCCGAGCAGATCGGCCAACCGAGCGCCCCGCTCGGGCTGCACTCCGTGGGATAAGGGCTCACGCCAGGCGTGGGCCCTGAAGTCGCGGCCGCGTAGTATCGCGGCCATGACGCACACGATCGCGGTGATCTCCCAGAAGGGGGGAACGGGCAAGACCACCACCGTTCGTACCCTCGCCGATGCGCTGCGCCGCGCGCAGGTGCGCACGCTGGCGATCGACCTGGATCCGCAGGGCAACCTCTCGGACTACTTCGACGTCGCACCCGACGCCGCGCCCACGATCGCCGATGTGCTCTCCGATCGCGCCACGCTAGCGGAGGCGATCCACTCGGATGTGGTGCCTGCCAACCTGAGCCTCGCCGAGGCAGAGCTGATGCTGGGCGGCAGGATGGGACGCGAGCTGACGCTACGCCGGGCACTCGCCACGGTGCCGGAGGACTACGAAGCGATCCTGATCGACTGCCCGCCCTCGCTGGGCCTGTTGACGGTCAACGCGCTGGTGGCCGCCGACTACGCGCTGGTGACGGCCGAGGCGCAGTACTTCGCCCTGCAGGGGGTCGAGCAGGCGATGGAGGTGATCGAGCTGGCGCGCGACAGCCTCAACCCCGATCTGTCGCTGCTGGGGATCGTGCTGAACCTCGCCGATATGCGCACGGTGCACTCCCGCGAGGCGCTCGCCTCGCTGCGCGAGAGCTTCGGCGAGAAGGTGATGAGCAGCGTGGTGCGCAGCTCGATCGCCTACGCCGAGTCGGCCGAGCGGGCGGTCTCGATCCTCGACCACCGCCCGGACCTGGGAGCCGACTACCTGGCGCTGGCGGACGAGCTGCTGGGGCGCTTGCCTGGGATGGAGGAGGCGCGAGGGCGGCTGGCGGTCTAGCTCTACAGCGCCTTCACGTAGGCGCCCTGCTGCTCAAATGACGCTCGCATGACGGTCGCCCATCCCTCCGCCTCGCGCTGCAGGGCAGCGCAGACGGAGCCGGTCTGCTCATAGAAGCACCACACGAGCACCGTGGGGCCGGCTCCGGAGATGGTCGCTCCGAGCGCCCCCAGCTCGCGCGCGCGGTGAGCGAGCTCCAGCGAGCGCGGGAACAGCGGGCCGCGGTAGGGCTGGTGCAGGCGGTCGTGCAGGCCGCGCGCGACGAGGTCCCAGTCGCCCCGGGCCAGCCCCAAGGTCAACAGGGAGGCGTGGGCGACGTTGAAGACGGCATCCTCCAGCGGCACCTGCGCCGGCAGCGCGGCACGGGCGCGCTTGGTGTTGACGGCCTCCTCTGGGACCACCGCGAGCGCCTCGAGGCCCGTGGGCGGGTCAAAGCGCACGGCGTCGCCGTCGGTGCACACCACAAGGCCCCCGCGCAAGGCGGCGGCGACGTTGTCGGGGTGGCCCTCCAGCTCGCTCGCGAGCTCCAGCAGGGGGGCGTCGAGCTCGAAGAGGTGGTCGGCGGCCATCAGCCCCGCGACGATCGCCGCGGCGCTCGAGCCAAGGCCCCCGGAGAGCGGGATCTGCGAGCGGATGCGGAAGGTGAACCCATCCGCGGAGTGAAGGCGCTCGAAGGCGTGCACGCAGAGGTTCTCGCGGCCGCGCGCCACGGGCAGGTTGGTCTCCACGGCAAAGCGCCCCGTCTCCTCCACCTCCAGCTCCAGGTAAAGCGCGAGCGCCGCCGCCAGGCAGTCGAAGCCCGGGCCGAGGTTGGCCGAGGAGGCGGGCACGCGCACCAGGCGCCTGCGGATCAACCCAGGACCGCCTCTTCCAGCGCCCCCATCTCGGCGGTGCAGTGGATCGTGATGCCGTCGTTGTTCTCGAGCGCCGTCTCGGGGTCCTTGAGGCCGCGGCCGGTGAGCACGCAGACAATCCGCTCGGCCCCGTTGGCGCCGTACTTGAGCAGGCCGGCAACCGAGGCCGCGGAGGCGGGCTCGCAGAACATGCCTTCGCGCGAGGCGATGAGTCTGTAGGCAGCGAGGATCTCCCGATCGCTGACGGCGCGGATGGCCCCGCGCGAGTCGAGCACGGCGCTCATCGCATCCTCCCAGCGGGCGGGGTTGCCGATGCGGATCGCGGAGGCGACCGTCTCGGGGTGCTCCACGGGATGACCGAGGACCAGCGGGGCGGCGCCCTCGGCCTGGAGGCCGAAGAGCCGCGGGGCGGCGCCCATCTCGGTGAAGCCGCGCCAGTAGGCGGTGATGTTGCCGGCGTTGCCCACGGGGATGAAGAGCGCGTCGAGCGACCCCTCCATGTCCTCGAGCAACTCGAAGGCGGCGGTCTTCTGGCCTTCGATGCGGAACTCGTTGACGGAGTTGACGAGCGCGATGGGGTGGGTCTCGGTCATCTCGCGCACGAGCGCCAGCGCGCGGTCGAAGTTGCCGTCGAGTGCGATCACGCGGGCGCCGTGCATCAGCGTCTGGGCCATCTTGCCGGCGGCGATGTTGCCATCGGGCACGATCACCGCGCAGGTGATGCCGGCGCGTGCGGCGTAGGCGGCAGAGGAGGCGGCGGTGTTGCCGGTGGAGGCGCAGATGACGGCCTTCGCGCCCTCGCGCACGGCGGCGGAGACGGCGCAGGTCATGCCCCTGTCCTTGAAGGAGCCGGTGGGGTTGGCGCCCTCGAGCTTGAGGCGCACTTCGGCGCCGGCCATCTCCGAGAGGATGGGCGCGCGCAGCAGCGGCGTGGAGCCCTCCTGGAGGGTCACGAGAGGGTCCCCGGGCGCGAAGGGCAGCCGCTCGCGGTAGCGCTCGATCAGCGGGATGTGGCTCATGACTCTTTCTCGACACACCACGCACACGCAGGCCAAGCTGGGCAAGGACGCAGTGAGCGAAGTGTGCTAAGCACACGAGCGAGCGAGGACGCAGATCCAGCGCCGGCATGCGTGCGCGTGGTCATTTGAACTCCTCTTCGATCACCCTTATCGCGCGCGGAGCGGAGCGCAGGAAGTCGAGCTCGCCGATGCGCTCCACGGCCTCTTGCAGGCGCGAGGATGCAAGCGGGTGGATGACCATCACCAGGCGCGCGTTCTCGCCGAGGCCGCGCTGCACGACGGACTTGATCGAGGCGCCGTGCTCGCCCAGCACCTGCGCGACGGCGGCGAGGACGCCGGGGCGGTCGGCGACCTCCATGTGCAGGTAGAAGGAGCTCGAGACGTCGGCCACCAGCTCGAGCGGCTCCAGCGGAGCGGGCGGCGAGGCGGGGCGACGCATCACGCTGACGACGTCGCCGAGCACGGCGGAGGCGGTCTGCACCCCGCCCGCGCCGGGGCCGGACATGGTGATCTCGGTGATGGCGTCCGATTCGACGGTGACGGCGTTGAAGGGGCCGCCAACCGAGGCCAAGGGGTGGCCGGCATAGAGGAACGCGGGGTGCACCCGCACCGAGAGGCCCCCATCGAGGCGCTCGGCGGTGCCGATCAGCTTCAGCCCGAGACCGAGCTCGCGGGCGTAGGCGAGGTCGTCGCCCTGGAGGTGCTCGATGCCCTCGTAGGGAACGTCCTCCAGGCGCACGGGGGTCCCAAAGGCAAGGCGGGCGAGAATGGCCATCTTTGCCGCCGCATCCTTACCCGATACGTCTTCGGAGGGGTCGGCCTCGGCGTAACCCTGAAGCTGAGCCTCAGCTAGAGCCTCGGCGTAGGTGGAGCCTTGCTCCATCTCGGAGAGGATGAAGTTGGTGGTGCCGTTGACGATCCCGTGGATGCGCTCGATGTGGGCGCCGGCGAGGGACTCCGAGAGCACGCGCACGACCGGCACGACGCCGGCGACGGCGGCCTCGAAGCGCAGCTGCACACCGTGCTCGCTGGCCGCGGCGAAGAGCTCCTCCCCGTGCTGGGAGAGCAGCTGCTTGTTGGCGGTGACGACGTGGCGCCCAGAGCGCATCGCGCGCAGCACGAAGTCGCGCGCCGGTTCGATGCCCCCGAGCAGCTCGATCACGAGCTCGGAGTCCTCGAGGATCTCCTCGAAGCGCCCGCCGGAGCGCGTGAGCGCGCCCGCGAGCACGGGGGTGCGCCCGGTGAGCCGAGCGACATGCTCGGCGCGCTGCGCCAGCAGCTCGGCGAAGGCGGAGCCCACCGTACCCCGGCCGAGCAGCCCGATGGGGAAGGGTTTTTTGGATAAGGAGGACCCCCCAAGGGGGTCCGAGGAGGGCCGCGTTGCGGTGTGGCCGGCGGCGGGCGCCGAAGAGGAGCGCTCAGCGGACATCGCGGGCCGTCAGATCCTCGAAGGACTCGCGGCGCACGACCGCACGCGCGTGACCGCCCTGGCAGAAGACCACGGGAGGGCGGGGAACTCCGTTGTAGTTGTTGGCCATCGTGTGGCCGTAGGCGCCGGTGGCGGGCGTCACCACGACGTCGCCCGGCCGCGGGTCGTCGAGCAGCGCGCGACGCACGACGATGTCGCCGGACTCGCAGTGCTTGCCCGCGAGCACGCACTCGATGTCCCCGCCCGGACGATCCACGATATGGGCCTCGTAGGTGGCGTCGTAGAGCATCGGGCGCAGGTTGTCGGACATGCCGCCGTCGACGGCCACCCAGAGGGAGACGTTGCGCTTGATCGACTCGATCGTGTAGAGGGTGACGCCGGCGTTCGCGGTGAGCGAGCGGCCCGGCTCGATCAAGAGGCGCTCATGGGCGCCGAGGTGTGTGCGCGCGGCGTTCACCACAGCGGAGACGTAGTCCTCGATCGCGGGCGGGTGCTGATCCGGGGTATAGGCGACCCCCAGCCCGCCCCCCAGGTCCCACACGGGAAAGCGGCCGAGCGTGGCAAGCTGCGCGGCGGCTCGCTCGAAGGGTGCGAGCTCGAGCAGCTGCGAGCCGACATGAGCGTGGATGCCGCGCAGGTCGAGGCCGGGCACTGCCCGCATACGCTCGATGGCCTCGCGTGCGGCGTCCATCCCGAAGCCGAACTTCGAGTTGGCCTGGCCGGTGGAGATCTTCTCGTGGGTGTCCCCCCGCACGTTGGGGGTGGCGCGCACAAGCACCGGCTGAGGGTCGACGCCGTCGGCACGGCCCTCCTCGACGAGCAGCTGCTCCAGGCGATCGATCTCGTCGAAGTTGTCCACCACCACCAGACCCACGCGATGGTGCAGGGCAGTGCGCAGCTCGGCTTCGGACTTGGCGTTGCCGTGCAGGACGAGGCGCTCGGGCAGGAAGCCGGCGGCGAGCGCAAGGTGGAGCTCGCCGCCGGAGGCGACGTCGCACCAGAGGCTCTCTTGCGCAAAGACCTCCAGCAGGGCGGTGCAGGCGGAGGCCTTCGAGGCGTAGACGACAGCCAGGTCAGCGTGGCCGGCCGCGTGGCCGGCGGCAAGGAAGGCGCGAGCGCGGGTGCGCAGATCCTCCTCGGCGACCACATAGGCGGGGGTGCCGAACTCGCGCGCGAGCTCGAGCGCATCGCAGCCGCCCACCTCCAGGACACCGCGCTCGTTCAGAGCGGAGTCGAGGGGAAAGACGTGCGAGAGGCTCGTACCGGTGGCCATGGGGGCCATTATCGCTTGCAATTCAGGCGGTCGTCGGACGAGCGGCGCCGAAGCCCGTGCGCAGGCCGCGCAGGCCCCCCGCGGAGCGGGCCATCCACGCCAGCCACGCGAGCCCGATGACGGCCAGCGCGATGCTCTCGAGCTGCGGCGCGGTGAGGCCGCCGAGCACCTCGGCGTTGCGGCGAACGAACTCGACGAGGAAGCGCTCGAGCCCGCTCAGCACCAGATACAGCGCGAACACGACCCCGGGGCGAACGCGGTCGCGCAGCTGCCACAGCAGGTAGGCGACGAGGCCCATAGCGAGCGTCTCGTAGATGGGGGTGGGCTGGAC
>JBIOES010000086.1:0-8550 GCA_044446265.1 Solirubrobacterales bacterium
GACCCCATCCACCCCCGGCGCTCTGCACCCAGCCGATCTGCTCGCCCAACAGGCGCGAGAGCTGAGCATCCGATAGATCGGGCAAGTCCCATCCGTCAAAACTCACTCTACCTCCATCGGGCGGCTCCATGCCCGCGGCGATCTTCAACAGCGTCGTCTTGCCCGCGCCGCGCTGTCCGAGCACGGCCACCATCTCCCCGGCGCCCAGCGTGAGCGACGCGTCGATCAGCACCCGCAGCTCGTGGCGTCCGCGCCGGTAACAGCGGCTGACCCCTGTGAGCGTCAGCAGCGGACCGGTCACCGCGCCCTCCAGGCGGCCTGAGCGGCGTGACGCTCGGCCTCCTCGCGCAGCCCCTCCAGGAACAGCCGCACGTCCTGCAGCCACCTGATTCGCGCGTCCCAGAAGCCCGCCTCGGCGTGGTCCACGGCCATGTCCATCAGACGCGACCACTCGCGCGGTCCATCCAGGGTCTCCTCGTCGTCGTCGATGCTTCGCTGGAAGTCGCCCAGCATCGTCAGGCACACCATTTCCTCGCCCTCGACGATCTCGATCAGCCGCGGCAGCTCATGCGGCTCGCAGAACGCGATCCGCAGTTGCAGCTCCTCGCGCACCAGCGGCACCGAGGAGGAGGCTCGCAGCCACTGCCTGAAGTAGGCGACCCCTTCGGGCGTGGCCTCGTATTTGATGCGCCGCGAACGCTCGGCGTCGAGGAGCTCGAGCTCCTCCCCGCCCACGACGCGGATCAGGCGGTCCTTCTCCAGGCGGCCGAGCGCCTTGTAGATGCTCGACGCGACGAACTGCGCCGAGCCGAAGCGCTCCTTGACGCGCTGCTCCAGCTGGTAGCCGTAGCCGGGCCGCTGGATCACGAGGCCCAGCACCGCCTTCCCTGCTGACATGTCCGATCCGCGGCGTGCCCCCATGCAGATAGACGGTACTCAATCTGGCAGGCAGAACCCACCCCGAGCGCATCATCTGCGCAGCCGTGCGGCCTTCATCCGATCGGTCTTCCCCAACTCGGCCTTGCGCAGGCGCACGCTCGCGGGCGTTACCTCCACGCACTCGTCGTCGCGCACGAACTCCATCGCCTGGTCGAGCGTCAGCTCGCGGTGGGGCACCAGGCGCACGAGCACATCGGAGGTCGAGGAGCGCATGTTCGTCAAATGCTTTTCCTTGCACACGTTCACGTCGAGGTCGTCCGAGCGGACGTTCTCGCCCACGATCATGCCCTCGTACACCTCTGTGCCGGGCCCCACGAAGAGCGTGCCGCGCTCCTGCAGGTTCATCAGCGCGAACTGCGCGGTCTCCCCGCGGCGGTCGGAGACCAGCACTCCCGTGACGCGCGTGCGCAGCTCCCCCGCCCAGCGCTCCCAGCGGTCGAAGACGTGGTGCATCAGGCCCGTGCCGCGCGTCTCGGTGAGGAACTCCGTGCGAAAGCCGATCAGCCCGCGGGCGGGGACGAGGTACTCCATGCGCACCCACCCCGTTCCGTGGTTGGTCATGTGCTCCATGCGCCCCTTGCGTAGCGCCAGCAGCTGGGTGACGACGCCGACATAGTCCTCGGGCACGTCGATCGCCAGGCGCTCGACGGGCTCGCAGCGGTGGCCGTCGATCTCACGCTCGAGCACGCGCGGCTGGCCCACTGTCAACTCGAAGCCCTCTCGTCGCATGATCTCCACGAGGATCGCCAGCTGCAGCTCGCCGCGGCCCTGCACCTCCCAGGCGTCCGGACGCTCGGTGTCGAGCACTCGCAGCGAGACGTTTCCAACCAGCTCCTGATCCAGGCGCGAGCGGACCTGGCGCGCGGTGAGACGGGTGCCCTCGCGGCCCGCCAGCGGGGCGGTGTTGATGCCGATCGTCACCGACAGCGAGGGCTCGTCCACGGAGATGACGGGCAGCGCGCGGGGGTCCTCGAGGTCGGCGAGCGTCTCGCCGATCGTCACCTCGGCGAGGCCCGCGACAGCGATGATCTCCCCCGGCCCGGCCTCCGGCGCCTCGACACGGTCGAGCGCCTCGGTTATGTAGAGCTCCGAGACCTGCGCGCGCTCGATCGTGCCGTCCGCTCTGCACCAGGCGAGCGTCTGGCCCTTGCGGATGTGTCCCTCGCGTACGCGGCATACAGCCAGGCGCCCGACGTAGGGGGAGGCGTCGAGGTTGGTCACGAGCGCCTGCAGGGGGTGCTCGGGCTCGTAGGTGGGCGCGGGGATGCGCTCCAGCAGCAGGTCGAGCAGGGGGCCGAGATCGCCCTCGGTGGGCCCTCCCTCGTGGTACTCCAGGCAGGCGCGGCCAGCGCGAGCGTTGCAGTAGACGATCGGGAACTCGATCTGATCCTCCTGCGCGTCGAGATCGAGGAACAGCTCATACACCTCGTCGACCACCTCGGCGACGCGCGCGTCGGGGCGATCGACCTTGTTGACCACGAGGATCACCGGCAGGCGGGACTCGAGCGCCTTGCGCAGCACGAAGCGCGTCTGCGGCAGCGGCCCCTCGGAGGCGTCCACCAGCAGCAGCACCCCATCGACCATCGTCAACCCGCGCTCCACCTCCCCCCCGAAGTCGGCGTGGCCGGGGGTGTCGACGATGTTCAGCTTCACGCCCTTGTAGTGCAGGGCGGTGTTCTTGGCGAGGATCGTGATGCCCTTCTCGCGCTCGAGATCCATCGAGTCGAGCACGCGGTCGGCCACATCCTGCCCGGCGCGAAACGCGCCGGACTGCCACAGCATGGCGTCGACGAGCGTCGTCTTGCCGTGATCGACGTGCGCGATGATCGCGACGTTGCGGATGTCTGAGCGGGGAGTGGGCATGGTGGGATGAGCGGGCGGCCGATACGGGATGGGCCAAGCAGGAGGGTGTTGTGCGCAGCGCGGAGCAGCAGGCCGGCCCGCAGGCAGGCTAGCGTGCTCGGGCGCCGATCCCGCGCCGGGCCATGCCCAGGCCGAAGCGCGTGAGCGCCCGTGGCAGGTGCTCGGCACCGGCCACGACCTCCTCCAGGGCCGCCGCGAAGCGCCTGATCTCGCTCTCCTCGATCACCAGCGGCGGGAGGGCCTTGATCGTGTTCATGCGGTGGCCCGCCACCTGGCAGAGGATCCCATGCTCGTGGAAGAGGGGGAGCAGGACCAGCTGCGAGTACAGGCCCGGCTGCGCGCTCTCCAGCCGCCCCCATAGCGCGCGAGCGGAGCGCCCCTCGGGCGGGCCCAGCTCGATCGCCCACATCAGGCCCAGCCCGCGCACGTCCCTGACGCTCGCATGGCGCTCGGCGAGCGGACGCGTGAGCTCCAGCAGCAATGCTCCCAACCGTTGCGCTCGATCCACCAGTCCCTCGCTCTCCAGCACGCGCAGCGTCGCCAGGCCGGCTGCCGCGGCGAGGTCGTTGCCGCCGAAGGTCGAGCCGTGGCGCACCGCGCGCTCCATGCCATCGAAGACCGCGTCGAAGGCGCCGCGCGAGACGAGCACCGCGCCGATCGGCACCATCCCGCCGGAGAGCCCTTTGGCGAGGCACACCATGTCGGGCTGAAGGCCCCAGTGCTCCAGCGCGAGGAAGCGCCCAGTGCGCCCGAGGCCCGTTTGCACCTCGTCGCACACGAACAGCGCCCCCGCCGCTCGGCACGCTCGCTGCGCGGCCTGGAGATAGTCCTCCGGGGGGAGGTTGACGCCCTTGCCCTGCACGGGCTCCACGACGAACGCGGCCACATCGCCGCGTTCGAGCTCGCGCTCGAGCGCATCCACCTCACCGAAAGGCACGGCTTGGCAGCCGGGGAGCAGCGGCTCGAAGCCCTCGCGGAAGATCTTCTCGCCGCCCAGCGAGAGCGCACCCAGCGTGAGCCCGTGGAAGGCGTGCTCGCAGTGGAGCACCCGCGCGCGCCCGGTGGCAGCGCGGGCGATCTTGATCGCGGCCTCCACCGCCTCAGCGCCGCTGTTGGCGGGCACCATCGCCTCGACGCTTCCCGGCGCGCGCGCGAGCAGCTGCTCGGCGAGGACGCCGCTGAGCAGCGTCACCCCCAGCTGGGGCAGATTGGCGGTGCGCGCCTCCAGCGCCTCCTCGATGGCCTCGCGCACGGCTGGGTGGTTGCGCCCGATCGCGAACACGCCGTAGCCGCTGAGGAGGTCGAGATAGCGCCGTCCGTGGGAGTCGATCAGATGCGCGCCCTCGCCCCGCACCCATACGCGATCGAAGCCGAGCGTGCGCAGGATGCGCCCCATCTGCGGGTTCAGATAGCGCTGGTTGAGCGCCATCTCCTCGCCCACGCGCCCGGCGAGGATCTCGCGCACCGAAGGGACGCCTGACACGGGAGTTGAGACTAGCGTCGAAGGCTCACAGCGAGCGAGCCGCGCGAACGCGGGCCTCTGCTCGGGCGAGGCCGCAAGCGAGCCGTGCGGGCCGTGGCGAGTCCTTCAGACGGCGATGTAGCGCTTCTGCACGCGGCGCTCCTCGGGGACGCGCACGACGTCCCAGGCAAGCCCCACGCGCTCCATGCCGCGGATGATCAGCGCGGAGACGTCAAACTGGCGCCAGTTGAGGCCGTGCTCGGCGGAGGTGGGGAAGGCGTGGTGGTTGTTGTGCCATGCCTCCCCGAAGGAGAGCGGCGCGAGCCACGCCAGGTTGCGGGAGTGGTCTCCGGTGACGAAGTCCTGGCGCCCGAAGAAGTGGCACAGCGAGTTGATCGAGTAGGTCACGTGGTGGAGCACCAGCATCCTGATCGCCCCGCCCCACAACAGTCCGGTGAGGGCCGCGCGCCAAGTCCCGCCGATCAGCCCCCCCAGCACAAAGGCGGCCGCCAACCCTCCGATCGCCCACACGAAGAAGGTGCGATCCACGAACGAGACGACAGGGTCGGCCAGCAGATCCGGTGCGTAGCGTTCGCGCGAGCCGCGCTCGGTGTGGATGAACAGCCAGCCCAGATGCGCGTGGCCGAGGCCGCGCAGGGTTCCGCGCAAACCCTTGGCGTGATCGACGTGGGGGCTGTGGGGATCGCCCTCACGGTCGGAGAACGCGTGGTGCTTGCGATGGTCGGCGACCCAGGAGATGATCGGTCCCTCGATCGCGGCCGAGCCGAGCACCGCCAGGATCCCGCGCATGGCCGGCGAGGTCTTGAAGCTGCGGTGCGTGAAGAGCCGGTGAAAGCCGATCGTGATCCCCAGGCCCGTGAGCGTGTAGAGGATCGCGAAGACAATCAGGTCCGAGCCGCCCAGCAGGCCGTCCCACAGCTGCCAGCCGACGAATACGAGCGCGAGCATCGGGCCGACGGTGATGAGCCCCGTCAGGGCCCGGTTCAACCATTCATATTCGGGAGGCTGGACATCGTCTGGTCCAGGACGAGCTTCCAGCGGCCCGCCGGAGACGTAGTTTGTACTCATGAGACTAAGTGCAAGTTAGCGCGTGTTCCCACGGAATGCACCGTCAGCGTGAGCGGGCACCCGAGCGGCCACGCCGGCCACTCCCCTTTGAGCTGCCCTGCGACCGGCCCGAGCGGTTGGGGGCGGCACTGGGATGGCGGGCAGGGCCCTGCCCGCGTCGCATCGACGCGGGACGCTCGCGGCCTCGCGTGACGTCGCTCGAGAACCCACCCAGCGCCAGCTCGCGGTGCAGCCCGAGCTCGCCGACCATGCCAACCAGCTCGCGCGCCTGATCCTGGGCGACGAGCGTGAGCCCTACGCCGCTGGCGCCCGCGCGGGCGGTGCGCCCGACGCGGTGCACGTAATCCTCGCGCGTGGCGGGGATGTCGAAGTTGATCACGTGCGTGATGCCCACCACGTCGATTCCGCGCGCGGCGACGTCGGTGGCGACGAGCGTATCGACCTTGCCCGACTCGAAGCTCGCGAGCGCGCGCTCGCGCTGAGCCTGGGACTTGTCGCCGTGCATCGCCACCGCGCGCACTTTGGAGGCGGTGAGCTTCTTCACGAGCCGATCCGCGCCGCGCTTGGTGCGCACGAACACGAGCGTGAGCCCGCGCTCGGCCTCGTTTAGCTCGCTCACCAGGCGCGCGACCTTGCCCTCGTGGGGGACTTCGAGGAAGCGGTGCTCGACCTGCGCGGTGTGCTCGGCGGAGGCGACGTGCTCGTGACGGCGGGGGTTGGTCGTGTAGAGCTTCGCCACGCGCCCCACCTCGCCTTCGAGCGTCGCGGAGAAGAGCAGCGTCTGGCGCTTGGGGGCGGTCATGCGCACGATCCGATCCACGACTGGGCGAAAGCCCATATCGAGCATGCGATCGGCCTCGTCGAGCACCAGCAGGCGCACGCGCTGCAGCGAGATGTCGCCGCGCTCGATCAGATCGAGCAACCGCCCGGGCGTGGCGACGAGGATGTGGGCGCGCGCGGCAAGGCGTGCCTGCTTGACGATCCCCGCGCCGCCATACACAGCGGCGATCGAGAGCGCACGGGCGTGGGCGATCGGACGCAGGTCTTCGACGATCTGCAAGGCCAGCTCGCGCGTGGGCGCCAGCACGAGCGCGGAGGGGCGCGCGTCGGAGTCCTTCAGCCCTTCCACCAGTGGCACCCCGAAGGCAAGCGTCTTGCCCGAGCCGGTGGGGGACTTCGCGAGCAGGTCGTGCCCGGCGAGGATGTCTGGAATGACCATCCTCTGCACCGCGAACGGCGTGGTGATCTCGCGTTGGGCGAGCTCGCTTACGACGACCTCGGACACGCCGAGGTCGGCGAACGTTTCATGCGTCATGTTGGTGATGCTCCTTGTGTTCTGGCAATCATCGTGATTGCCTGCTGCGGAGGGAGATTCGACTGACTGACCCCATCCGCGCGTAGGAGCGCCAACAAAGAAAGGCAAGAACCCCACGGGCGACCTCGCCGCCCATGTGGGGACCGTAGCAGGGTTGGGGCTCAAACCAAGGGCGTCACGGCCCGACCGATCGGGCAGCAGGCAGCTCGGCCAACCGGCCCTCAGCGCGCGCGGCCTCGGCGAGCCCTCCATCGCAGGTGACGAGCGACAGCCCGAGCTGGCGGGCAAGGGCGAGGTAGGCGGCGTCGTAAGCAGAGAGCGAGTCGCGCAGCTCCCATACGGCGTCGAGCAGTTCGATCGCGGAGTAGCGCACGACGCGCAGCCCGCGCAGGCAGCTCACCGCCTGCGCGCGGCGACGCTCGCCGAGCTCGCCGCGCAACGCGTGGCTGCGCAGCAGCGAGATGATCTCGACGTGGAAGTGCTCGGGTACGTGGATCGCCGAGTGCCCTGCGAGCACGGAGCGGAGCGCCGACGCGTGGCGATTGTCGAGCAGCACATCCCCGATCGCGCTGGCGTCGGCGACGATCAAATGGGCGCGCGTTCGCGCTCGAGGTGAATGGCCTCGCTCGAGGTCAAGCTCGTCTCGACCGGCTCCAACCGGCTGACACCGTCTAGCCACTGGCGCATCGTGGGCTTCACCGCAACCTCGCGTATCTCCGCGAGCAGGTAGTTGGAGAGGGTCATCCCCGACTCCCCGGCACGAGCCTTCAGTTCACGATGCAGCTGGTCGGGAACGTTGCGAATCTGAATGGATGCCATGCAGATCAAATTACCACATGCGATTCGCATGTAGATCCCGGTTTCGCAAGACCAGGCGTCGTGCCCGATGGACAGATCAACCTGCAGGGGCAGGGCGGACGGGGCCTGGAATCCGCACAACCCATGGCAGCAGGTCGAACCCCCGGTCGAAGCTGAGGATCTCGCCGATGTGGTTGCGACGCATGACAGCGGCGTGCAGCGCGTCGCGCGCGGACAGCTGCTGATGGGCATGGGTCAGATCCTTGGCGGCGAAGACATCCTCCTCGCGCACCGAGAATACGTTGTCCACGATGCCGCCCAGCGTATGGAACGCCAGCTCGATCTCTCCGCGCCGATCCGCTGCGATATAGCGGTGCAGGATCTCTTGGAAGACCTCGCCGCTGGTCACCAGGCGCCGGCGTTCGCTCGCGAACCGCTCGACCAGGCGCTGAGAGTCGACCTTGCGCGGATGATCCTTCCCAATGATGTACATGGGAATATTCGAGTCGACGAAGATCACAAGTCAAGACCTGGGAGATCCTGGTCGAAACGCGTGTCGATTTCGGCGAGCATGGTGTCGATGTCGACCGCGGGGGTCAGGTTGTACGTCGCCGCCTTGCGGATCAGGGCCAGCTTGGCCTCGACATCCCCGCTCGACCTTTCGCGCTCGGCGGCGTTCATCGCCTGGCGCGCCCACTCGGAGAGCGTCTGCTGCGCTGCCTGCGCGCTGCGCTCGTAGCGCTCGAGGTCGTCCTCCGCGACGACCACCTGAAGCCTCTTACTCATGCGAGTAGTGTATCACACTACCTCAGTGTGTATCCAGGCGAAAGCCGGCTCGATGGGCAACCAGCTCGATCGCGCGCACCGGTGGGCTCGAGCCCCTATCCGCCCTGCAAACGGATCGCCCCCTGCACCTCCTCCCCACGCGCGGTGAGCCGCCAGGCGTTGGGCGCCCCCCTGGGCTGGCCGCGGCCGACGTTGTGCGCGAGGCCGAGCGTGTCCAGGCGCGCGAGCAGCTTGGAGATCTGGCCCTGGTCGGAGATGCCCGAGCCCTCGGCGACCACCCGGTTGCTCGCGCCGGGAC